>JALSJV010000033.1 GCA_026989215.1 Acidimicrobiia bacterium | reverse complement strand
CTTCGACCTCCCCCACCAGCTCCAGGTCGGGATGGGACCGCTCGGGCGGGTCGCTGCGGTACTCGTCGAAGACGTATCCGGCGAGGAGGAACCCTTCGACGACGGCCCGGACCGCCCCGTCGATCTCGACCCGATGCAGCGTCGTCGCCACCGACTCGACCTTCGGGACGGCACGTCGGGCAGCGGCGGCGGCCTGGCGGAGCGTCTCGTGGTCGGCTTCGTCGCCCAGCCCGACGAAGATCACCGTCTCGGCGCGGAACGCGCCGCCGGTGGGGACGACGGCGACCGAGCCCACGGAGCCGTCGAACCCGATCGCCTCCAGGTGGCCGTCCACCCACCCGATCGCCGCCAACACCTCCTCGGCTCCCGGCCCGGGGATGCGGTCGGCGAACATCGGGACCACCAGTACGGGCCCGGCGGCGTCGGTGGATACGGTGCTGATCTCCATCCCTGCTCCTCGTCGGCGACCGCCCGAGGATACGCGCCCGCCGGGATGGCCGGTACTCTGCCGTCGATGGCGATCGTCGACCCCCACTGGCCGAGGGCCGACCTCTGGTTGGCCGCCGAGCACCCCGACCCCGTCGTCGCCGTCGTCGGGGTACCGTCCTCGGCGGCGTCGCTCTCCCCCTCCCACGCCGATCGGACCCCCTCCGAGCTCCGCCGAACCCTCGGCCGGTTCTCCACCTACCAGGGGGAATGGGACGTCGACGTGGCCGAGGTCTCGGTCGTCGACCGTGGCGACCTCCCCGTCCACGACCTCGACATGAATGCCATGCCCCCCGCCGTCACAGAGATGGCCCGTTCCCTCCCCGACGTCCCCCTCACCCTCTACGTCGGCGGCGACAACGCCATCACCCGACCCCTCGTGAAGGCCACCGCCCGGGACGAGATCGCACGGATCGGCGTCCTCACCTTCGACGCCCACCATGACGTCCGCACCCTCGACCTCGGTCCGGCCAACGGCACCCCGATCCGCGGGTTGATCGAAGAGGACGGCCTCCCCGGCGGGAACGTCGTCCAGATCGGGATCCACTCCTTCGCCAACTCCCTCCCCTACCGCCGCTGGTGCGAGGCCCAGGGCATCGGCATCTACACGATCGACGTCGTCGAAGCCTGGGGGATCGAAGACGTCGTCGGCACCGCCCTCGACACCCTCGCCCGGACCTGTGACCGCATCTACGTGGACGTCGACGTGGACGTCCTGGACCGGGCCGTCGCCCCGGGGTGTCCCGGTTCCCGGCCGGGCGGGATGCGCCTCCGGGACCTGGCGAAGGCGGTGAGGATGTGCGGCACCCATCCGGCGGTGACGGCGATGGACTTCGTCGAGGTCGATCCCACCCGGGACCCCGAAGGTCTCACCCTCGACGCCCTGGCGACCGTGTTCCTGTCGGCGGTGGCCGGATACGCTGCCCGCCCCTCCGACCGCGACGGCTGACCTCCCCCTATCCTCGGCGGCCATGCAGGTGACCATCGACGGAGGACCCCTCGGCATCGACGACGTCGTGGCCGTCGCCCACCGGCGGGCGACCGCCAGGATCGACCCCTCGGTCACCGATCGGATGGCCCCGGCCCGGGCGGTGGTGGAGCGGGCGGTCGCCTCCGGGGACGTCGTGTACGGGGTGACGACCGGCTTCGGGGCGCTCGCCTCCACCCGGGTCGACCACGACGAGGCGGAACAGCTCCAGGTTCGGCTGCTCCGGAGCCACGCAGCAGGCGTCGGGGACCCCCTCCCCGACGACGTCGTCAGGGCGATGCTGCTGCTGCGAGCCCGGACCCTCGCCCAGGGGCATTCGGGGGTGCGTCCCCTGGTGGTCGAACGCCTCGTCGAGTTCGTGAACCGCGATCTGCTTCCGGTGGTGCCCTCCCAGGGTTCGGTGGGAGCGTCGGGAGATCTGGCCCCCTTCGCCCACCTCGCCCTCCCCCTCATCGGTGAAGGGCTGATCCGCCACGACGGCGTGACCCGACCGGCCGCCGAGGTCCTCGCCGAACACCGCCTCGAGCCCCTCCACCTCGAAGCGAAGGAGGGTCTCAGCCTGCTCAACGGCACCGAGGGGATGCTGGCCCACGGGGTCCTCGCCCTGCACCGGGCCGAACACCTCGCCGTCGCCGCCGACGTCGCCTGCGCGATGTCGATCGAGGCGCTGATGGGGTCGGCTCGGCCGTTCCGGGCCGAGATCCATCGGCTGCGACCCCATCCGGGCCAGGCCGCCTCCGCCGCCCTCATCGCCCGTCTTATCGAAGGGTCGGAGATCGGGGCCAGCCACGCCGACGACTTCGTCCACGCCGTCCAAGACGCCTACAGCCTCCGCTGCGCCCCCCAGGTCCACGGGGCCGTTCGCGACACCCTCGCCCACGTCCGGCGGGTGCTGGAGACCGAGCTGGGCTCCGTCGTCGACAACCCGATCGTGTTCCCCGAGACCGCCGAGGTGATCTCGGGTGGGAACTTCCACGGCCAGCCCCTCGCCTTCGTCCTCGACTTCGCCGCCATCGCTCTCACCGAGCTGGGCTCCATCTCCGAGCGCCGCACCGACCGGATGCTCGACCCTCAGCACTCCTCCGGTCTCCCCGCGTTCCTGTCGCCCCGCCCCGGCATCAACTCGGGGTACATGTTGACGCAGTACACGGCGGCCTCCCTCGTCGCCGAGAATCGGGTGCTCTCCCACCCGGCGTCGGTCGAGTCGATCCCCACCTCCGGGAGCCAGGAGGACCACGTCTCGATGGGTTGGGGTGCCGCCCGGAAGCTCCACCAGGTGCTCGACAACACCGCCCGGGTCCTCGCCGTCGAGATGCTCTGCGCCGCCCAAGGCATCGAGTATCGGAGTCCCCTCCGGCCGGCCCCCGGCACGGCCGCCGCCGTCGAGGTGATCCGGGAAGCCGTGCCGTCCCTCGACGAGGACCGCCCGCCGTCTGCGGAGATCGAACGGGTCGCCCGCCTCATCGCCGACGGCGGGTTCACCCGCCTGGCGACGACGTGACCGACCGACCTTCCCTCACCCTCGGTGTGGTGGCGAGTCCCGGCGCTCCGGCGGCGGCCGCCCGGAGCGTGGGGGAACGTCTCGTCGACTGGCTGCGGGAACGCTACCCGGAGGCGACCTGGGAGCTGCGGGTGGAGGTGGACGGTCTGGTCACACCGCCCGCCCCGATCGAGGACATCATCGACGCCGCCCGGGTGCGGCTCCTCGAACGGGGATGGGACCTGTGCGTGGTGCTCACCGACCTGCCCATCAGGTCGGGCCGACGGCCCCTCACCAGTGTGGCGTCGATGACCCACGGGGTCGGGGTGTTGAGCTGGCCCGCCCTGGGCGCCCGACAGACCCCCGAGGCGGCGGCCCGCTCCCTCCACGGGGCCCTGGATGCGCTGGTGGGGAGGACTCCCCGCGACCGACGGGAACGAAGCCGGATCCGAGGCCGCCTGGCGGGTCGGGCGAGCCTCACCCACGGCGACGAACCCGCCCACCGTGAGCTCGCCGGATATCTGCGCCTGCTGATGGGGATGATCGTCGCCAATCAGCCACTCAGCCTGGCGGCGACCCTCACCCGGGGGATCGCCGCCGGTCTCGCCACCGTGGCCTTCGCCCTCGTCACCAGCGACATCTGGGTGCTGGCCGACGCCTCTCGGTGGCCCCGGCAGGTGCTCCTCACCGTCGGAGCCCTCACCTTCGCCACCATCGGACTCATCGTCCAGCACGGTCTGTGGGAGAGGAGCCGGGCGCCCTCCGCCCACGATCAGGTCATCCTCTTCAACCTGGTGACGACCATCACCGTGCTGCTGGGCTTCGCCGCCTTCTACGTCGCCCTCCTCGCCGTCGCCGCCGCCGTCGCCTTCGCCCTCGTCGACCGCTCCGTCCTGGCCTTGGCGCTCGGCCATCCGGTCGACGCCGCCGACTATCTGTGGCTGGCCTGGTTCATCGCGTCCCTGGCGACCGCCGGAGGCGCCATCGGTGCCGGGTTCGAGTCGGACGAGGAGATCAAGGCCGCCGCCTACGGCACCCGGCCCAGCGGCTGGAAGGAGATGACACGGGCCGAAGCCGACCGGTAACGTACAGCCGATGCGTCGCCTCACCGTCCTCGCCGTGCCGCTGCTGGCGGTCGCCGCCTGCGTCCCCGCCGAGGGTCAGGCCCAGGGCACCGTCGGCGGTTTCGGACTGCTGGACATCATCTGGCTGCTGTTCATCATCTCGTCGCTGCAGCCCCTGCTCCAGCAGCGCATGCTGATGGCGCAGCGGGTTCGGGCCATCAGGGCCCTGGAACGGCGACGCAACAGCAGGGTGATCACCCTCATCCACCGCCAGGAAGGCCTGGCGCTGTTCGGGATCCCCTTCGCCCGCTACATCGACATCGACGACTCCGAGCAGCTCCTCCGGGCGATCGAGCTCACCGACGACGACGTCGCCATCGACCTCATCCTCCACACCCCCGGAGGGCTGGTCCTGGCCGCCGAGCAGATCGCCCATGCGCTGAAGGAGCATCCCGCCAAGGTGACCGCCTTCATCCCCCACTACGCCATGTCGGGCGGGACGATGATCGCCCTCGCCGCCGACGAGATCGTGATGTCGCCGTCGGCGGTGCTCGGTCCCGTCGACCCCCAGCTCGGCCAGTATGCGGCACGCTCCATCGTGGAGGCGGTGGAGGCGAAAAGCGACGTCAACAAGGTGGACGACGAGACGTTGATCCTGGCCGACCTGAGCCGCAAGGCCCTCCGCCAGGTCAAACAGTTCGTCCAGGACCTCCTCGAGCCGAAACTCGGGGCGGAGCGCGCAGCCGAGGTCGCCGACACCCTCTCCCAGGGTCACTGGACCCACGACTATCCGCTGCTCGCCGGGGAGGCGAAGGCCCTCGGGCTGCCCATCTCCACCGAGCTGCCCGACGAGGTCCGGGAGATCATGCAGCTCTACCCGCAGCCGCGGGGGAGGCGCCCGTCGGTCGAGTACATCCCGATGCCCTACCGCGCTCCCGAGGATGGGCGCAGTCGCCCCTCCCGGGACCGCGGTTCCTCGTCCTGACGTTCGAGGAGCTGGCGGGTCCGGTAGCCGATCGGGGTGGTCAGCACGATGGCGCTCGACGCCCGGTCGACGTATTCGAGGGCGAGGATCCGCTCCAGCACCTCCAGCAGATGGGGGTTGGAGTGGGCGGCGATCCGCACCAGCAGGTCGGCGTCGCCGGTGGTGACGTTCACCTCCAGGACTTCGGGGACCTGCTCCAGGGGGCCGATCACCTCGTGGAGGCGTCCCTGGGTGACCGTGACGGTGGAGAAGGCCTGGACCGGGTAGCCGAGGGCTTCGAGATCCAGGTCGGGTCCGAAGCCGGTGACGACCCCCCGTTCCTGGAGCTTCTCCAGCCGTGCGGTCACCGTTCCTCGGGCGACTCCGAGACGTCGGGAGAGCTCGAGATGGCCGATCCGGGGACTCTCCGTCAGTTCCAGCAGGATCCTGCGGTCCAGGTCGTCGATGGCAATCTGATACATCATTCGGGACTCGACTGCGGCTGGACTATACAAACTGTATAGATCAGATCAGAACTCTTGCGCATTTCGCCTATACCCCATAGGGTCGCGCGGGCGCGACGAAGGAGACGGAGATGACCAGCGACCCGATGCCCCTGCTCGGCTACGACTACGTCGAGTTCTACGTCGGCAACGCCCGTCAGGCCGCCCACTACTACCGCACCGCGTTCGGCTTCGACGTCACCGCCTACGCCGGACCCGAGACCGGCGTCCGCGACCGCGCCTCCTACGTCCTGGAACAGGGAGAGCTCCGGTTCGTGGTCACGGCGGGGCTGCATCCCGACCATGAGATCACCCGACATCACCACCTGCACGGCGACGGCGTCAAGGACGTGGCGTTCGCCGTCCCCGACGCCGAGGCGGCCTACGAGGTGGCCCTGGAGCGGGGGGCGGATCCGTACCGGAAGCCGGAGACGATCGAGACCGACGACGGAACCCTCGTCCTGTCGGCGATCCGAGCCTACGGCGACACGATCCACACCTTCGTGGACCGTTCCCGATACGCCGGTGTGTTCCTCCCCGGCTACGAGCCGCACCACCTTCCCGCCCCTCGCTCCGCCGGGTTCACCCACATCGACCATGTGGTGTGCAACGTCGAGCGCATGGACGAATGGGCCCGGTTCTACGCCGAGGTGATGGG
>JALSJV010000032.1 GCA_026989215.1 Acidimicrobiia bacterium | reverse complement strand
CCGGCCCGTCGGAGCCTCGAGCAGGCACTCGGCCGTCCCGGCCTCTCGGTCATCGCCGAGATCAAGCGGCGGTCGCCGTCGCGGGGTGAGCTGGCCGCCGGCCTCGACCCGGTCCGGCAGGCGAGCTGCTACCAGGCCGGAGGGGCCGCCGCCGTGTCGGTGCTCACCGACCCCGACTTCTTCGACGGGTCCCTCGAGGATCTGACCTCGGTGAGACGCACGGTGGAACTCCCCGTGCTCCGCAAGGACTTCATCGTGCATCCCGCCCAGGTCTGGGAGTCCCGGGCCGCCGGTGCCGACGCCCTGCTGCTGATCGTCGCCGCCCTCGACGACACGGAGCTGACCGCGCTGGTCACGGAGGCGGCCGAAGCCGGGTTGGAGGCGCTGGTCGAGGTGCACACCCTGGAGGAGATCCACCGGGCGGAGGCGGCCGGTGCGCGGATCGTCGGGGTGAACAACCGCGACCTGAAGACCTTCCGGGTCGATCTGGGGACCGCCGAATCCCTCGCCCCCCACCTCGGATCGTTCGCCGTCACCGTCGCCGAGAGCGGCGTGCTCGGAGTCGGCGATGCTCGACGGATGGCGGACGCCGGCTACGACGCGGTGCTCGTCGGCGAAGGCCTCGTGACGGCGAGCGACCCCGCGGCGTTCCTCGCCGAGCTCGGTGGTGTCCGCCGGTGACCTGGGTGAAGGTGTGCGGGGTGCGGAGCCGCCGGGACCTCGAGACGGCGGCGGAGGCGGGAGCCGACGCGGTCGGCATCGTGATCGCCGAGTCACCGCGGCGGGTGGACCTCGCCACCGCCGCCGAGCTGGCACGCCACGCGTCGGTGGCCACCTTCTTGGTGACCGTCGACCTCGCCGCCGAGGACCTCGTCGCGTTGGCGTGCGACCTGGGAGTCACGGGCGTCCAACCCCACGGTCGACATGCCGCCGAGGCGGCACGAGCAGCCCGCGACCGCGGGCTGGACGTGTTGCGGCCGGTGCCGGTCGACGGCCCGGTCGAGCTCGGTGGGATCCCGGCCGACGAGACGCCGCTGCTCGATACGAAGGTCCCGGGCATGCACGGAGGCTCCGGTCGTTCCTTCGACCCGGTGTGGGCCGAGGGGATCGAGCGGCCGTGGGTCCTGGCCGGGGGTCTCGGACCCGACAACGTCGCCGTCGCGATCCGGCGGCTCCGTCCATGGGGGGTCGACGCCTCGTCGCGCCTAGAGTCATCGCCCGGCACGAAGGACCCGGAACGGATCCGCCGCTTCGTGGAGGAGGCGAAATCGGCATGACGATCAAGCTCGACCGTCCCGACGATCGGGGCAGGTTCGGGGAGTTCGGGGGGCGGTACGCCCCGGAGACCCTCATGCCCGCCCTGGAGGAGCTGGAGGAGGCCTTCGCCGAAGCCTGGGCCGACCCGGGGTTCCGGGCCGAGTTCTCCGAGATCCTCACCACCTACATCGGCCGTCCCACACCGCTCCATCCCGCCCGCCGCCTCTCGGAGGAGCTGGGGGTGGAGGTCCTCCTGAAGCGTGAGGACCTCGCTCACACCGGCGCCCACAAGATCAACAACGCCATCGGCCAGGGCCTCCTGGCTCGTCGGATGGGCAAACCGCGGGTGATCGCCGAGACCGGAGCGGGCCAGCACGGGGTGGCGACGGCGACCGCCGCCGCCTATTTCGGGCTCGAGTGCACCGTGTACATGGGTGAGGTCGACATCGAGCGTCAGGCCCTCAACGTCCTGCGGATGGAGATCCTGGGAGCCGAGGTGGTCCCCGTCCGGACCGGGGCCGGGACGCTGAAGGATGCCGTCTCCGAGGCGATGCGGGATTGGGTCCGGACCGTGGAGGACACCCATTACGTGATCGGCTCGGTCGTCGGTCCCCATCCCTTTCCTTGGATGGTTCGGGAGTTCCAGCGGGTCATCGGCGAGGAGGTCCTGGCGCAGATGGGGGAGGACCTCCCGGACGTCGTCGTCGCGTGCGTGGGTGGAGGTTCGAACGCGATGGGGATCTTCCATCCGCTGGCCGAACGGGGGATCGAGCTCGTCGGGATCGAAGCCGCAGGCGAGGGGATCTCCACGGGTCGCCACGGGGCGTCGATCGGCGCCGGCACACCGGGGGTCCTGCACGGGAGCGCCACCTACCTGCTCCAGGACGAACAGGGTCGGGTGAGGGAGGCGCATTCGATCTCCGCCGGTCTGGACTATCCGGGGGTGGGCCCCGAGCACGCCTACTTCCACCAGACGGGGCTGGCGAGGTACGAATCGGTCACCGACGAGGAGGCCCTGGCGGGGGTGGAGCTCCTCGCCCGGACCGAAGGGATCATCCCCGCGCTCGAGTCCGCCCACGCCGTCGCCTGGGTCGCCCGGGAACGGGCGTCGCTGGCGGAGCGCAGGGTGCTCATCAACCTCTCGGGGCGAGGGGACAAGGACGTCGAAGAGATCGGGAAGCGCCGCTGATGGGACGCGAGCGGCTCGTGACCCTCTTCGATCGGACCCGGGCCGAGGGCAGGGCTGCGCTCCTCCCGTTCCTGACCGCCGGCCTGCCCGACCCGGAGTCGTCTCCGTCGCTGTTCCAGGCGATGGCGCGGGCGGGTGCCGACGGCTTCGAGGTCGGCATCCCGTACACGGACCCCCTCATGGACGGACCGGTGATCCAGCAGGGGAGCGAGAGGGCGATCGACGCCGGGACGAGTCCCGACGTCGCCTTGGAGCTCGTGGCGACGATCACGGAGACGACGGGACGTCCGGTGCTGGTGATGACCTACGCCAACCCGATCCTGCACCGGGGCGTGGACGAGTTCACCGCCGCTGCCGCCGCTGCCGGCGCCGACGGGGTGATCGTCGCCGACCTGCCCGTCGAGGAGTCGGGGCCGCTGCGGAGGGCCGCGGAGCGTCACGGGCTCGGCGTCGTGCAGTTCGTCGCTCCGACGTCGAGCACGGCCCGGATCGAGGCGGTGGCCGCCAGCGACCCGTGTTTCGTCTACGCCGTCGCCGAGATGGGCGTCACCGGAGAACGGGAGGAGGCCAGCACCCGACTGGACGGGCTGGTGGCACGCATCCGGGAGGTGACCGATGTGCCGATCGTGGCCGGTGTGGGGATCTCGAACCCCGAGCAGGCCGCCGCCGCCGGTCGCGTCGCCGACGGGGTGATCGTCGGCTCCGCCCTGGTGCGGAGGGTGTTGGAGGCGCCGGATCCCGCGACCGCGGCGACGGTGTTGGAACGGACCGTCGCCTCCTTCGCCGCGGCCCTTCGCTGATCCGAGGCGCGGGCAGGTCCCGGGCCTCCGGTGGGAGCCGGGCGACGAGGCAACGGCCACCGATCGACCGATCCTGAGCCAGGGAGTGGGGGGAGTGGGGGATGCGGCAAAGGATCGTGCTCGGCGGCCGTTGCACACTCCACACTACCGGTTCGGGGCGACCACGCGCGGGATTGGGAGACGCGGGAGGACGGCGACCGACCTCGTGCCGGGAGCGGGACTCGAACCCGCACGGGTTTACACCCAATGGATTTTGAGTCCATCGCGGCTGCCAATTACGCCATCCCGGCGAGCGGGTCCAGTGTACCGAGCCGACGGCGATCGGTACCATCCGAGGGTGTTCCGTCGCGGATCCCGACTCGAGCGAAAGCTGTTCCAGCTCGGCGACGAGCTGGCCCGTCTCGCCGAGGAGGAGCGGCTGGTCGCCGAGGAGCTGACCTACCACCGTCATCTGGCCGACGATGCCGCCCGTGACGCCGCCGTGAGCGGGGCTCCCCTGGATCGCCGGGAGGCGGGTCTGGTCGCCGCCGACGTCGCCCGTTTCGAACGACGCCTCGCCGAGCTGCAACGGCGGCGTCGATCCCTCGAGGAACGACGCCGGGAGCTGTTGCGACGACTCGGGGACTGAGCGCTACCGTCGCGCCGATGCCCACCCTCGCGCTCATCGACGGCCACTCGATCGCCTATCGGGCCTTCTATGCCCTCCCCGAAGACCTGGCGACGTCCTCCGGGCAGGTGACGAACGCCGCCTACGGCTTCACCCGGATGCTCACCAAGCTCCTCGCCGATCAGCACCCGGACGCCCTCGCCGTCGCCTGGGACGTCTCCCGGGAGACCTTCCGTTCCGAGGCCTTCCCCGAGTACAAGGCCCAGCGGGAACGGGCGCCCGACACCTTCAAGAGCCAGCTCCCCCTCATGCGGAAGATCCTGGAGGCGTTGCGGATCCCCCAACTCGAGCTGGAAGGGTACGAGGCCGACGACGTCATCGCCTCGGTCGCCGAGCGGGCCAAGGAACGGGGCTGGGATGTGCTGGTGGTGACCGGAGACCGCGACGCATTCCAGCTCGTCGACGACCACGTCAAGGTCCTCTACACGAGACGGGGGATCAGCGACACCGTCCTCGCCGACGCCCGGTGGGTCGCCGAACGGTACGGAATCGATCCGGAGCACTACGTCGAGTACGCCGCCCTCCGGGGAGACACCTCGGACAACCTCCCCGGCGTCCCGGGGGTCGGGGAGAAGACCGCCGCCCGGCTGGTCGCCACCTACGGCACGTTGGAGGGGATCTACGAGCATCTCGACGAGCTGACCCCCAAACTGCGGGAGAACCTGGCCGCGCACCGCGACCAGGTGTTCCTGAATCGTCGTCTCATGCGGCTGGTGCGCGATCTCGACGTCGAGGCCGATCCCGCGGAGATGCGACTCCGGTCCTGGGACCTCGACGAGGTCAAGGAGTTGTTCACGAGCCTGGAGTTCCACAGCCTCTGGAAGGACCTGGCGAGCCTTCGCCCCGGGGGAGGGGCCGCCGAGCCGACCCGGATCCTCGATCCCGAGGCCGTCCTCGTCGGGGATCCTGCCCGGTTCCCTTCGATCGAGGCCGACCGGGTGGCGGTCGTCGAGGTGGAAGAATCGGAGTTCCGGGGCTTCGCCGTCGCCACCGGGGAACACGAGGCCTGGATCGTGCCCGAGCACGCCGCCGAACCGGTCTGGTCCCTGCTGGCCGACGGGACGTTCCGGACGGTGATGCACCACGCCAAGCCCCTGGTTCGCCGCGGCCTCGAGTCGGGGCGGGCCGTCCACGTCGACATGGACACGGCCCTGGCGGCCTACGTCCTCGACCCGGCGATCAGGGCGTACGACCTGGCCGAGGTGGCGGACCGGTACCTGGGGGTCGAGTTGGTCTCCGCCGATCGTCCCGGGACCGACGAGCAGGGACAGGGGCTCTTGGATCTCGAAGGGGGTCCCGATCTGGATCTGTGGGCTCGCCGGGCCGTGGCCACCCTCCTGCTGGGCGACGTCCTCACCGGGGAGCTCATCTCCCGGGAGGAGCTCGATCTGTTCCGCCGGATCGAGATGCCCCTCGTCGAGGTCCTCGCTCGGATGGAGGCGGTGGGGATCGCCGTCGATCGCGACTACCTCACCGAGCTCGGTGACGAGCTGCGTCGCAGGATCGCCGAGCACGAGCGGCGCATCCATGAGCTGGCCGGCGGACCCTTCAACGTCAACTCGACCGAACAGCTCCGTGAGGTGCTGTTCGTGAAGCTGGGCCTCCCGGTGCAGAAGAAGACGGCGAAGGGCAAGCCGTCCACCGACGCCTCGGTCCTCGCCAAGCTCGAGGGCGCCCACCCGATCGTCTCGGAGCTCTTGGCATATCGAGAGCTCGAGAAACTCCGATCCACCTACGTGGACGGATACCTGCCGCTGATCGGACCCGACGGTCGGATCCACACCCGCTTCAACCAGATGGCGGCGGCCACCGGCCGGTTGTCGTCCGAGGAGCCGAACCTGCAGAACATCCCGGTGCGCTCCGACCTGGGGATGATGATCCGGCGGGCCTTCGTCCCGACGGCGGGTTGGCGGTTCGTGGTGGCCGACTACTCCCAGATCGAGCTGCGGGTCCTCGCCCACCTGTCTCGGGACCCGGGCCTGGTCGCCGTGTTCTCCCGGGAGGACGCCGACGTCCACACCGCGACGGCGTCCCGCATCTTCGGGGTCCCCGAGGACCAGGTCAGCAGGGAGATGCGTCGTCGGGCGAAGGTCATCAACTTCGGCCTGCTCTACGGGATGGAGGCCTACGGTGTCGCCCAGCGGCTGGGGATCGACCGCGATGAGGCCCAGGCGCACATCGACGCCTATTTCGACCAGTTCCCCAAGGTGAGGGAGTTCATGGACCAGGTCGTGGCGGACGCTCGGCGGCTCGGCT
>JALSJV010000031.1 GCA_026989215.1 Acidimicrobiia bacterium | reverse complement strand
GGGATGGTCCGGCGAGCAGACCAGATGGAGACGGTTCTCCAGGAAGGGCTCGGCGTGGAGGCGGAGGCCGGTGGGCGGGCGGCCCATCACCGCCAGGTCGATGGTGCCTTCGGCCAGGGGCGTCCGTGCCTGGGCGCGATTGGCGACGACGAGCCTGATGTCGACACCGGGATGCTCGGCGTGGTAGCGACGGAGGACGTCGGGAACCAGGTGTTCCCCGGCGGTGGTGACGGCGAGGAGCCGCAGCCTCCCCGCCAGGTCGCCGCCCAGGTCGGTGACCGCCTGGCGAACCTCGTCGACGAGTTCGAGGATCTGGACGGCGTAGCGGAAGGCGGTCTCGCCTGCCGGGGTGAGGGTTCTCGCCTTGCCCCGTCCGCTGAAGAGGGGGCTCCCGAGCTCGTTCTCGAGGGCGCGCAGGGTCGCCGAGACGGAGGGCTGACTGACGAAGAGACGGGCGGCTCCGGCGGTGACGCCGCCGGATCGCACCACTTCGACCAGGACGTGGAGCTGGCGCAGCGTGATCATCGAAAGATCAAGAGAAATTTATGGATAGGTAGAGAATAATTCATTAGAACTTCTGCAGGTTGCTCGATACGTTGGGTGCATCCGATGCGAGGAGCACCGATGACCGACCGCAGACTCTTCGACGCAGGAGTCAAGCCATACCGGGAGACGGGGTACTACCAGCCCGACTACGTCCCCTCGGACACCGACGTCCTCGCCGCCTTTCGGCTCACACCCCAGCCGGGGGTCACTCCCGAAGAGGCCGGGGCCGCGGTCGCCGGCGAATCGTCCACCGCCACCTGGACCACCGTCTGGTCCGACCACATGGTGGACCTCGACCGCTACAAGGCGAAGTGCTACCGGCTCGACCCGGTGCCGGGCCGAGCCGACCAGTTCATCGCCTACATCGCCTACGACCTCGATCTCTTCGAGGAAGGATCGATCGCCAACCTGGCGTCCTCGATCGTCGGGAACGTCTTCGGCTTCAAGGCGCTGAAAGCGCTCCGCCTCGAGGACCTCCGGTTCCCCGAGGCGTACATCAAGACGTTCCCCGGACCGCCGAACGGGATCCAGGTGGAGCGTGACCGCCTCGGAAAGTACGGCCGGCCGATCCTCGGGGCCACCATCAAGCCGAAGCTGGGGCTCTCACCGAAGATGTACGCCCGGGCGGTGTACGAATGTCTCCGGGGCGGACTCGACTTCACCAAGGACGACGAGAACATCAACTCGCAGCCCTTCATGCGTTGGCGGCACCGGTTCGAGTTCGTCGCCGAGGCCATCCGGAAGGCGGAGGAGGAGACCGGTGAGCGGAAGGGCCACTACCTCAACGTCACCGCCCCCGACGTGGAACAGATGCTGGAGCGGGCCGAATTCGCCAAGGAGTGCTCCCCGATCATCATGGTGGACTTCCTCACCGTCGGGTTCAGCGCCTTCCAGACCCTCTCCCACTGGTGTCGGCGCAACGGGGTGCTGCTGCACCTCCACCGGGCCATGCATGCCGTGAGTACCAGGCAGCGGGACCATGGGATCCACTGGCGGGTGTACGCCCAGTGGGCTCGTCTCATCGGCGGCGACCACGTCCACAACGGCACCGTCGTCGGCAAGCTCGAAGGCGACCGCAACGCCACCGTCGCCGTCAACGACCTGCTCCGGGAGGACTTCGTGCCCGCCGACGTCTCACGGGGGATCTACTTCGACCAGCCCTGGGCATCCCTCCCGCCGATGCTCCCCGTCGCCTCGGGAGGTATCCACGCCGCCCAGGTGCCCGAGCTCATCTCCATCTTCGGCGACGACGTCGTCCTCCAGTTCGGAGGGGGCACCCTCGGCCATCCCCGGGGCAATGCCGCCGGTGCCACCGCCAACCGGGTGGCGATCGACGCCGCGGTGAAGGCCAGGAACGAAGGGCGAGATCTGCTCCGGGAAGGACGTGCCATCCTCGAAGAGGCGGCCCGGACCTCACCGGAGTTGGCGGAAGCCCTCGACCTCTGGGGTGGTGTCACCTTCGAAGAGGCCGACCCCACCAACGTGCTCGACCCGGTGGAGGTGACGCGATGACCCTACGACTCGAGACCTTCTCGTTCCTTCCCCCCCTCACCGTCGAGGAGGTTCGGCGACAGATCCGACACATCCTCGACCAGGGCTGGCTGCCCATCGTCGAGTACAGCCGGGACCCCTCGGAGTTCCTGTGGTCCTGGTGGAGCCTCCCGATGCTGGAGGCCGGGGTCGACGAGGTGATCGCCGAGCTCGACGCGTGCGCGGAGGCCCATCCGGAGGCCTACGTCCGGCTCGTGGGCTGGGATCCGTCGGGAGGTCAGCGTCCCCGGGCGGCCTTCGTGGTCCGTCGACCTCGATGACGGCGGATCAGATCAGCCGGGACGTCCTCCGGATGCTCCCCGGGATCATCGAGGTCCTCTCCCGCAGCGGGCGCCGGGAGGGGGCCCTCGCGTCGGTGGTCGACCTCATCCTCGACGCCACCGGCGCCGACGCCTGCTTCCTCCACCGTTGGGATGCCGACGAACGGCGGCTCCGGATGATCGCCGCCAGCCACCCGTACGACGCGTTGGTGGGCCGGATCGAGCTGGCCGAGGGCGAAGGGGTGGCCGGGTGGGTGGCGAAGCATCGGCTCCCCGTCGTCATCGCCCGGGACAAGTGGTCCGACCCGCGGTACAAGTACATTCCGGAGCTGGGCGGGGACCGGTACACGTCGATGGTCTCACTCCCCGCCGCCTCGGGTCGGGGGCGGCTGATGGGGGTCCTCAACCTGCACACCGTCGACGAGCGCGAGTTCAGCGGGGACGACCTGGAGTTCCTCACGGCGACCGCCGCATTGGTGGGAGCCCACCTGGAGGCCGAAGAACTCATCGAGGCGACCCTGGCCAAGGAGGCGGAGCTCGAGGCCCTGGTCCAGAGCACCCTCGCCGCCCAGGAGATGGAGCGGCGGCGGGTCGCCACGGAGATCCACGACGGTGTCACCCAGCTCGTCGTCGCCGCGCTCTACCGTCTTCGGGCCGCCCAGGCGCTCGTCGGCACCGAACACGACGCTGCCGGCGAGCTGAAGACCGCCATCCGGCTGCTCGAAGACGCCGAGCAGGAATCGCGCCGCGCGATCCGACGGCTCCGGCCTCCGGTCCTCGACGATCTGGGTCTCGTCGCCGCCCTTCGGGAGCTCGCCCAGGAGGCTTCGGAGACCCTCGAGGTGGAGGTGCGGGCGCCCCGGCGGCTCGACCTGGACGCGACGGTGGAGCTCGTCCTCTACCGGGTCGCCCAGGAGGCGCTCCGCAACGTGGCGAAGCACGCCCAGGCCGACCGGGTCGCCATCTCCCTCGACGTCGACGAGGACGAGGTGCGGATGGCGGTGGTGGACGACGGGCGGGGCTTCGACGTGGCGGAGGCCTTCGCCGTTCGGGAGGGTGCCAGTTACGGGATGGCGGGGATGCGGGAGCGGGTCGAGATGGTCGGCGGTACCTTTCGGGTGGCGAGCGAACCGGGGAAGGGAGCGAGGATCGATGTGCGCATCCCCCGCTGAGAAGCTGCGGATCGTGGTGGTGGACGACCACCAGATGGTGCGTGACGGCCTGGTGGCGATGGTCGGGGCCGTCCCCGAGCTGGAGGTGGTGGGGACCGCCGCCGACGGCGACGGGGCCCTCGCCCTGGTCGCCGAGACCGCTCCCGACGTGGCCCTGGTGGATGTGAGCCTGCGGGGGGAGAGCGGACTCGACGTGTGCCGTCGGATCGTCGCCTGCCATCCCGACACGGCCGTGGTCTGCCTCACCGTGTACGACCAGGAGCAGTATCTCTTCGAAGCCCTCCGGGTCGGCGCCCGCGGCTACCTCCTGAAACGTGTCACGGCCGAGGCGTTGCGGGACGCCCTGCTGGCGGTGAAGGCAGGCGAGATCGTCGTCGACCCCCTCCTGTCGGGGAGGATCGCCCAGGTCGCCGCCCACAGCGAAGCCCACGGCCTCTACTGGCCGGGGATGCAGTACGGACTCACCAAACGCGAGGCCGAAGTGCTCCAGGTGGTGTGTGAGGGGTACTCGAACCGTGAGATCGCCGAGGCGCTGTTCGTGAGCGAAGAGACCGTGAAGAGCCACCTCAAGTCGTTGTACCGGAAGCTGTCGGTCTCCGACCGGGCCGAGGCGATCGCCCTGGCGCTGCGGGAAGGCCTGGTTCGGTAGGTGCGGCGCGGGTCGGGGACCGGGACGACCCGGCCCCCGACCTGGGGTCCCGCCGTCTCAGGCCACGCGGCGCAGGCCGTGCTGACGCTCCAGCTCGGTGGCCTGGTCGTGGTACTTGCGGAAGAGGCCGGCGAGGATGCCGATCACCTCACGCCAGAAGTAGGCGACACCGCCGAGGGTCAGTCCGGTCAGGAGGATGCCGATCCACGGAGCCCGGACGCCCAGGCCCCACTGGTCGAAGAGGCTGAAGTCCGCCAGCCAGGCGGCACCGATGCCGAGCACGGCGAACACGAGCGCCCACAGCTCGGCTGCGACCGAGAACCACCGCTCGGCGATCATCGCCAGGGCCCAGATGGCGAGACCCATGAGCAGGATGGTTGCGAACACGTACATCGTTCACGCCTCCTTCCGTGCTGTGCTCGTCTCGACATGCTGTGCTCGTCTCGAAGAGGTCGCCGGTCGGAAGGCGTGGGTGTCGACCGCCTTCCGACGACCGACACCTATGAATATACGACCGCGACGGGGAGATCGTCTAGAGGGGGGCGAAGGGCCGTCGATGATCGGACGTCCGACCCTGTCGGGGGTCGGGGATTTCGGCTTTGGTTGGGGTAGGGGCGTGCCGACGAGGACAGACGATGACGCTGCCACCACCCTTCTCCATCATCCTCATCATCGCCGCACCGATCGTGGTGCTGTACGCCGTGTTCCGCACCACCAGCCTCGGCGGGAGGTGGGCCGAGGCGAGCGTGGTCGCCGAGGCGGAGCGGGTGATCGGGCTTCGGTCCCGGTCACGCCGCTGGGTCCGGCCTGCGATGCTCACCGTGACGACCTGGCTCGGCGTGAACCTCATCTTCGCCGCGTCCGCACCCGCGGTCGGGGTCTGGGTCGGCGGGGCCGTCGTCGCCGCCGGTGCGGTGGCGATCCTGCGGGCCTACCCGGACCGGATCGACCCCGAGCTGCTCGATCGGGAGCTGCAGGACCTCCTCGGCCGGGCCTCATAGCGCCAGATGCGGGGACGACACGCGGCACCGGGGCCCCGACGGGGCCCCGGTGTGGGTTCGGCGCTCGTGCTCGGTCAGCTACACCCGGTGGTGTCCCCGCAGTTGAGGCACTTGTAGCAGGTGCCGTTGCGGATGGTGATGTGTCCGCAGGTGGGGCAGAGGGGCGCGTCGCCCATCATCTCGCCGAGGGCGGCCTGCGTCGAGACGGTGGTGGCGACCGCCGTCCCGTCCCCGTTGGGCGCCGTCGACGGTGCCGGTCGGGCCGCCGGGGTGCCCGGCCCCACGGCTGCCGGCGAGTCGGCGAAGGCGGCCGCCTCCTTCACCGCATCGACCGCCGCCTCGGCGTCGGCGTCGTCGAGGTTGAGCTGCACCCCCGCCTCGACGGCGATGCCCTTCGGCGGCTCCGGCAGGGTGCCCTCCCGGTTGGGCGGCACCTGGGCCAGGTCGTCGCGGTGCAGGTACTCGATGGCGAGAGCCCTGAACACGTAGTCGATGATCGAGTTCGCCATCTTGATGTTCGGGTGGCCCTCCACCATGCCCCGGGGCTCGAAGGTCTGGAACGTGAACGTGTCCACGAACTCTTCGAGGGGGACGCCGAACTGGAGCCCCTTGGAGACGGCGATGGCGAAGGACGCCAGCACCCCTCGCAGGGTCGCCCCCTCCTTGGCGAGGTCGATGAAGATCTCACCGAGGGTTCCGTCCTCGTATTCGCCGGTGCGGAGGAACACCTTGTGGCCGCCGATCCTCGCCTCCTGGGTCCACCCGTGGCGGCGAGCCGGGAGCAGGAAGCGTGGGGGAGCCATCCCGGCGGCGTAGGCCTGGGTGGGGGAGATCCCTGCCGGGATCCGACCCCAGGCGATGTCCCGTTCGGTCTCCATCGCCGCCGTCATCTCGGCAGAGTCCTCCTCCTGCTCGTCGGCCTCCTCCGAGGTCGCCGACAGCGGCTGGCTCGCCTTCGACCCGTCCCGGTACAGCGCCATCGCCTTGAGGCCGAGCTCGGCCGAGAGTCGGTAGGCGTCTTCGATGTCGTCGGTCGTCGCCTCGTTCGGCATGTTGATCGTCTTCGAGATCGCCCCCGAGATGAAGGGCTGGGCCGCCGCCATCATCTTGATGTGGCCGACGTAGTGGATGAACCGCTCCCCGTACCGGCCGTTCTTGTTGGCGGTGTCGAACACCGCCAGATGTTCGGGGGCGAGGTGGGGCGCCCCTTCGATCGTCTGACGACCGCAGATGTGGTCGTTGGCGGCCTGGATCTGGTCGGCGGAGAATCCGAGGGCCGACAGCAGGTCGAAGTCGGGGGACCGGTACCGCTCCTCGTCGAAGCCGAGTCGCTGCAGCGCCTCCTCTCCGAGGGTGTAGACGTTGAAGGCGTGGCGAAGCTCGAACACGCCGGGGAGGACGGCTTCGAGCCGGTCGAGCTCGGCGGCGGTGAATCCCTTGGCGGCCAGCGTCACCCGGTTGATGTGGGGTGCGCCGTCGAGGGACGACGTCCCGCCGATGTAGGTGACGATGTCGTCGATCTGGGTCTCGGAGTAGCCGAGGCGACGGAGGGCCGGGGTCACCGACTGGTTGACGATCTTGAAGTAGCCGCCACCGGCCAGCTTCTTGAACTTGACGAGGGCGAAGTCGGGCTCCACCCCCGTCGTGTCACAGTCCATCAGGAGCCCGATGGTGTTGTGCGACACGAACCCGTTCGCCACATAGGTGACGTTGTCGGGGACGGACAGGTCGTAGGTGAGTTCCTCCTCACCCAGTTCGGTGGCTTCCACCCGGTCGTAGAAGAAGCCGAGCAGATGACCGAGCTCCGGGTCGCCGGTCCGCTCGTAGAGCTCTTCGGCCGACCGGCGGGACACCATGCCGATGCGGTTCAGCGAGAGGAGCATCCGCTTGCGGAGCGCGTCGTTGTCGGGCACCAAACGGTCGATGAGGGAGCGAGGCACCGGGATGTGATCCTTCCGCGCCGCCTGGGGATGGTGCGGCGAGGCGAGCGCTGCCTGCTTCCTCCCCGAGATGAACCCGATCTCGGCGGCCCAGCGGGCGCTGTGATGCAGGTTCAACAAGCGCAGTTCGGCCACGGGATTGGATCCCCATCCCGGCTCGCTGAGACGCCGCGTCGTCGGATATCCGAGAGCCAGGAGCACGGTCTGGACGTCTCGAGAGAACTCGAGGGAGGTCGTCGACCAGCTCGCATACCCGCCGGCGTGGGTGTAGCCGTCGGCTTCGAAGAGGCCGCGGATGAACGCTCGGTAGACCTCGGGATCGTTGGTGTGGAGGACGGCGTCGGGGACGTGGGGTGTGTATCCCTTCCCGACGTGGTCAGCGGTCGGGGCGGTCTTGGCGAAGCCGCATGCCTCCCACCAGAGCGTCAACGCCACCGAGTCGAAGGCCACCTCGGTGTAGCCCGGTCGGTCGGTGAGCCGAGCCTCGATCCCGAACAGCTCCTTTCCGAGGTGGGTGAGGCGTTCGGCCACTTCGAAGTCTCCCCTGGTCACGGTGAACCGGAGTCCCTTGGCGTGGAGTGATCCGTCTCCCATGAAGTACCCGATCAGCTCCGCCAGCTCCGCCGACATCGTGCGGGGAACCCTCGTCGTGTGATCTGCGGTCCAATGCATCTCGCCGAGGGGAGGCAGCGTGACCACGTTCGGGGTCCCGATGAGTTGATTCATCTGGAGGGGTACCAGGTCGCCGGGTCGGAGGTCGGCGAAACGGCGCCACACCCATTCGCCGGAGGTCGGATCGACCACCTTGATCCGATGGGTCGGCGTACCCTGGATCCGGTAGCCGCGGCCCGTGTCCACGGTGACGACCGGTTCGACGCCGTTGACGTAGAACTTGGTCGCCCGGCGGGGTCCTTCATCGGTGGCCACGTCGACGTCGAGATCCTGCCATTGGGGACCGGCGGGATCCCCCAGGGAGCGGAGCCGCACCAGTCCCCGCTCGGTGGGTACCAATGACCCGCCCACCAAACAGCCCGTCGGAGCCAGCACCGTGGCCTGGGCGTTGCGGTAGCCGTACCGTTCGCCGAGGGCGAGGGCCTCGTCCCAGGATTTCCGGGCGGCGTCCAGCAGGTCGGCGGGAGCCAGCGTGGGGTCGATCCCCATCACCTGGTGGGAGACGCCTTCGTAGTCGGTGGCCGGCGCGTCGTAGGCGGCCCGGCGGTGGTTGCGGATCACCCGCAGCATGTGCTCCCGGTTCTCGGAGAACCGGGGGAACGGACCGACGACCGACGCCATCTCCGCCGAGGTGGCGTAGGCGGTCCCCGTCAGGATCGCCGTCAGCGCCCCGGCGATGGCCCGACCCTCGTCGGAGTCGTAGGCGATGCCCTGGCGCATCAGCAGCGAGCCCAGGTTGGCGTAGCCGAGGCCGAGGGTTCGGTAGTCGTAGGATCCCTGGGCGATCTCCTTCGAGGGGAAGTGGGCCATCGCCACCGAGATCTCCAGCACGATCGTCCACAGCCGGATGGCGTGCCGATAGGAGTCGATGTCGAAGATCCCCGTCTCGTCGTCGTAGAACCTGACGAGGTTGAGGGACGCCAGATTGCAGGCGGTGTCGTCGAGGAACATGTACTCGGAGCAAGGGTTCGACGCTCGGATGCGGCCGCCTTCGGGACAGGTGTGCCACTCGTTGATGGTGGTGTCGAACTGCAGGCCCGGGTCGGCGCAGGCCCAGGCGGCCTCGGCGATCCGATGCCACAGCTCCCGGGCCTTGATCGTCTTGCGAACGTTGCCGGTGGTCCGTTCGATGAGATCCCAGTCGCCGTCGTCGTAGACGGCCTGGAGGAACTCCCGGGTGACCCGCACCGAGTTGTTCGAGTTCTGGCCCGAGACGGTGGCGTAGGCCTCGCCGTTGAAGTCGGCGGGGAACCCTCCGTACTGGATGAGGATCTTCGCCTTCTCCTCTTCGACCTTCTTCCACTCGACGAAGGCCTC
Organism: Acidimicrobiia bacterium; assembly: GCA_026989215.1. GTDB lineage: Bacteria > Actinomycetota > Acidimicrobiia > Spongiisociales > ZC4RG35 > S012-128. The sequence continues at coordinate 23,005 of JALSJV010000031.1, read as the reverse complement.
GATGTCGGGATGGTCGACGTCGAGGATCACCATCTTGGCGGCTCGCCGGGTGGTGCCTCCCGACTTGATGGCGCCGGCGGCCCGGTCGCCGATCTTGAGGAACGACATCACCCCCGAGGATTTGCCGCCGCCCGACAGCAGCTCGTTCTCGGCGCGGATGGCGCTGAAGTTGGACCCGGCCCCGGACCCGAACTTGAAGATCCGAGCCTCCCGCACCCACAGGTCCATGATCCCGCCGGGGGAGACGAGGTCGTCTTTCACGGAAAGTATGAAACAGTTGTGGACGGCGACGCCGTTGGCGACATAGGAGTCGTCTTCGTCCACCTGAAAGTTGTAGACCGTCCCGAAGAAGGGCTCCCGATCGACTGCCTTGACCCGGTAGGCGACGTCCTCGCCCACGCGGAGCTCGCGAGGCAGCATCGCTCCCGCGGGCTGCTCCACACCGCAGGCTTCTGCCAGCTCCACCGCGTCCTTCACCGAGATCTGCACCCGATAGTGGGGCACGGTGCCACCGGGGCGGACGGTCCCTCCGATGAGCGCAGGCGCGTAGCCGAGGGAGCGCGCGATCCTCCACACGGCCTCTGCGAGCCCACGGTTGGAGTGGTCGAAACAGAGGCTCTTCGAATTCCCCTGGTCCAGGACGCAGCCGTCGGCGGCGAACAGTCCCACGAGGAGCTGCAGGCGGTGCTCGGGGGGCAGGTCGTAGATCCATCCCGGGACGGACTTCCCGGCGAAGCCTTCCCCGAAGGTGTCGTGGAACCACCGCGCCAGAGGTCGGCGGGTATAGCGGAGGTGGGCCGTCCGCTGGCCGTTGGCGTACTCGACGGTGGTGGTGACCCCGAAGACGCGCTGCATCAGATCGGCGACGTCTTCGATCGAGGCCGCGTCGGCGGCGTCGAACACGAAGTTCACGCTGGCGAGTGCCCCGTCCCGGGTTTCATGCCCGATGCTCCCGTCTCCCAGCCAGCGGCCGAGGAGCCGCATCGTGGCTGGATCGTCGAATCGAATCATCCGGTTCATCGTCGGACGATGGGCAGCGTTTCTCGTGATGATCGAATCGTCGGTGATCTCGAAGTTGGGACCGCAATACGCGGCGAGATCGATGGGCGGGGGGACGGTTCCCGTGCTCGGTGGACGGGCGACCACCACATAGTCGCCGACCTCGAGGTCCGCGGCGTCGATCCACCGGGGTTTGGGCTCATGGCCCTGGCGGCGCCGACGCGCCTCGCCTGCCGGAATCGCGAGGATGGGATGGTTTCCGGTGGCAACGAGGTCGTGGGCGCCGAGTTTCGAGACGCGTACCCGGACGAGGTCTTCATCCACCTGTCGCTGCATGGTCTCGAGGACTCGGCGGTACCGGCCGCGATGGGTCAAGACGAGGTCACCGGGTTCGATCTTCTCGATCTTCTTCGACCCCTCCTTGGTCATGATCGCCGTCCCCGCCGGGAAACAGGCGTGCGGGGCGGGGCGGGAGTAGGAGTCGGGCGACTCCCTCATCTCGGCGGTGTCCTGGTCGATGTACCAGAAGCCCTGGGCGGGGCCGGTGAGACCGTAGGCGTGGTGGAGGCCGGTGTTGAACCACTGGGGAGAGTTCGGCGCCGCCATCTGGGTGGCGAGCATGTACTTGATCTCGTCCTCGAAGGCCTCGGCGTCGGCGGTGGAGGCGAAGTAGCCGTACCGCTCACCCCACCACCGCCAGGTGGAGGCCAGCCGGTCGAACACCTGGCGGGCCGACCGTTCGGGCCCGAGAACCGGGTTGCCCTCGGCGTCGAGGATCGGATTCCCCTCGTCGTCGTACTGGGGCACCCCGGCCTTGCGGAAGTACTTGGAGACCATGATGTCGGCAGCCACCTGGCTCCAATCCGCCGGGATCTCCGCGCCGGTCATCTCGAAGACGACCGATCCGTCCGGGTTGGTGATGCGGGTGTCCCGCCGAGACCATTCGATGGTGGAGTAGGGATCGACTCCCTCGGTGGTGAAGCGACGCTCGATGCGCAGACCCTCTGGCATTCCTTCTCTCCCTCTGCCTGCCCGGTCTCCCCCGGGATACGTCTCGATGCTGTGTCTCGCCGCTGTGCCTCGCTGCCGATCGGGGCGAGGACCCACAAGATGTTGTGGTCGGACGTGGCGAGGACCACGACATCTGGTAGGTGGACCCCAACCCTAATCACAACGGTGTAACTACGTCAATGGTATCCGTAGGTCGATTTTTCGCGACCTCGTGCACGTCGGGGAAGTGGAGGTCCCTGGGGAAGTGTCCGGCGACCGCCGGCGGGGAAGTGGAGGGCAACCTAGACGAGCAGGAGCCGAACGCGAAAACCCGACAGGTCACGCGTTTTCGCGTTCTCGGGGGATAGCCTCCGGCCCATGCACGACCCCATGGATCTGGCGGTGGCCGAGGCCCGTGCCGGTCTGGAAGAAGGCGGGATCCCGATCGGATCGGTGCTCGTGGTCGACGGTGAGGTGATGGGACGGGGACACAACCGTCGCGTACAGCGGGGCAGCGTGGTGCTCCACGCCGAGATGGACGCCCTGGAGCGGGCCGGGCGACTCCCGGCGTCCGCCTACCGGCGGTCCGTGCTGTACTCGACCCTGTCTCCCTGCGACATGTGTTCGGGGGCGGTGCTCCTCTACGGGATCCCCCGGGTGGTGGTCGGTGAGCATCGGACCTTTCGGGGGCCCGAGGAGTACCTCCGATCCCGCGGGGTGGAGGTGATCGTCGAGGATCGAGCCGACTGTATCGAGCTGATGCGACGGTTCATCGCCACCCGTCCCGAGCTCTGGTACGAGGACATCGGGGAGGACACCCCGGGCTGACGTCGGTCAGGCGGTGGCGTCGATGGAGATCCGCACCGTCGCCAAGGGCAGGCGCAGCTCGAAGGCGGAGAGGTGGTCCCGCCGATAGACGACGTCGCCGCCCATGAGACGGGCGAGCTGACGGGAGACGGTGAGTCCCAGGCCGATGGCGGCGGTCCTGCCCGGCATCGTGTTCACCGAGCGGTAGGCCTCGAAGATCTCGTCCTGGCGTTCGGGCGGAACGCCGGGCCCGTCGTCGGAGACCCGGAGCACCGCCTCGTCGCCCTCGGCGTACACGCTCACGTACACGTTCTCGCCGCCGTAGCGGTGGCTGTTCACCACCAGGTTCCGGACGATCTGACGCACCCGGAGGGGGTCGGCGAGGGTGGCGGTGGCCTCGAGGTCCATCCCGCTGATCTTCCACGTGTACTCGGAGGGGAGGTCGTCGATCACCCGTTGCGTCTGCTCGTCGAGGCGGAGGATCTCGGGACGGACGGTGAGCTCGGTCTCCTGGGCCCGGGCCGAGACGAGCAGATCCTCGATGATGTGGGCGACCTCGCGGCTCTGACGGGCGATGAGATCGATGAACTCCTCGATCTCCTCGGCGGTGAAGTCGTCCCAGCGGTGGGCCAACTCCGCCGACAGGCCCACCACCACCGACATGGGGGTGCGAAGCTCGTGGGAGACCGAGGCGATGAAGCGGTCCTTCGCTCGGACCAGGTCCTCGAGGGTCTCCCTCGCCTTGTCCCGACGCCACCAGGCGGCGAGCATGCGGGCGACCATGTCGAGGATCTGATGGTCGGTCTTCGTCCAGGTCCGGGGCTGCTCGGAGGCGATTCCCACGATGCCCACCCACGAGCCGTCGACCATCACCGGGTAGACCAACTCGGCGGCGAAGCCGATGGGATGCTCGGAGAAGTAGCTCCTCTCCACCGGCGGCAGGTCGTCGAGGCAGCCGAACTCGAAGGGCATGCCGGAACGGAGCATCTCCTGGGCGTTGGGCCACTCCGACCACGGGACGTCCCCCCGCAGTCCGGGGGTCGGTTGCACCCCCACCCACTGGGTCGTCCGACAGGTCGCCGCCCCCTCGGGGTCGACGGCGTTCTCGGCGAGGAAGGCGGTGTCGGCGCCGGTCGCCTCCGACACGGCCTTCAGGGCTCGCTCGATCGGTTCCTCGGTCTCGCCTTCCAGCAGGGAGTAGGAGCATTCGGCCAGGGCTCGCTCGACTCGGAGGGAGACGTCGCGTTCGGCGATCACCGCCTCGAGCCGAGACATCGTCTCCTCGCGGCTCCAAGCAGTGCCCAACAGGTCGCCGACGGCTCGGAGCAGATCCACTTCGTTGGGTCGCCATGTCCGGCCGGACGTGAAGTGGGCGAAGGTGACGTGCCCCTCCCAGCGCCCGTCGCACATCACCGGGATGTGGAGCGCGGCGACGATCCCGGCGGGGGACTCCTGGAAGACTCGGCGATCCGGTTCGGGGAGCTCGTCGAGGTCGGCGAAGGCGTAGGGCAGCCCGGCGGCGAGGCGATCGGCGACGTGGGGCACGTCGCTCCATCGCACCGAAGGCCACACCCGGCGGGGTGGGGTCGGCGGTTCCCGGAGGACCCAATGGACCGTGCGGGCGACGTCGGCGCCGGCCTCGTCGGTCCCGTTCCGGGCCACGAGCACGGCGTCGCACTCCACCGCCTCGGCGAGCTGGCGGAGGGCCTCCTCGATCTCGGCTCGGTCGTTCCCGGTGAGGAGGGCCCGGGTGCACTCGATCACCGCCTCTTCGTACCGGACCCGCCGGTAGGCGATGTCGAGGGCGGTCTCCAGGTCGGCGCGGTCGACGAGCTCTCCCGGGGACCGGCCACGGCTGCGGGGCAGTTCCCGGGCCCAGCCCACGATCGCTCCGACGATCGGGAGGGGGACGGCCATGGCCAGGAGCGCCGAGGCGGGCACTCCGAGGGTTCCTTCGGCGATGAGGACCCGACCCACCTCGAAGTTGGCGATGGCGCCGACGACCCCGGCGACGAGCCCGGCCCGCATCCCCCAGGTCGCGGCGACGGCGGCGACGGGGACCAGCGCCAGGGAGGTGACGAGGAGGAAGGTCGTCGACGAGCCCGCGGCGAGGGAGACGGCCACGGCGTAGCCGACGATGAGCAGTGTCGCCTGCAACGGTCTCAGGAGGCCGCTGCGCGCACCGTCCGGTGGTGCGGCTACCGCCTGGGGCGGCCGCCGCGTGTCCCCCTGCATCACAGATGTTCCATCGGCCGTTTTCGCGTTCTCTTGAGGGGTGGGGTGTCGGTCGAGCGGTGGCGGCGACCGGTCCGATGCGGGTACCGGTGGGTTCTGGGCTGCCGTGCCAGACTCGAGGCATGGGACGCCGGGAGCGCTGCGCCGAGGGAGCCGTCGACCTGTTCCAGCGCCGGTTCGGAGCGCCGCCGGAGACGGTGGCGGTCGCGCCCGGCCGGGTGAACCTGATCGGTGAGCACACCGACTACTGCCTGCTCCCCGTCCTCCCGATGGCGATCGATCGCTGGGTGGCGGTGGCCGTCGGCTCCGGGCCCGAGGGAAGGATCGGAGCGATCTCGACGGCCGAGGATGATCCGGATGGCCCGACCGTCGAGGGCTGGACGCGGTACGTGTCGGCGGCGGTGGCGGCGTCGGGGATCGACGGAGGTGTCGCCGTCGCGGTCGACGCCGACCTGCCCGCGGCCGGAGGCCTCTCCTCCTCGTCGGCGCTCACCGTCGCCGTGATCGCCGCCATCACGACGTGGGCGGGGCTCGACCTCGAGCCGGACGAGCTCGTGAGGCGGGCCGTGGAAGCGGAGCGCTCCCTGGGGGTCGCCGGAGGGGAGATGGACCAGACGGTGATCGTGCACGGACGCGCCGGGACGGCGCTCCGGGTCGACTTCCTCCCGCCCGGGCGTCGGACGGTGCCGGTGCCCGACGACTGGACGGTGCTGCTCGCCGACACGGGAGTCCCGGCGCCGAAGGCCGCCGGCGCTCGCCGGTCGTACAACGCCCGGGTGGTGGCGACCCGCCTCGGGGCGATCCTGCTCGCCGATCGGCTGGGCATGGACGCCGGGTCACCTCCGGCACTGGGACGGATCGCCGGGGGCGACCATCTCGCCGCGCTCGTCGAGGATCTTCCCGCGCAGATCTCCTCGGCCGAGGTCGTGCGTCTCGTCGATGGAGATCTTCACGCCGTCGTCGGAGAGCCGCCCCTCGTCGATCCCGCCGTGCCCCTGTCGGTCCGAGACGCCGCCCGACATGTCCTCTCGGAGGCGATCCGGGTGGACCGGTTCGAAGAGGCGATGCGATCCGGCGACCTCGACGGTGCCGGCATCCTCCTCGGGGACTCGCAGCGGAGCCTGGAGCGGTTCGGGGTGTCGACCCCCGGCATCGAGCGTCTCGTCGCGAGGCTGCAGGCGGGGGGCGCGGTGGGCGCCCGGCTCACCGGAGCGGGGTTCGGAGGGCACGTCGTCGCCCTCTGCCGACGGGAGCGGGCCGCCGAGGTGGCGGCCGTCGGCGGGTTCGCGGCTCGGGCGAGCGACGGCGTCTCGGTGTCGTGGGGCCGTTCGTGACGCTCACAGCACGCGCAGGGCCTCGGAGGTGTCGCGCTCTCGGCGTGTGAAGGCCCGCACCACCGCTAGGTCGCCGTGGCGACGCCGGGCGACCTCCAGGAGGCAGTCGATCACCACCCCGGTGATGGGGGGACCGAAGGCGGGAGGTGGCAGGGCGAGGGTGGTCGCCAGGTCGTCGCCGTGGACGACCAGCTCCAGGATGCGGGTGACCAGATACTGGTCGAGCAGCATCGCGCGGCCGCCGAAGACCCCGATTCGTCGGTCGGGCGGCTCACCGGCCAGCCGGGTCGTGAGACGCTCCAACGTCTCGTCCCAGGCGGTTCGCACCAGGGTGGGGCCACCACGGGCCTCGATCGCCGCCCGTTCCCGGATCTGGCGGTGCAGGGAGGTGGTGATGTCGTCGGCGAGTCCGTCCACCGACGTCAGGTACCCGGGGGCGTCGAGGAGGGGGGTGTGCGGTATCGGCTCGTCGAGATATCGCTGGACGGTGGTCACGGCCCGGGGCAGGTGGGCGGCGACCTCGCCGACGGTCATCAGTTCGAGGGCACTGGGCTCGTCCCATCGGTCGGTGAGCGCGGGATGGTCGAGGAGCGGGCGAACGAGGGCGGCCGCCTCGAGGAACACCTGTCGGAGGCTCATCGGAGACGCTCCACCAGCGCTGCCCGGCGGTCCGCCACGTCGATCGTCGTCCCCGTGATGCGTGCCTCCTCGGCCAGGAACGCCAGGAGGTGGGACTCGATGATGACCGAGAGATCCACCGGGCTCGGCCGTCCCTCGGCGGCGGCCCCCACGAAGGCGGCGACGAGCCCGTCGTCGCCGCCCCCGTGACCCCCGGTGCCGGCATCGACGGGGACCCGCCGAAGGGCTCCGGTGCGATGATCGGTGACCTCGATCTCCTGGCTTCGACCGAAGACCGCTCGCAGGGTGCCCTTCGTTCCGTCGTATCGCATGGTGCGTGCCTCCTCGGCCGAATGTCCGTGCATGCAGAGGACCATGGTGGCACCCGAGGCGGTCTCCATGGTCACCACCTGGTGGTCGACGACGTCGGAGTCGGCCCGATACACACACCGACCATAGGGGCCGGTTCGGAGGGCGATGCGGCGACCCTGGGGGGTCAGGTCGTCGCCGAGGACGTGGTGGGGCCAGCCGGTGGCGTCGGTGCCGAGGTAGATGCGTCGAGCGTCGTAGGGGCAGTCCACGACCGGGCAGGGGTCGGTGCAGCGTTCGGTCGCTCCGCCGGGGGCCCGCTCGGGACGGAACTCCAGGAGGGAGCCCATGGAAGAGAGCCGGACGACCGGATCGGGGACGTTCCAGGTGAGGATGTCGAAGTCGTGGCAGGCCTTCTGGACGATCATCGGGGTCGCCTCGGCGGCCCGGCCCCAGTTGCCGCGCACGAACGAATGCGCCATGTGCCAGGAGGCGACGTTCTCCCGATGCTCGACCGTCACCACCTCGCCGATGGAGCCCGACGTCACCAGCCGGTGGAGGGTGAGGAAGAAGGTGGTGAACCGCAGCACGTGGGCGACGTGAAGGTTCCCCTCGGCGGCCGCGGCGACCCGGGCGAGCTCGACGACGCCGTCGAGGTGGTGGGCGGCGGGTTTCTCGACCAACACCTCGTAGCCCGCCTCGAGGGCGGCGGTCGCCGCTCGGAGGTGGGTCCGATCGTCGGTGGCGATCACGGCGGCGGTGGCGATCCTCCCGTGGGAGAAGAGCTCGTCGGCATCGGCGAAGCGACGGGACGGCGGGATGTGGTGGTCGTCACCGAAGCGTCTCCGCCGCCGTGGGTCGGGGTCGGCCACGGCCACGAACCGGAGGCGATGGGGGAAGCGCAGGGCCCAGGCTCCGTAGACGAAGCGTCCCCGCTGTCCGGCTCCCACGAGCACCGCGTCCACGGTCATGGCGGGCACCCTAGGCCCGGGAGACGATCAGCGGCAGGCGAGGACGGCGTCGCGGGAGACCCCCACGTGGATCTGGGCGTGGGAGCCGAAGGTGCGGGCCTGGGCGAGGTCGTCGGTGCGGAGGGTGAGCAGGGCCCAGCCGACGATGCGCTGGGCGTGGGAGGCGAGTCGGGGCATCGTGTTCCGGTCGGGACTCCACGTCTCCACGACTTCGTCGAGCTCGGCCCACCGGGCGTTCGGGTCGTCCCAGCTGCCGCCGAGGATGTCCCTCGTGATGCAGTCGGGGCCGCCGGCGCGGGCGGCCGAGAGGGCGAACCCGGGGGGTTCGCCGTCGAGCCCGGGGAGGATCCCGGCGTCCCGGGGACCGCGGAGCTCGCCGTCACCGTCGCGGTCCCCGAATCCGGGTCCGCCGGGTCCGACGACGTGGTTCGCCGCCGCCTCGGCGGCCGCCTTCGCCTCTCGCAGGCTCTGCGCCGTCGCCCAGCGGTCGACGTGGGCGGCGACGACGGTGATCCGTTCGGTCAGCAGATCGGTGGGCGGTGGTTCGGCTTCGTCGGCGGGGATGGCCGTCGGGGAGGTGCAGGCCGCCAGCACCAGTGCCGCGACCATCCATCGTCTCATGGGACGGCCACCTCGATCCGGAGGCCGGCGATCGTGGTGGAGACCTCCCGCGTCCCCGTCATGACGACGGCCGCCGCCACGGGTGGTCGTCGCCGGGGAGCCGGGGTGTCGAACCGGAGCCGGTAGGCGTCGGCGTCGAGCACGGTGAGGCTCGCTCCGGCGAGATCGAAGGCGGTTCCGCCGGGCACGGAGGTGGGTCGGCAGCCGGTGAGCGACGCCAGCGGCTCGGTCGGTCCGGGCCCGCCGATGATGACGAGCTCGCCGAGGGCGGTGGCGCCGTTGGGATGACGGAGATACTCGGGGCGCCAGAGCAGCTCGGGGGTGCGATGGCGGCACAGGAACACGCCCAGGTGGGGCCCGAGGGGATGGAGGGGCACGAGGTCGAAGGACACCGTCACGGTGGTGCCGTCGGGGAGGGGAGCGGGCCGGGAGAAGGAGAAGACGGGGAGGGGATGCAGGCCCCGTCGCTCGAGCTCGGCGCGGTCGGCGTCGGGGTCGTCGCTGGCGAGGACGAACATCGCCGCGCCGGGGCCGTCGGCGAGAAAGGACCGCACGGCGTCGGCGAAGGAGGGTCGGTCCGGGGTCGCCGGCGGGATTCGGGCAGGGCGGGTCACCGCCACCAACTCCACGTAGCATCCCGGGCCGGGACCGCCGAGGAGGACGAGCCGGTTCGAGGTGCCGAAGGGATGATCGGCCCGGCCGGTGACGACGAAGCCGGCCTCGGCGTAGGCGTCGGCCGCCTCGTCGAGATCGGAGACGGCGTGGACGACGTGGTCGAGGCGGCGCACGGGCCGATTCTGGCCGAAACGCCGCCGCTCTGCCCGGTACGATCCTCCCATGGAGTACGCGGGGTTGAGGGCCGGCTTCCGCTGGCGCGTCCCGTCCAGGCTCAACCTGGCAGTGGCGTGTGCCGACGACCACCCGGCGGCCAAGGTGGCGCTCGTCCGGATCGACGGGTCGGGGCGTCGACACGAGCACACCTTCGGGGAGCTCGCCGACCTGTCGGGACGTCTCGCCGCCTCCCTCGCCGAACGCGGGGTCACCCGTGGCGACCGGGTGGCGATCGTCGCCCCCCAGTGCCTCGAGACCGGGCTCGCCCATCTGGCCATCTGGAAGCTGGGGGCGGTCTCGCTTCCCCTCGCCTCCCTCTTCGGCCCCGACGCCCTCGCCTATCGGTTGGAGGATTCGGGGGCGAAGCTGGCGATCGTGAGCCCCGACAACCTCGACAAGGTCCGGGAGGCGGCTCCGGGCCTCGACGTGGTGGTCACGGGTGAGGACGGTGATTTCGGGCGTCTCCTCGCCGGCCCCGCCGTCGCCGCCGTCGACACCGCCGCCGACGATCCCGCCTATCTCATCTACACGTCGGGGACGACCGGCCCGCCCAAGGGGGCGGTGCACGCCCACCGTTCCCTCATCGGGCATCTGCCCGGGTTCGAGTGCTACTACGAGTTCGCCGACCACGCCCCCGAGGGGAGGTACGACCGGGCGACCCTGCCCCATACCGGCCCGCCTGCTCCGGCGTCGGCCGACCTCATCTGGACGCCGGCGGATTGGGCGTGGATCGGCGGGTTGATGGACGTGCTGATCCCCGCCTGGTACTTCGGGATGGCGGTGCTCACCGCCGAAGGGGACTTCGATCCGCGCCGGGCGGTCGACCTCATCGGCGAGCATCGGATCACCCTGGCGTTCCTGCCGCCCACCGCCCTGAAGATGATGCGGCGTGACGGGGTGCGCCTCGACGGTGCTGCCCTGCGAGCCGTCTTCACCGGGGGTGAGGCCCTCGGCGCCGAGGTGCTCGCCTGGGGTACCGAGGCCCTCGGGGCGAGGATCAACGAGGGCTACGGACAGACCGAATGCAACCTGGTGGTGGGGAACTGCTCCTCGGTGTGGCCCGTCCGTCCCGGGTCGATGGGGAGGCCGATCCCCGGCCATGAGGTCGCTGTCCTCGACGACGACGGGAACCGGGTCGTCGGGGAGGTGGGGGAGATCGCCGTGAGGGGACCGGATCCGGTGATGATGCTCGGCTACTGGAACCGACCCGAGGCGACCGCCGAGAAATACCGGGACGGGTGGCTCCTCACCGGGGACCTGGGGGTGGAGGACGACGACGGCTACCTGTGGTTCCGTTCCCGCAAGGACGACGTCATCATCTCCCGCGGCTACCGGATCGGACCGGGGGAGATCGAGGAGTCCCTGATGAGCCATCCGGCGGTGGCGATGTGCGCGGTCGTCGGGGTGCCCGACGAGGTGCGGGGGGAGGTGCCGGCCGCCTTCGTGGTCCTGAAGCCCGGTCACCGCGCCTCCTTGGCCCTGGAGCTCGAGCTGCAGGAGCACGTCCGTACCCGCCTCGCCGCCCACGAGGTGCCACGCCGCGTCACCTTCGTCGACGACCTCCCGCGGACCACCACCGGCAAGATCATGCGGCGGGCGCTGCGGGAGCGCTGACCGGCCGGTCTCGGTGAGTCTCCGTCGGTTCGGGGAGCCCTGTCAGGGTGAACGGACGGTGACGGCACGCCCCGAAGCTCGGCGCCTCCCGAGGGAGGCGGGAACGGGACGGTCGGCGTCGAGGATCGTGAGCATCCGATGGTCCCGGGTCGGCGGACTCTACGCTCCCGGCCATGACCCAGCTCGGCCGCATCCTGGCGGACATCCTCGTTCCCGTGTTCCTGTTGGTGGCGACGGGAGCGGTCGCCGGGAGGAGGCTGGCGCTCGACTCGCGTTCCTTCGCCAAGGTCGCCTACTGGATCCTCGGGCCGGTGTTCGTCTTCGACATCCTCGCCAGGGCCGACCTCACCGCCGACCTGGTGGCCCGGGTGGTGGGGGCCTCGGTGTTGGCGATGTTGGCGGTCGGGTTGGCGGCGGTCCTCGTCGGACGCCTCTTCCGGCGTCCCGCCGACGTCGTGGCCGCCGGGTTGACGACCTCGGTGTACGGGAACGTCGGGAATTTCGGACTCGCCATCGTCGTCTTCACCTTCGGCGACTCGGCGCTTCCCCTCGCCGGGATCGTGTTGCTGGTCGTCAACGTCGTGGGCCTCGTCGTGGGCGTGGCCGCGGCGAACTGGGAGGAGGGGGGCGCGCTCGTCTCGCTGGGTCGGGCCCTGACGGCGCCGATGACCCTGGCGGTCGTCCCCGCCGTGTTCGTGAACGTCGCCGACGCCGAGCTTCCCCTGTGGTTGGGGCGCGCCACGACGCTGGTCGCCGCGGCGCTCATCCCGATGATGCTCCTCACCCTGGGGATCCAGCTCTCCGAGATGGGGATGCCTCGGTTCTCCGGAGACGTGGTCCGCACCCTCGTCGCCAAGCTGGTGGTCGCTCCCGCCGCCGCCGCCGCCGCCGTGTGGGGGGCCGGGCTGACGGGGATGCCGGCCGGGGTGGTGATCCTCCAGTTCGCGATGCCCCCGGCGGTCTTCACCGCCCTCATCGCCCTCGAACACGACCTGGCTCCGGATCTCGTCACCACCACGGTGCTCGCCGGGACGTTGGTGTCGGTGCTCACCCTGCCGGTGGTGATCGCCCTGCTGTGAACGGTCCTAGCCTTGCGGCCATGTCCGTCGCGTCACGTCTCGCTCCCTTCGGCAGCACCGTGTTCACCGAGATCACGGCTTTGGCTCGGGCCCACGGGGCCGTCGACCTCGGCCAGGGTTATCCCACCTGGGAAGGCCCCGACTTCGTCAAGGAAGCAGCCATCGAGGCGATCCGCAGCGCCTCGAACCAGTATCCGCCGTCGATGGGGATTCCGGAGCTGCGGGAAGCGATCGCCCGTCGGTGGGAGACCGACACGGGTCTGGCCGTCGACCCGGACACCCAGATCACCGTCACCTCCGGATGCACGGAGGCTCTGGCGGCGGCGTTCCTCGGGTTGTTCGAGCCGGGGGACGAGGTGATTCTCTTCGAACCCGTCTACGACGCCTATCCGGTGGGATGTGCCCTTTCGGGCGCCGTGGCTCGCTACGTGACGCTGCACCACCCCGGCTTCCGGATCGACCCGGAGGCGCTGGAGCGGGTCGTGAACCCGCGCACCCGGGCGGTGCTCGTCAACACTCCCCACAACCCGACCGGGCGGGTCTTCGACCGAGAGGAGCTGGAGGCGGTCGCCGAGATCTGTCGGCGACACGACCTGATCGCCATCACCGACGAGGTGTACGAACGCATGGTGTACGAGGGGACGCACCTGCGTCTGGCGACGTTCCCCGGCATGGCGGAACGGACCCTCACCCTGTCGTCGATCGGCAAGTCGTTCTCGCTCACGGGGTGGAAGACGGGATGGGCGATCGGACCCGAGTCCCTGACGGCGGCGGTGCGGGCGGCTCACCAGTTCCTCACCTTCACGACCCCGAACCCGATGCAGCACGGCGCCGCCGCCGCTCTGGCCGCACCCGACGCGTACTACGACGAACTCGTCGCCGGGTATCGCCGCCGTCGGGATCTCCTCACGGCGGGGCTCGCCGAGCTGGGGTTCGACGTGACCGTGCCGGAGGGCGCCTACTACGTCCTGGCGGATCACACGCCCTTCGGGTTTCCCGACGACGTCTCCTTCGTCCAGCACCTCATCACCGAGGTGGGGGTGGCGGCCATCCCTCCGTCGGCCTTCTACCCCTCGTCGGGGGAGGGGAGGCGGCTGGTGCGGTTCGCGTTCTGCAAGGACGAGGAGACCCTGGGGGAGGCGCTCCGGCGTCTGCGGCGCCTCCGCCCCTGAGGTCGGTCGCTCAACGCGCCTTCGGGGCGGGGGGTCGATGCGGGCCCACGGCCGCCGGGATGCTCGTCACCCGACGGACCGGAGGAGCTACCGTCGGATTCGTGGAAAGGTTCGGTTGGGGCATCGTGGGTTCGGGCCGGATGGCGGAGGCGATGGTGGCGACCCTCGCCGAGATGCGGTCGGCCCGGCCGGTCGCCGTGACGTCACGTTCCCCCGAACGGGCGGCCTCCTTCGCCGCCCGTCACGGACTGGCGGTGGCCGCCACCCCCGCCACCCTGGCCGAACGTCCCGACGTCGACGTCGTCTACGTGGCTTCCACCCACGACCGCCACGTCGACGACGCCGTCGCCGCCCTCGAACGGGGGGTTCCGGTCCTCTGTGAGAAGCCCCTCGCCCCCTCGGCGAAGCAAGCCCGTCGCCTCGTGGAGGTCGCCCGTCGAGAACGGGTCTTCCTCATGGAGGCGATGTGGATGGTCTTCCAACCGGCATGGGAGGTCCTCCTCGAACTCATCGACGAAGGACGGATCGGTGCCGTCCGGTACGTGGAGGCCGATTTCGGATTCCCGGCGGATCCCGACCCTGCTCGTCGGTGGCTGGATCCCCGACAGGCCGGAGGCGCCCTGCTCGACGTGGGGATCTATCCCGTCACCTTCGCACGGGCGTTGCTGGGAGATCCCGAGGTGGTGGCGGCCGTGCGGGTCGATGCCGACACCGGCGTCGATCTGCAGCTCGCCGCGGTGATGCGGCACCGGGGCGGCGCCCTCTCCGTCCTCGGGTGCTCCTTTCAGGCGGACACCGCCATCCAGGCCCTCGTCGCCGGTCCCGAGGGGAGGCTCGTGGTCCGCGCCCCCTTCCACCACTCGACCTCCATCGAGCACCGGCGACGGTCGAAGCTGGTCGAGACCTTCGACGTCGGTTATGTGGGTTCCGGCTACCGGTTCGAGGTCGAGGAGGTGCACCGCTGCCTCCGTCGGGGTCTGGTGGAGAGCCCCCGGTACCCCCTCGACACCTCCCTCGGCGTCCTCGCCCTGCTCGATCGGATCCGCGACGTCAGCGACCGGGCGGGATGAGGATGACCTTCCCGGTCGTCTCACGCCCTTCGAGCAGCTCGTGGGCTCGACCGGCCTCCTCGAGGGGGAGGCGCTCGCCGATGCGGACCCGGAGGCTTCCCTCGGCGATCCACTCGAAGAGGTCGCGGGCACGGCGCTCCATCTCCTCGCGGGTGGCGATGTAGTCGCCCAGGGTGGGGCGGGTCAGATACAGCGATCCGAGCTGGGAGAGGCGCAGGGGCGGGACGGGGTCGACCGGTCCGGAGGCGTTGCCGAAGGTGACCATCATTCCCCGGGGTCGGAGCAGCTCCATCGAGGCGTCGAAGGTGGCTGCCCCGACGCCGTCGTAGACGACGTGGAGGGGCTTGGGTCCGGCGAGCTCGGTGATGACCGCGCCGAAATCACGAGCGCGGTAGTCGATCACGTGGTCGGCGCCGGCGGCCTCGGCGAGGGCGACCTTCTCCGGTCCGCCCGCGGTGGCGAACACCTCGGCTCCGATCCGCTTCGCCATCTGGACGCACAGGAGCCCCACCCCGCCGGCGGCGGCGTGGATGAGGCAGCGCTCCCCGGCGGCGAGGGGATACGTGTCGTGGATGAGGTAGTGGGCGGTCATCCCCTGGAGCACGACGGCGGCGGCGGTCTCCAGCTCGATCTCCGGCGGGACCGGGACCAGCCGATCCTCGGGGACCACGACCTGCTCGGCGTAGGACCCGAGATGCAGCGGCCAGGCGACCCGATCTCCGGGCTGGAAGATGGAGGTGTCGGGACCGGTGGCCGTCACCACGCCGGCCCCCTCCATGCCGGGGATGAAGGGCGGTTCGACGGGATACAGACCGGTGCGATGGTAGGTGTCGATGAAGTTGAGGCCGGCGGCGGCGACCTCGACGAGCACCTCGCCCGATCCGGGGGTCGGATCCGGCAGGTCCACCCAGTCGAGCACCTCGGGGCCGCCGGTACGGCCGACCTGGATGGCGTGCACCTCGAACCTCCTTGCTCTGCCTCGCGGGAGCGTACCGACCTCAGAGCAGGCCGCGTCGACGTACCTCCGCCAGGAGATCCTCGTCGGAGACGGAGGAGAGGTCGGGGACGATCACGGGCGGCACCTCGAGGAGTTCGGACACCCGGTCCCGGAGGGTGCGGGCCCAGGCCCGTCCCTTCGCCCGGGCGTGCTCGCTCAGGGTCCCGTCGCCGTTGACCAGGTAGACGCGGGCTTCGATGAGCGGATTGGCTCGGGAGCCTCGCTCCCCGTACACCATGAGCACCGCCCCGACCGGGACGTCCTGGATGCCGCCGACCGCGACGAACTCCCCTTCGTACGCCCAGCCGGACGACTTGGTGGGATCCACCGCCCGGACCACCTTCGCCCAATTCTTGCGGCGCTCGTCTCCGATGAGGGGGATGTCGGCGGGGACGAGGGGCGGGTTCACGAATCTCGCCTCGCGGTCATGGCGGGAAGCGTATCGCGTAGGGGGCTGCGGCCGTGCGGGTTCGCCGTTCGGCATCCGCGAGGTGGTCGGTGATGCGTGCCGGGCGATCGGTTCGGGATGCGAGCAGGAATTGCGCCGTGGTTCACCGACCTCGTCCGGTACATTGGGGCCATGGCCACCCTTCGACTCTTCGCCGGGCTCCGTGACCTGGCCGGCAGCTCCCGTCTCGAGGTGGAGGGGGCCACGGTCGGTGAAGTCGTCGATCGGGCCGCCGAACGGTTTGGACCAAAGTTCGTCGAGATCGTCGAACGGTCCCGGATCTGGCTGAACGGCGACGAGGCCCGACCGACCGACCCGGTCGGCCCCGGGGACGAGGTGGCCGTCATCCCGCCGGTCTCCGGTGGTGCCGGGTCCTTCGCTCCGGTCGAGCGTGGCGTGGGTGTCGAGTCCGTCGCCGCCCTGGTGGCGGCGGGGGCCCTGGTGGTGGCCAATCTCTCCCAAAGCCCGGCCGTGTGGGCGGCGACCCTGGTCGGTGTGGCCGGTGCCTGGGCGGCCGACGTGGCGGTGTCGTCCTCGCGGTGGGGTCGGGACCTCCCGGCGACACCGATGATCCTGGCCGCTCCCGTCGCCGTGATCCTCGCCCACCTGCTCGGTCCGATCGGGTTCGGCTTGGCGGTGGCGGCGGCCGTCATCCTCGTCCTGTCGTGGGGGGTGCTGTCGGACTCGGCTCGGCTCCTCCCGGCGTTGGCCGCCGGAGTCACCCTGGGGGTCATGGTGGGGGCGGCGACGGCGTCCCTCGTCCTGGCCCGGACCGCCTTCGTGCCGGGGGGGCGGGCGGTCGGCGTCTTTTTGGCGGTGACGATCCTCGCCGGGGTCGCCGGGGCGATCACCGACCGCCTCGGCCACCTCACCTTCAGCGAGCCGTTCACCGTCACCGCCCTGGTCGCGGTGAGCGCGTCGGTGGCGGCGGCCGCCGCCTGGGACCTCGACGTCGTGACCTTCCTCGTCCTCGGGCTGATCCTCGCCATCGCCCTGGTGGCGGGCCGGGGCTTCGGTTCGATGGTACGGAGCGGCACCGTGTCGCTCACCCCCGAGGTCGGTGGGGCGTTCGTCGGGCTCGACGGGGCGCTGCTGGCGGCGGCGGTCTACTTCCCGCTGCTCCGTTTCCTCGTCTGAGGTGGTTTCCCCCAAGGGCCGGGGTTGGGTAGCCTGTGCGGGCGATGTCGCGTTCTGTGCCGACCCGCGGCAGCATCCTCCTGCTCTCCGTCGCCCTGGTGGCGACCCTCGCGCCGCGTCCGGCGCCGGCGGCGGTGACGAAGAGCCAGGTCCAGGCCGCCTGCGCCGACTCCGACACCCAGTACCAGGTCTACCTCGACGCCCGGAAGCGGTTCGAGGAGGCGGCGCTGCAGTACGAGCAGATACGGGTCGAGATCGACGAGCTGGAGCATGCCCAGGAGTTCGCCACCCGGGTCGCCGCCAACCGCCGCCAGGAGATCGCCGACGTCGAACGTCGGATCCGCGAGCAGGCCATCGAGCGGTACATGCAGGGGGGTGCCGCCAACTCGGAGTTGGTGTTCCTCGCCGGGTCGGTGGACGAGCTGATCACCGGCCAGGAGTTTCTGTCGGCGGCGAGCGAAGCCGACGTCGGCTCCCTCGACGACCTCCTGGCGCTGCGAGCCGACCTTCAGCGATTCCAGGACGAGCTCGCCGAGCGGGAGACCCGCCTTCGGGAGGTGGAGGAGCTTCGCGCCCAGATCACCGCCGAGCTCGAAGAGGTGACCAACGCCGAGCGTGAGGCCTTCGGGAAGTTGTCGGCCGATTGCAAGCGTCTACGCCGACAGTACGAGCGAGAGCTGGCGGCGGCCCGGGCACGGGAAGCGGCACGACGGGGATCGGCTGCGGGCGGTGTCCCCTCCGGGGCAACCCCGGGATTCGTCTGCCCGTTCCCGGGTTCGTCGTTCATCGACACCTGGGGTGCACCCCGTTCGGGTGGGCGTACCCACAAGGGGACGGACATCTTCGGGCCCTGGAACGCCAACATCATCGCGGTGGCGTCGGGGACGGTGGTCACCCGGGTGGGAGGGTTGGGCGGTTATGCCATCTGGCTCATCTCGGACTACGGCGTCGCGTACTACTACGCACACCTGTCCGGCTTCAACGTGAAATCCGGGCAGCGGGTAGAGGCCGGCCAGGTCATCGGTTTCAACGGGAACTCGGGCAATGCTCGCGGGGGCGCGCCCCACGTGCATTTCCAGCTCCATCCGGGAGGTCGGGGCTCGGCGGCGGTGAACCCGTATCCCACCCTGAAGCGGGCCTGCGGGTAGGCTGACGTCGTGAGCGAGACCCGCCGCCGGCTCGACCGTGTGCTCTCCTCGGAGTTCGTCGCCGACCTCGACGAACTCGACCTCGATGAACTTCGGGAGCGGAGGCGTCTGGCCGACGAGGTCGAGAACGAGCTCTCCTTCTATCGGCGGATGCTCCACGGTCGCATCGACCTGTTGCGCTTCGAGCTTCGTCGCCGTCGCGGGGAGGAGCGCCGTTCCCTCATCGAGGCCCTGCCCCACATCCTGGCCGATGCGCCCGCGGGGCGGCCTCCGGAGGCCACAGATCATCGGCCGCGCCACGTCGTGGCGGATCTCCCTCCCCTTCCCGACGTCGGGAGGCGGGAGGTGGATCAGGTCCTCGGTACCGACATCTTCGCCCGTCTCGACGAGATCGAAGAGGGCGAGATCGAGGCGGCGATCGCCGGGCTGATCGAGGTCGAGGAGCGGATCTCACAGCAACGACGGGCGGTGCAGGCGGTGGCCGACCGGCTGGCGAAGGCGGTGGCGGATCGCTACCGCCGCGAAGGCGAGTCCGATTCGGTCGTCCGATAGCTCCTATCCGCCGGCTCCGAGCGACGCCGGTGAAGGTCGGTGAACGATGCAGGTGGAGGTCGTGCGTTCAGGGATGGTCGAGGCGGTCCACGATGTGACCGTCGCAGCCGTCGCGCCCGACGGCAGGATCATCGCCGTGGCAGGCGACCGAGAGCGTCGTTGCTACTTCCGTTCGGCGGCGAAGCCGATCCAGGCGGCCGTCTGTCTCGAGGTGGGTGCCGAGCTGACCCCCGCCGAGACCGCGCTGGCCTGTGCGAGCCACGACGGCTTCCCGGTCCACGTCGAGATCGTGCGCAGCCTGCTCACGAAGGCGGGGTTCACCGAGCACGACCTGCGGTGTCCACCCGCATGGCCGCTCGCGCCCGGGGCCGTCCGTCGCGTGGCCTTCGACGGCCACCGAACCGGACGACGGCTCTGGCACAACTGCTCCGGCAAGCACGCCGCCATGCTGGCGGCATCCCGGGCGGCGGGATGGGACCCGGCGGCCTACGTCGATCCCACCCATCCCCTCCAGCGGCGCATCACCGCCCTCGTGGAGGAGCTTGTCGAGGAGTCGGTCGACCCGGTCGGGATCGACGGCTGCGGCGTGCCGGTCTTCGCGACGTCGGTGCTGGGGATCGCCCGGGCCTACGCGCGGCTCGGCACCGAGCGCCGCTTCGATGCCGTGACGGGGGCGATGCGAACCTACCCCGCGCTCGTGTCCGGCCCTGGAAATCCCGACGCCCTGCTCGCGGCGGCGTTGGGCGGATTCGCCAAGCGGGGGGCCTTGGGGTGTCTCGGGGTGGGGATCCCGGGGGTGGTCGGCCTGGCGGTGAAGGTCTGGGACGGGTCGTCACGGGCGGCGGGGGTCGCGGCCGCCGCCGCCCTGCGGATGCTGGGAGTCGTCCCCCCTGGTGCGGTGAAGGCGGTGGACGCCCTGGAGCATCCCCCGGTCTCGGGTGGGGGACGGGTCGTGGGCGAGATGCGCGTCGTCGGCGGGTTCGACCGATGACGCTGCACCGGAGCTGGGACACCCCCGCGTGGGAGGCTCCACCCCTGGCGCCGGCGGTGGGGCCCTTCGCCCGCCGGGAGTTCCTCCGGGTGATGTGGGAGCATCGCCGAGGTCCGGGCGACGAGCTGGTCTTCGCCGAATCCCCCGAAGGCCTCGTCCCTCTCGTCGCCCGAGACGGGCTCGTCGGGTTCGTCGGCGAAGCCGACCTCACCGACTACCACAGCCCCCTGGGGTCGGATCCTCGCCCCGCCCTCGCCGAGGCCGTGGCGGGGATCGGTGGCACCTGGGTGCTGGATTCGATCCCGGCGGAGGTGGTGGATGCGGTGGTGGAGGGGTTGGAAGGGGGCGGAGCGAACGTCGAGGTGGCGGACGACACGGTGACCGCCGTGGTCCCGCTGCCCGACACCTTCGACGACTACCTGGCTTCCATCGGCAAGAAGCAGCGCCACGAGCTGCGGAGGAAGCGGCGGAGATACCTCGAAGAGGTCGGCGAGATGCTCCACGAGGCCCATCACGACGCCGGTTGGGCGTTCGTCGAGTTCGTGCGGCTGCACCGGTTGGCGTCGGGCCCGAAGGGCTCGTTCATGACCGTCGAGATGGAGGCGCTGTTCCGGTCGTTGGTCGTGCTGGAGGGGTGGCGGATCGACCTCCTCCGGGTGCCGGGGACGGAGCGGGCGGCGGCGGCGATCTTCGGATACGCGGACGCCGACGGATATTTCCTGTACAACTCGGCCTACGATCCCGGGTTGGCGGCCGCGTCACCGGGATGGGTCCTGCTGGGATCGATGATCGAACGGGCGATCCGTGAAGGTCGTCCCCGATTCGATTTCTTGAAGGGTGACGAGGAGTACAAGTTCCGGCTCGGTGCGGAGGAGCGACGGTTGTGCAAAGTGAGGGCTCGGCGATGATCCATCGGGTGGTGTTCCTCTCCATGCACACCTCGCCGCTGCTCACCCCCGGTGAAGGCACGGCCGGGGGGATGAACGTGTACGTGGACGAGCTGGCCCGGGCGATGGCTGCTCGCGGGATCGAGGTCGACGTGTTCACTCGACGGGAACGTCCCGACGTGGCCGACGTCGTCGAGGTGTCCTCCCGGTACCGGGTCCAGCACGTGACCGCCGGGCCGCTGCGCGGGGTCGACACGGCGGATCTGGCCCTCTTCGTGACGGAGTTCGCCGACGAGGTCGCCCGCCGCATGGGCCAGATGGCGTCACCGCCCGACGTGGTCCACTCCCACTACTGGCTCTCCGGGTGGGCGGCGATCGTCCTGAAACGGAGGCTTGGGGTCCCGGTGGCGCATTCCTTCCACACCCTGGGTCGCATCAAGGATCTGAACCGCCGCTCCGACGATCCTCCCGAACCGCTCCTCCGTATCGCCACCGAACACGAGGTGATCGACGAGGCCGACTGCGTGGTGACCTCCACACCTGCGGAGGCGGCCGACATGCTGGAGCATTACGGGGCCGACCCGGGGCGCCTCTGCACGTCGCCACCGGGGGTGGATCGCACCGTGTTCCATCCCGGCTCGAAGATGGCTGCCCGGTGGAGACTCGGACTGGATGGGGGCCCGCGGATGCTGTACGTGGGGCGGATCCAGCCTCTGAAGGGCGTCGACGTGGCGCTGGAGGCCTTCGCCCGACTCGCCGACCGGATCCCGGGTCTGGAGCTCGACGTGATCGGCGGTCCCAGCGGCTCCAACGGGAGCTCCGAGCTGGGACGACTCGTCGATCGGGTGCGGGAGCTGTCCCTGGACACGCGGGTTCGGTTCCGGGGAACGGTCGCCCATCGGGCGCTCGCCGACTGGTATCGAGCGGCGGACGTCCTCACCGTGCCCTCGCGGAGTGAATCCTTCGGACTGGTGGCGGTCGAGGCGCAGGCGTGTGGGCTTCCTGTGGTGGCCGCCCGGGTGGGAGGCCTCCCCGATGTGGTGCAGGACGGACGCTCGGGGCTCCTCGTCGACGGGTGGGACCCGGCCGACCATGCCCAGGCGCTGGCGGCGGTGTTGACCGACGGACGGCTCGCCGAGGACCTGTCGGCGGGAGCGGTGGCCTGGTCGGAGCGGTTCTCATGGCCCGCGACGGTGGACCGATTCCTGGAGCTGTACGGCGGGATCGTCGCCCGTGTCGGGCTCTGAGCTGCTCACCGACGTGATTCGAGGTTGGGTCGCCGACCCGTCCTCGGCGGTGGAGTACGCCGAGGAGGTGGAGGGGCGCTGGGCGATCCGCGTGCGGCAGGAGGCTCGTCCGTACACGACGGTGTGGTGGACGCCGGGAGAGCGGAGTATCCGGTTCGAGGCGTACGTCCTGCCGCTCCCCTCCGACACGCCCGCGGCGATGCTGTATCAGTGTCTCGTCCGGAATCGGGACACCTGGCGGGTCCGCTTCGCCGTCGACCGTCGGGAGGGGGCGGTGCTCTTGGTCGGTCGGATCCCGGTGGAGTGCCTGACTCGGGACGAGTTGGAGCTCGCGCTCGGCGAGGTGTACGAGACGATCGAGGTGGCCTATCCGTCGCTGGTCCGGCTGTTCGGAGAGCGCGAAACTTCGCCGTAGAAACTTGTGCACAAGGCACTGTGCACAACCCTCTGTGGAAACCTGTGGAGATCGTGGAAAACCGGGAGAATGCTGGTCAAGTTGAGTCGGAACATGGTCAGATATCGTCGGAAATCATCGAATAGATGGCCCGTTCTGGGCTCGACGACCTGGTTGACGCCGACCGCCGTGCTCCGTACATTCGAGGACGCAACGCCCAAGGTGCCGATCCGGGACCAGCGAACCGTTCGGGGAAGTGCGGGGAGCAGGTCGGTGAGGTTCCTTGGGCGTTTGCGCGCCCTGGGTGACGTCCCCCGATGGGGCGATGACCGGGCCTGCCGTCGACGGACTACTCCACGCAGACCGTGGCGAGGGCGGCGAAATCGATGCAGAGGGCGCCGTCGACGGCGAGGAGGATCTCGGGGGGCTCGGGCGGTGGCTCCCGGTGCGGAGCGGGGGCGCGGCGCACCGAGGCTCGCGGGGGCGTCGTGGTCGTGGTGGTCGCAGGCGGCGTCGTGGTCGTGGTGGTGGCAGGCGGTGGGGTGGTCGTGGTG
>JALSJV010000030.1 GCA_026989215.1 Acidimicrobiia bacterium | reverse complement strand
CGAATGTCCCTCCCCCCACCCGTTGACAACGGTGTGTGTGTGGCATGTTCGGACCCGTGGGTCGGGCTGGGACCGAGCGAAGGGGAAGGTCCCGATGAGAAGAACCCTCCTGGCGGCCCTCACCGCCACCCTCCTCGCGACCGCGCTGCCCGCGTGGGCGGGCGGCGAATGGAGCAAATGGGTCGACTGCACTCAACATTGGTGGATGTGGGGAGGGAAGTGACGGCGAAGACCCGGGGCAGCGGCCTCGTCACCGCATACACTCCCAACGCGGTGGATTCGGTGTTCTCGCCGGCCGCTGACGCCACCGCTCGAGCCAACGACCCCACCGCGCAGGCCGCCACCGTCGGTGGGAGCACAACACTGAACTGGGAGTATGGCAAGAGATACTGCTGGTGGTGATTCACGCCGGGGCGCAGCAGGTGCGGTGACCCGCCGTCTGTCGCTGCTATGTCTGCTGGGCGCCGTCACCGTCACGAGCTGTGTCGGGCCGACCACCAGTGGGCCGAACGGTGAGATGGGGAATGGGACGACGCAACCGGTCGTCTCATTCCCACCCCATGTGGCTCGACTCGTCGAACGGCTCGACATCCCCCCGGAGCAGCTCGCATGGGTTCCTCCCCGCCTCTGGGATGACATCCGGGTGGATCCCTCGGAGGTGCAGACCGAAGCCGAGTCCGGCGGATATTTCGAGCACCGAGCGGCCTGGGCGCGGTGGCTCGCCTCCTGCTACACCGCCGCCGGGTACCCGGCCGTCGCCGATCCGCCCGGGAGTGGGCACGTCCGATATCGCGGCGCCAACGCCGCCGAGTTCGCCACAAGCCCCGCGAAACAGCGATGCGATGCAGAGTCGCTCCTCCGGTTCCCTCCCGGGTCACTGCCGAGCAACCGAGAGGAGTGGCGGGCGGTGTATCGGCGAAAGCTCGACACCGCCGCCTGCCTCGAAGCCGAAGGTCACGACGTCCCCGAGGCTCCGAGTCTCGAAGCCTTCATCGACTCGGGTGGCGAGTGGGACCCCTACCTTGGCGTCGAAGACGTCCCCTACGAGGAATGGAACCGCCTGCTCGCCACCTGTCCGCAGCCTTGAGCCCCGCTCCGTCGAGCCGGGCGCTGAATCTCTTCGTACGAACAACCGGCCGGCTGTGAGCGCCCGGTCCACGACGTGCGGCGTCCACGGACTGCACCACCGTCATCTGGCGGCGGGCAGCTCTCGCGTAGGCAGCAGACGTCGGGCTGCCCGACCGAGCATCCCCGGGCCGTGACGTTCGTCGCCCGCACGGTAGTCTTGAGCGACGGGTCGATCTGTGTGTCGGGCGGCCCCTCGTCGTCCGGTCGGGTGACCCGATAGACCCGATCGATGGGTGGCCACTCGTGTTCCAACGCCCACATCAAGAGGAGCGCCGGGAGATCATCGACGCCCTCACGGCTTCGTTCCGTACTCTGGCCTTCCCCATCTGCACCCTCCCTTCCCTCTCCGGCATGATCGGCGAGGTCCAGCGCCTCGATGGGGAACCGGTGGCCTACTCCCTTCGGCTGTTTCCGGCGGGGGAACCCGAGGCGATCGAGGTGACGACGTCGCTCGTCGATTCCGCAGGCCGGCCCCGGGCGGCGACGATCAAGCTCTCGACGTCCGAACCGTGGCCCCCTCCCCCGGCTCGATCGACGTCGGCGCCGACCGTGACCGTGGATCGCCGACCCCTACGGGCCGTCTTGTCGGCCGACGACGACCGGTGGTTCGTCTCGTGTCGAGTCGACTACAGGTTCGTGACGGTGTCGGGCTCGGGTGAGACGCCGGGACGGCTCGACCTGGTGACGACGGACGACGTCACAGCATACATCGAGAACTGGATCGAGATGCTGGACGCCCCGTTCGACTGAGTCCACCTGACCCGTCAGAGCAGCAGGGATCCGACCGCCATCGGTGACGGTCCGGCGATCGGCCGCCAACCACTCCCATCTTTTCGACTCCCGCCGCTTTGGTGGGAGGGTCGAAGTGGGCCGTCGCGGCGACGTCGTCACCGCCTTGCTGTCATGCTCACCGAACAGCGCGCGCAGGCTCGCGCCATCATCGAAGCCTGCAGGGAAGGCCTCGACCTTCCCGAGCGGCGAAGGATGACCGCCGAGGGGCTGCGACTCGAATCCGAACGGCTCCTGGACATCGCGTCATGCCTCGAGTCCGAAGGGTTTCTGATCTCCGATCCCCCGACGGTCGAGGTGTTCATCGAGCGTTACTACGAGGGGGCGTGGCATTCCTACGACGACGTCCCCCTGGACCTCGACGGGGAAGGGTGGCTCGCCCTCGACGAGCGCTGCCCCCAACGGCGAACCGGCTCGGACCGACCCGGATCCCCGTGGCGCGGACGGGTGCGGGTGGCTTCGAGGGACGACGTCTCACCCATCCTGAGATGTTCCAGGCGCCCGTCCCGAGTGGCGCCACCGCCGGCGGCGTTCCCGGACCCACCACCGGACCGGACGACCGACACATGCGATCCCCCACACCCCCGTGTGCACCAGCTCACGGAACCCGCCACCTGGTGCCCACGGCCCGTGGATTCGGCACGAACGTGCGTGCCCCCACCCCTTGACAACGGTGTGTGTGTGTGGCATGTTCGGACCCGCGGGTCGGGCTGGGACCGAGCGAAGGGGAAGGTCCCGATGAGAAGAACCCTCCTGGCGGCCCTCACCGCCACCCTCCTCGCCACCGCACCGGCCGCCTGGGCGAGCCACGGACAGTCCTCCGACACCGATACCGCGTATTGTGGCACCCAGGGATGGCTCTCAGCGTCGGGGTATGGACACCAATGGCAGATCCACATCCATGACGGACAGAGTTGGACCGCGCCCGACAGCTCGAAGTGGTACTGGGTCAGCCACTCCTGGGGCCTTCACTCGGGAACCCAGTATGTCACCGTCGTCGCCGGGGGTAACAACACAATCGCGTCGGCCCGATGCCCTCAGTGAGGGGATGACCGGGCCTCTGCGGCTGTCCGGGATCGTCGCCGTCGCCGCTCTGGTCCTGTCCGCTTGCGGGGGCACCACGACGAGTACCCGCCCCGCGGACACGCCCGACACTCCCCCCTCGATGGCGGCCTTCGACGCGGCACAGAGTCCAACCTCGGAGCCGACGTCCCTCGCCGACCCCACGATCCAGGACCTGCTCCCACCGACGCCGGTGACGACTGCACCACCCGGTGCCGTCCGGGCGTCGATCCTCGAACGCCAAGAAGCGAAACTGGCGTGTCTGAGACGCTACGGATTCGACGGGGAGATCGCACCCGATCTGGGCATCCTCACCGACGTCCCCCCGGATCAGCAGGAGCGCTTCTTCGAAGTGAGTGCGTCCTGTCGTGAAGAGGTGGGCGCCCAGTTCGGGCTACGGTTCGGGACGCCCACGCCCGAAGAGCTGACGACGAGCTTCCGTGAGCTGCTCTACGTCAGGGCCTGCATGATCGACGAGGGGTATCCCGTGGATCCACCCCCGTCCCTGGAACAGTACGTGGAGTCCCAGGGGGCAATCTGGCACCCCTACACCGCCTTCATCGAAGCCGGTGCCGGGCCGACCGAACTGCAGCGCCTCCAAGAGGTCTGCCCCGACGACTCCGTGTATCTGCGATCCGTGCTGGACCTCGACGGTTGACCCGACCGCCGGAACCGCCCGCCCCCACCGGGCGTCCGCCCACAGCGGGGCCGGCGAAGCGTTCGGCCCGCTCGATCGTCGAGTGATGGACCCGGCCCGACCGGGAATCGCCGGGTCGGAGGAGGGACCCGAAGGTTCCGGAGAGCGCAGCCGCCGGATCGGGCAGTGTTTCCTCCAAGAACGCGTCCAGGGAGCGCGGACCCCCTTGACGTGTGTGTGGCATGTTCGGACCCGCTGGTCGGGCTGGGACCGAACAGAAGGGGAAGGTCCCGATGAGAAGAACCCTCCTGGCAGCCCTCACCGCCACCCTCCTCGCCACCGCACTTCCTGCCGTCGCCGACTACGAGCCGTACGTGAACGTCGAGTTTTGGGAACGCCAGTGTTGGCACAACCTGGCGGCGATCTCCTCGAAGGCGGAAGGACGGATCGGTCACGTCGCCTACGACCTGAGCCTCTGGCATGTCAAAGGCCACTGGGTGTATACGGTTGCGAAGTACTGGAATGGCTCGGTGATCCTACGAACCTCGGTGACCGACAGCACATACCTCCACGACGGGTTGTCTCGCGGCGGCCGTATCGAGAAAGAACGGGGCAAGAGCC
The DNA here is from genome assembly GCA_026989215.1 of Acidimicrobiia bacterium. Lineage (GTDB taxonomy): Bacteria > Actinomycetota > Acidimicrobiia > Spongiisociales > ZC4RG35 > S012-128. The sequence continues at coordinate 1,940 of JALSJV010000030.1, read as the reverse complement.
TCGACACCGCGTACGCCTGGTGCACCACCTACCGATAGGGACGGAATGCCGAGAAGTGGCCAGATTCGCGAACACCCGAACCGGCGGGTCGGACGTATGAAGCGCCGCCCACGATCCGCGGCGGAAGGTCAGCGGAGACCCAGGTCGATGGGCCCGCTGGTGGTCACACTGGTGTTGGTCACCGGAGCATGCGCTGCTCCCGGATCCGACACCGCCGACGATGCGCCGCCGCCCGTCCGGACCGAGTCCCCCGACTTCGGAGGGACGAACGCTCCCGTCGACGAGATCCCGGACCGGATCACCGGCTACGGCGACTTCTCGGCCTTCCGCTACCACGAGGTCGACTGGATCCAGGTGGTGAGAGCCATCGTGGAATGCGCCCGCGACCAGGGTATGCCCGTCGAGCCGATTCCGCCCGGTGACGGAATCAGCTTCGATGCCGTCCCCCTCGAACAGAACGAGCTGGCGACGAAGATCGTGGACGCCTGTGAGGCAGGCCTGAACCTCCCGACCTACGAGGAGCCGACGCGGGATCAGATCGCCAGACGATACGAGGATCTCCTCCGGCTCAAGGCGTGCCTGGAACGCGAAGGGTATGAGATATCCGACGCTCCGACCCTGGATTCGTTCGTGGATGGGTATGGCAGCACCCGGGACGGAAGCTGGAACCCCTACGACGACCTCCTGTTCACCGTCCCGTATCGGGAATGGCTGCGGCTCAACGTGGCGTGCCCCCAACAGTGAACCGTCACGGACCGACCCGGACCCTCACTCCGCCATCGTCCGGGCCACCTCCACCAGGGTCCGCACCCCGAAGCCGGTGCCGCCCTTCGACACGTAATGCTGCTCCTTCGACGCCCGGGCGGGACCGGCGATGTCGAGATGCGCCCAAGGGCGGCCGTCGGTGAACTCGGCGAGCAGCAGCGCGGCGTTGATCGCCCCACCCCACCGCTCCCCGGTGTTCTTCATGTCGGCGATCTCCGAGTCGATGTTCGAGCGGTAGTCGACGGGCAGGGGCAGATGCCACAGCCGCTCCCCCGCCGCCTCCGCCGCCGCCCGCACCCGAGCCGCCACCTCGTCGTCGGAGGCGAACAGACCGCCGATCCGGTCCCCCAACGCCACCATGCACGCACCCGTCAAGGTGGCGACGTCGACGATCAGGTCGGGTTCGGCCTCGGCGGCGAGGGCGAGGGCGTCGGCGAGCACCAGCCGCCCTTCGGCGTCGGTGTTGAGGACCTCGATGGTCTTGCCGTTCCGGCAGGTGATGACATCCCCCGGACGCTGCGCCCCACCGCCCGGCATGTTCTCCGCCAGCGCCGCGTAGGCGACGACGGCGACGGGGAGGCGCAGGCGGGCGACGGCCACGACCGCCGCCGCCACCGCTGCCGCCCCGGCCATGTCGGTCTTCATCGTCTCCATCGACGTGGCGGGCTTGAGGGAGAGACCGCCCGAGTCGAAGACGATGCCCTTGCCGACGAAGGCCACCGACGCCGCCGCGTCCTCCGGCGTGTACGACAGCCGCAGCAGCCGGGGCGGCCGATGCGACCCCGCCCCCACCCCGAGCAGCCCGCCCATGCGCTCGGCGGCGAGCCGGTCCTCATCCCAGATCTCCGCCGACACGCCGTGGCCTCCCGCCAGGTCGGCCAGTCGCTCCGCCAGGTCGGCCGGGCCTTTGTCCCGAGCCGGTGTGTTGACGAGGTCCCGGGCCACCATCACCGCCTCGGCGACGATCCGGGCGGTCTCCGCCTCGGCCTCCCACCCTTCGACCTCCCCGACCAGCTCCAGGTCGGGATGGGACCGCTCGGGCGGGTCGCTGCGGTATTCGTCGAAGACGTATCCGGCGAGGAGGAACCCTTCGACGACGGCCCGGACCGCCCCGTCGATCTCGATCCGATGCAGCGTCGTCGCCACCGACTCGACCTTCGGGACGGCACGTCGGG
>JALSJV010000029.1 GCA_026989215.1 Acidimicrobiia bacterium | reverse complement strand
GGCGAGCCACACGTCGGCGACGATGTCGTCGGGGTCGAGACCCGGCACGGAGAGGTGCCAGGCGTAGCGGCAGAGGTCGGCATGGTGGCGGCGGTACAGGTCGGTGGAACGTTCCGCCAGCTCCGCCGCAGAGTCGGTGTGTGTGTGTGTGTGTGATGGCGAACCCCCTCTTCGCCACGACCGGGGACGTGGAGGTCCTCGGACGACTCTTCATGCCCGGCCGGCCCGCGAACGTCGCGGAGTTTCTCGAAAATTCTACGCGACGGTCGGGCCGTTGCCGGAGATGAGAGGGGTGAGGGAAGGCTCCAGGGGGAGCCTCGTCGAGAGGAGGTGAGCGAGATGAAGGGTGGAGACGTGACGAGGAGGCGCCTTGTCGCCGTCGTGGCAGCAGTACTGGTCGCCGCCGCTGCGATTCCCGCCGTAGCCGACCAGTACTGCAACCCCGGCGAGACCTGCATCTGGGGGGCGCCGAACTACGGCGGGGACTTCTGGGATCCGTCCACCAGCGACCCGGATTGGCCGATGTGGGGTCGGATCGGCGTGCAGAACGACGACGACTCGATCAGGAATTTGGAGAGCAAGGCGGTCCGGGTGTTCGACGGGAACTATTACACCGGTGGGGTGAAGTACTGTGTTCCCGCCGGAGCCGCGGAGGACGACATCCACTACCAGCGCGACAACGACGGCAACTCCCACTACCTGTGGTCTGGCCCAACTTGCCCTTCGGGCGACCCGGGTCCGTGAGGAAGACTGGGATCGTCCTGGTGGTGGTCGGTCTGGTGGCTGCGTCGTGAGGTCCCCAGGCCGATCCGGCCGTGTTCGACGAGGTGGGTGGGGCGGAGGGGCTGCGGGAGGTGGCCGCCCTGTTCAACACGGCCCTGGACCTGGAGAACCAGGCGTTCCTCCTCAACTCCCTCGGCACGATCGAGAGCCGATGTATGAGACGAGCGGGCTACGCCGGCTACCAGGTCGCCCGTATCGACCCCCAGGATCTGTATCCGCCGGGGGCGGATTTCACGGATCTGGATCTGTGGTTGTTGGATGATCTGGAGGAGGTGCGGCGGGTCGGCTATGGGTTCGTGCAGTCGGTGAGGGACCGTCGGGCGACGTCGTTCGATCCCGACGGGGGTGGTGACCCCTATGACACGAGCAGGATGACCGCCGAGGAACGCGCCGCCTTCGACCTGGCACTCTTCGGTTCGCCAGATGAGTACGTGACGTATGTCGAGTCCGAGGGAAGCACCGACCGGGTGCGCACCGGCGGCTGCGTCGGTCAGGCTCGGGCCACCATCTACGGGGATGTGGCGGAATGGTTCCGCCTGAGGTCGTTGCGAAGCGACCTGGAGGCGGAGTTGTGGCCGAGGGTGCGGTCGGATCGGGGGTTGCGGTCGGCGTTGGGGGCGTGGAGTCGGTGTATGGGGGATCGGGGGTTCGACGTGCGGGCTCCTGACGACGCCGCCGAGCTGGTGGGTTCGTCGATTGGTGAGCGGCCGTTGGAGGAGGTTCAGGCGTTGGAGGTGGAGATCGCGGTGGCTGATCTCGAATGCCGCCGGGAGGTGGATCTGCTGCGGTTCTTCGGGGCGGCGTATGTGACCGCTGCCCGGGAGGTGTTGGCCGAGTGGGAGGACGACCTGGTGGCGTTCCGTCGGCTGGAGCAGGAGGCGGTGGAGCGGGCCAAGGCGGCGTTGGCGGAGACGGGGCCATAGGCTGGGTGGTGTCGTGAAGGGGATACGTATGGTGGTGGGGTTGGTGGGGGTCGCCGCTGCTCTGGTGGGGTTGGGGTTCGTCCTCTCCGAGGCTCTGATGACGCCGGAGCAGGCGTCGCTCCGGGCCGAACCGGTGAGGGTCCCCGTCACCGATCCGATCCGCCGTGAGGTGCTCGAGGACGTCCTCCGGGTCGACGCGGACGTAGTGGCGACGGGTCTCGTCGACGTGCCCCCACCTGTCGGCGTTCCGCCGGTGGTGACCGCGGCGCCCCTCACCATCGGCGACCAGGTCGAGGCGGGGGTCGTCGTGGTCGAAGTGGTGGGTCGTCCCCTCATCGCCCTCCGGGGGGTGCTCCCCGCCTGGAGGGACTTCACCGACGGGATGACACCGGGGCCCGACGTCGCCCAACTCCAACAGGCGTTGGCGGAGCTCGGGTTCTACGACGGGGAGGCGGACGGAAGGTACGGCCGGGCCACCCGGAGAGCGGTCGGGGAGCTTTACGAGCATCTCGGATACCCGGCCCCAGGCGGCAGACGGCCCTTTTTTCCCCAGAGCGAGGTGATCTTCCTGCCAGGACCACTTCGTGTCGCTCGATCCACCTTGGCTCCGGGCTCCGAGATGACGCCCGGGTCCCTCGTGCTGTCCGACGGAACCAGGGTCGTGCAGCTCCATGTCGCGCCCGAGCTGATCTCGGTCGGCATGACGCTCCGCCTTCGGCGGCTCGGCGGCGGCGCGGTGGCGGAAGGCGCCATCACGGCGGTGACGCCGGTCACCGTCGCCGAGGGAGAGGGCGTCCACGTCACGTTGGCGGAGCTGCCCGAGCCGGAGACGGGACTTGTCGGCGAACTCGTCGTCGCCACGACGCGGACTCCGGTGCTCTCGGCGTCCCCGATGGCCGTCTTCGACGGAGCGGACGGCCCCTATGTGGTCGTGCTCGACGAAGGGGACGAGATCCCGGTCCCGGTGGAGGTCGGGGTCGTCACCGCCCGTCGGGTCGAGATCCGCGGCGACGACCCGCGGCTCACCGAAGGGACGCCCCTCGTCCTCAATCCCCGGTCATGAGCCTGATTCAACTCGTAGGGATCTCGCGCTTCTACGAAGAGGGTGCGGTGAACGCCCTCGACGGGATCGACCTGGAGATCGGACCGGGGGAGTTCGTCGCCGTCACCGGCCGATCAGGGTCGGGCAAGACGACGCTGCTGAACCTGTTGGGCCTTCTCGACCGCCCGACCGCCGGCACCTACCGGTGGAGGGGAACTCCGACCGAAGACATGTCGGAACGTCGGCGTAACCGCCTCCGGGCTCGGTCGGTGGGGTTCGTCTTCCAGGACTCTCATCTCATCCCCACGAGAACCGTGAGCGAGAACCTCGAGCTCGCCCTCCGCCTCGCCGGCGTGCCCCGCCGAGTGAGGCGAGCCCGAGCCGTCGCCGCCCTCGAACGGGTGGGACTCGGCCATCGAATCGACGCTCGACCGTCGACGCTGTCGGGTGGGGAACGACAACGGGCCGCGCTCGCCCGTGGTCTCGTCCACGAACCAGAGCTCCTGCTCTGCGACGAGCCCACCGGAAATCTCGACACGTCGAACGCCCAGCGGGTGTTGGAGCTGCTGCGAGAAGCCCCACCCGGCGGCTGCGCGGTGATCCTCGTCACCCACGACCCCGGGCTGGCCGAACAGGCTGACCGGCGGATCGAACTCTCCGACGGTCGGGTCGTCGCCGACACGCGACGGCTGCCCTCCGACGGCGCCGCCCGAAGCGACGAGACGCCCACGGGGAGGCGTGGACGGGTCCTCGACTTCATCGACGACGTCGGCCTCAACGTGTCGAGGCGACCGTTCCGCGCCTTCGTCTCCGCCTTCGGGACCATCCTCGCCGTCGGGATGTTCGTGTACTCGGTGGCGATGGCCACCACCACGTCGTCGCGGATCGAACAGGTCTTCGATCTGTTGGCCGCCACCGAGGTCCGTCTCGGGGCGCCACCGGCCTTCACCGCCGTCAGGGAGCCCGCCGTGGAGGAGCGGGTCGGTCGGATCCCCGGGGTCGTCGACGTCGGCCGAACCTGGGAGGTGGAGGAGAAGCCGATGGCGGCGGGGGAGGGGCCCTGGGCTGCTCCGAGCCGGATGGTCGCCGTGAGAGCGGTCTCCCCCGGAGCCGTCGCCTTCCTCAAACCCGACGTGGACGGAGACGGTTTCGTCGAGGGAGACCATGCGTTCGGCGTTCCCGCTGCGTTGGTGGGTTCGGTGGTGGCCGCCGACGCTCCGGTTCCGATCGTCCCCGGCTCCATCATCCGCCTCGGCGGGCGGGAGTTCATGGTGCGTGGCATCGTCGAAGACGTCCAACGCAACCCCGACGTCCTATTCCAGGTGCTCGTACCCGCCACCACCGCAGAGCGCCTCTGGCCCGACGAAGGTTCCGCCTGGGAACTGGTGGTCGAAGTCGAAGTGGGCACCGCCGAGACGGTGGCGGGCCTGCTTCCCCTCGCCGCCGACCCCGAGCAGGGGGATCGTCTCGTCGCGCAGACCCTACCGGAGGCGAAGAACCTCCGGCAGACCGTCACGACGCAGGTGGACGAGTTCGTGGTGCTGCTGGCCGGCGGTCTCCTCGTCGCCTCGGTGTTCGGGATCGCCAGCGCGACGATGGCCGGGGTGCTCGAACGCCGGTTCGAGATCGGGCTGCGACGGGCGCTCGGGATGTCACGGAGGAGCATCGCCGCCATGTTCCTGGCGGAGACGACGCTGACGGGCGTGTTGGCATCGCTCCTCGGGCTCGTCGCGGCGCTGGCCATCTTCCTCGTGGTGGCAGGTGGTCGGGGATGGGCCCCGGTCATTCCTCTGGAGGTCATCGTGGCGGCGCCCATCGCAGGGCTCGGAACCGGGCTCGTCGCAGGCATCGTCCCCGCCGTCCATGCTTCCCGGCTGGAACCGGTCGAGGCACTCCGCCGCTGAACGGGGGCAGGCGGTGGTGAGCCTCCAGGTAACCTGAAGGGACGTCCCCGCCGAGGAGGGCTCGCCGTGGCCGATCCCGAACAGCGATACCACCCCACCCACAAGGTGCGGTTCGTCACCGCCACCACGCTGTTCGACGGGCACGACGCCTCCATCAACATCTTCCGGCGCATCCTCCAGGCCTCCGGGGCGGAGGTCATCCACCTCGGACACAGCCGGTCGGGGTTGGAGATCGTCGAGGCGGCGATCGACGAAGACGCCCAGGCGATCGCCGTCACCTCCTATCAGGGTGGGCACATGGAGTTCTACCGCTACCTGCGGGACCTGCTCCGAGAACGGGGATGTGACCACATCCGGATCTACGGTGGGGGAGGGGGGACGATCCTCCCCACCGAAGCCGCCGAGCTGCTCGCCGAAGGCGTCGCCCGCATCTACTCGCCCGACGACGGCCGGGACATGGGGATGCAGGGGATGGTGGACGACATGCTGGCGGGCGCCGACTTCGCCACCGGCGAGCTCGACGGGGTCGACCTCGCAGAGCTCCGACCGACCAACCACCGTCTCATCGCCCGGCTCATCTCCGCCGCCGAGAACTTTCCCCAGAAGTACCTGGACGTCTTCGAACAGCTCCGGGATCGGGCGGCGACGGCGCCGGCGCCGGTGCTGGGGATCACCGGCACCGGAGGCTCGGGGAAATCCTCCATCGTCGACGAGCTGCTGCGGCGGTTCCTCCTCGACTTCGAGGACCTGACGGTGGCGGTGATCTCCGTCGACCCGTCGAAGCGGCGCACCGGAGGGGCGCTCCTGGGAGACCGGATCCGCATGAACACCATCCCACACCCCCGGGCCTACATGCGCTCCCTCGCCACCCGCCAGGCCAACCTGGCCCTGTCACCGGCGGTACGAGCCGCCATCGACGTCGTCCGCGCCGCCGGATTCGACCTGGTGGTCTTGGAGACGTCGGGGATCGGCCAGTCCGACACCGAGATCGTCGACTTCTCCGACGTCTCCCTCTACGTGATGACCCCCGACTACGGGGCGGCGACCCAGCTCGAGAAGATCGACATGCTGGACTACGCCGACCTGGTGGCGATCAACAAGGCCGACAAGGAAGGGGCCCTCGACGCCCTCCGGGACGTCCGCAAACAGTATCGGAGGAACCACGGCGTCTTCGGCGGGTCGGACGAAGACCTGCCCATCCACCTCACCGTCGCCTCCGACTTCAACGACCCCGGGGTGAACCGGCTCTACCTGGCGACCTGCCGCATCCTCGCCGAGCGGACCGGGATCCGCCTCGAACCCGACCTCGAGCTGCCGCTGTCCGACCAGCACAAGCACCACATCGTCCCCCCCGACCGGACCCGGTACCTGGCCGACATCGCCCACGAGCTCCGGCGGTACGACCGTTGGGTGGAGGAGCAGGCGGCCGCCGCCCAGGAGTGGTACCGGCTCGAAGGCGCCGTCCACGCCTTGGCGGAGGCGGGCGCCGACCCGGCCCTCGTCGCCGAGGTGCGGGCGGCGGCGGCACGGGCCGCCGAACGGCTCGACCCGGAGAA
>JALSJV010000028.1 GCA_026989215.1 Acidimicrobiia bacterium | reverse complement strand
TCGAGGAGATCAACCCCGAGCACGCCGCCGACATCGTCGAGGAGCTCCCGACCACCACCGTGGTGAGGGTCCTGGAAGAGCTTGAACCCGAAGACACGGCGGACATCCTCGCCGAGGTCGATCACGAGACCCGCGAGCTCCTGCTGGGAGCGATGTCGCCCGAGACGGCCGCCGAGGTCCGGGAGATTCTCGAGTACGAGCCCGACTCGGCGGGCGGGCTGATGACCACCGACGTGGCCGCCCTCCCCGTCGGGATGACCGCCGGTGAAGCCATCGAGCGGATCCGCCAACTCCACGAAGAGCTGGAGGAGCTGTCGTACGTGTACGTGGTCGACGACACCGGGCGACTGGTCGGGGTGATCTCGTTCCGGGACCTCGTCTTCGCCCGGCCCGGCGCCGGACTCGACGAGGTGATGGTCCGCAACCCGGTGGCCGTCACCCCCGACACCGACCGGGAGGAGGTGGCCGAGCTCGCCCAGCGGTACCACCTGTTCGCGGTGCCGGTCGTCGACGACGGCCATCGCCTCCTGGGCATCGTCACCGCCGACGCGGTGATCGAGGCGGTGCAGCAGGAGGCCTCCGAGGACTTCGCCGCCGCCATGGGCGCCGGCGTCGAGGAGACCATCCGGACTCCGGTACGCCGCTCGATCAGGGCCCGCCTGCCGTGGATCGCCTTCGACGTGGCGATCTCATCGACCGTGGTGGTCGCCATCAGCCGTTTCGCCGACATCCTCGACGAGTTCGTGGTGCTGGCCGCCCTCATGCCCCTCGTGGCGAGGATCGGCGGCGACGCCGGCGCCCAGAGCCTCGCCGTCGTGATCCGTTCCCTGGCAGCCGGCGAGGTGCCGGGTCAGGCGGCGCGGCGGGTGATCTCTCGGGAGACGATCATCGGAGTCGCCAACGGCCTCGCCATCGGGCTCCTGGCGGGCCTGTTGGGCTACGCCCTCCAGGCGGTCCAGGGCGAACCGAACCCGGTGCGGATCGGTCTGGCCATGTTCCTGGCGGGTTGGGCCAACCTCACGATCGCGGGTCTCGCCGGAGCGGGGATCCCCCTGGCGCTCCGCAAGCTCCGCTTCGATCCCGCCCTGGGATCGAACCTGTTCCTCACGACCGTCACCGACCTCCTCGGGTTCGCCGGGTTCCTGGCGGTGGCCAAGGCGATCCTGACCTGAGGGTGGTCCTCGGTCGGTGATCTCCCCTCAGGATCCGAGGACGAACTCCCCCATCTCGGCGAAGGGGCCCTGGAACCGGACCAGCTTCCCCTCGACCAGACTCACCAGGTGGTGGGCGTCGAGGAGGGCCTGCTGTTCATCGGTCCGCTCATCGGCCGGGGTCCGCAGCGCCGCCACGGCGTCCGGGTCGTCCACGACGTGCAGCTCGTAGAGATCCGGATTCGACTCCACCATCTCCACGATGAAGTCTTCGAGGTCGAGGTCGGTGTAGGAACCGGGAGGCACGACGACGTAGAGGATCTCCCCGTCGTCGGTGGATTCCCGAACCGCCACCTCGAAGGACTCGACCTGCTGACCCAGCGTCGTGGTGGTCGTCTCGTCCCCCTCGGAGGCGGCGACGGTGGTCGTCGTGCTGGTCGCGGCGGCTCCGACCAGACTGGAGGTGGTGGCGCTCAGCTCCGGCTCGGCCGACCGGCTGCAGGCGGCGGCCACGAGGGCCACGGCGAACGTCGCCAGCACGATCCTGGTTCTCACGGCCTCCTCCTCGTCGGGCGTCGGCTTCACAACGCTCCCGAGGTCCCGCTGGTTCCCGACCGGCGCCGCCGACGGCGGCCCGGTCAGCCTCCGGTCGAGGCCTCCACCTCCCGCTGCACCCGCTCCCGGTAGGCGGCAGCCAACGTCGCGGTGACCGCGCCCGGCCGAAACGGGTGGTCACCCACCGATGCCACCGCGGTGACCTCCTTCGTCGTCGACCACGCCATCACCTCCGACGCCTCGGCGAGCCGGGCCAGGGGGAACCGACCTTCCCGGACGGGGATGCCGAGCCGCACGGCGTCCTCCAGGGCGAACCGGCGGGTGATCGAGTCGAGGATCTTCAGGTCGAGCGAAGGCGTCTCCAACGTCCCCTCCACGACCCAGGCGAGGGCGAAGGTGGGTCCTTCCAGGACGGTGCCGTCGACAGAGACCAGGAGCGCCTCGTCGAAGCCCTCGGCGCGGGCCCGTCGGGTGGCCGCCTGGTTGGGGGCGTAGCTGATCGTCTTGGCACCTGCCAGATCCCAGTCGCGGCCGGCCGAGTGCCAGGGCGCGTCGACGGGGAGCACCCGCAGCGTCGGCGGCACCGGCTCGGCGGCGTGGTGGAGCACGATGCAGCGCGGAGGAGCGTCGGAGTCGGGGACGACCGAGCCTCGGGTGAGGAGGATCCGGATCACGCCGTCACCCCCTTCCCGGGCCAGGGCTCGACACCATGCGACGAGGAGCTCCCGTTCGGGGACGACGAGCCGGAGGAGGGAGGCGCTGCGGGCCAGCCGCCCGAGATGGGCGTCGAGGGCGAAGGGAACGGACCCGTAGACCCGGATCGCCTCGAAGCAGCCGTCGCCCCGCAACACCGCCCCATCGGCGACCGAGATCGACTCCGCCCGCTCGCCGTCGATCAACGCGATCATGGCCTCGAGGGTAGCGACGCGCCGGTCAGGGCCGATACCGGTTCGTGATGGGCAGCCGCCGATCCTTGCCGAAGGCCTTGGTGGTGATCTTCACGCCGGGCGCCGCCTGCCTCCGCTTGTACTCGTTGCGATCCACCATCCGGGCGACGCGTCGCACCAGCTCGGGATCGAACCCTTCCTCCTCGATCTCGTCCACCCCCATGTCGAGCTCGATGTACCGCTCCAGGATCGGGTCGAGCAGCTCGTAGGGCGGCAGGGAGTCGGTGTCCCGCTGCCCCGGCCGAAGCTCGGCCGAGGGGGGCTTCTCGATGCTGGAACGGGGGATGACCTCCCCGTTCCGGTTCCGCCACCGGGCCAGCTCGTAGACGACGGTCTTGAACACGTCCTTCAACACCGCGTAGCCGCCCACCATGTCCCCATACAAGGTGGCGTATCCGGCGGCCAGCTCCGACTTGTTCCCCGTCGCCACGACCATCGGTCCGAACTTGTTCGAGATCGCCATCAGGATCGCGCCTCTGATCCGGGCCTGGAGGTTCTCCTCGGCCACCCCGAACTCGGTCCCGACGAAGATCGGCTCCAACGTCTCCAGGTACGCCTGGTAGATGCCGTCCATCGGGACCACGTCGAATCGGATCCCGAGGTTGGCGGCGAGCTGCCGGGCGTCGCGCACCGAGTGCTCCGAGCTGAACCGTGACGGCATCGCCACGCCCCAGACCCCCTCGGGGCCGAGGGCGTCGGTGGCGATCGTCGCCGTCAACGCCGAGTCGATCCCCCCCGACAACCCCACCACCACCCGGTCGAACCCGTTCTTCCGGGTGTAGTCGGCGAGCCCGGTGACGAGCGCACGGTAGATCTCCTCGGCGGGCTCGAGGAGCGGAGCGACGCAGCAGGCTCGCGGTGCCTCGTCGGCGAAGGGGACCTCGACGACGAACTGGTCCTCGGCGAACTGCGGGGAGCGATGCAGCACCGTCCCGTCGGCGGCGACGACCAGACTCGCCCCGTCGAACACCAGCTCGTCCTGACCTCCGACCAGGTTGAGGTACACGACCGGCACCCCGGCGGCGCGGGCCCGGGACTGGAGCATCGCCTCCCGCTCGTGGGCCTTGGCACGATGGAAGGGGGAGGCGTTGACGTTGACGAGGATGCGCGCCCCGGCGGCCGCCTGGCGACGAGGTGGTCCGTCGGGCACCCAGATGTCCTCACAGATCGACACCCCCACGGGGATCCCGGCCACCTCCCAGATCCGGTCGGGCATGGTGCCGGCCGCGAAATACCGGTCCTCGTCGAAGACCCCGTAGTTGGGCAGCAGGACCTTGTGATAGACGCCGATGATCTCGCCGGCGGCGATCAGGGCGACGGCGTTGGCGATCCGCCGTGGGACCGCATCGACGGCGCCCCGATGGTTGGGGTCGGCGTGGTCGACGAAACCGACGACGGTCACGGTGTCGCCGGATCGTCGAGCGAGGCGGCGGACCACCTCGACGTTGTCGTCGACGAACGCCGGCCGCAGCACCAGATCCTCGGGCGGGTAGCCCGTCACCGCCAGCTCCGGAAGGAGGAGGAGGTCCGCATCTTCGGCCTCCGCCCACGCCATGGCGGCGGCGATGCGCCGCTCATTGCCCTCCAGGTCCCCCACGGTGAGGTCGATCTGGGCCCCCGCCACACGCATCGGCATGCCCACGAGCATAGAAAGCCCCGGCGTCGACTCCGCCGGGGCGTCCCACGGTGCCGCCGTGTACCCTGCGCGCCCCATGGTGGACACCGATCGTCTCCGGCATCTGGTCGCGTCCGTCCTGCCGACCGTCGTCGAGCTCCGGCGGGCCATCCACCGCCACCCCGAGCTCTCCAACGAAGAGTTCCGAACCACCGAGCTCGTCGCCTCCACCCTCCGAGCCCACGGCATCGAACCACGGCTGAGGACCCCCCACACGGGCCTGGTGGTGGATCTGGGGCGGACCGGAGCGAGGCACGCCTTTCGGGTCGACCTCGACGCCCTGCCCATCGACGAGCCTCCGACCCACGAGTTCGCGTCCGAGATCCCCGGAGTGATGCACGCCTGCGGACACGATGCCCACACCGCCATCGGCGTCGGGGTCGCCCTCGTCCTCTCCCGACTCGACCTCCCGGGCCGGGCACGCATCATCTTCCAGCCCGCGGAGGAGACGTTCCCCGGTGGGGCGCATGACATGCTGCGGGAGGGAGTGCTCGACGGGGTCGAGTCGATCTTCGCCTTCCACGTCGACCCGGGCCTGGAGCCCGGCCGGGTGGGACTCCTCGCCGGTCCGATCACCAGCTCGGCCGACCGGTTCCACATCACCCTGGAGGGTCCCGGGGGCCACACCGCCCGCCCCCACCAGACCGTGGACCTCATCGGTGCTGCCGGTCTGGTCGTGACCCATCTCCCCGCCCTCCTCTCCCGTCTGGTCGACGCCCGACTCCCCACCACCCTGGTGTTCGGCCGGATCGAAGGCGGCACCGCCGACAACGTGATCCCCACCACCGTCGAGCTCGCCGGGACGGTGCGCACGGCCGACCGCGACCTCTGGGACGAGCTGGCGGGGATCGTCGAACGTCTCGTCACCGACCTCGTCCAGCCGACCGGCGCCAAGGCGATCCTCCACTACGTCAGGGGGATTCCGCCGGTGGTGAACGACCCCCGGGTCGTCGACCGGCTCGCCGCCTCGATGGGTTCGGTCCTCGGTCCCGACGCGATCACCGGCACCGCCACGTCGATGGGCGCCGAAGACTTCTCGCGCTACCTCGACGTGGTTCCCGGCGCCCTGGTCCGCCTGGGGGCCCGCGCCGGTGGCCGTCCCGTCGATCTCCACTCGGCGTCCTTCACCCTCGACGAACGCGCACTCGAGGTGGGTGTCCTCGCAGCCGTCGCCGCGCTCGGAGACCTCATGGGGGACCGGTGAGCGTCAGACCGCAGAGCCCAGGAGCTTGAAGCCCTCGGCTCGGAGGGCGTCACGGAGCCGATCGAGCTCCTCGGCCCGAACCGACAAGGTGAGCACCCCCCCTCCGCCGTGGGTGGCGTGGCGGAGCTGCAGATCCCGCAGATCCACGCCGCTGCGTTCCAGGGCATGCCCCACCCGGGCGATCTCCCCGGGCTCGTCTTCGAGGACGACGCCCACCGCCGCCACCGGAGCTCGCAGAGATGCCCGGATCGCCCGAGCGGAGCCGAGAGCGGCGGCGACACCGGCCACGTCGGCTCCGTGGATCATCTCGGTGAGGGACCGCAGCGTCCCGATCAGCTCGTCGGCGGCGGCGGCGACCTCCCTGCGGTTGGCGACGAGGAGCTCCGCCCACCAGCCCGGGTCCGAGAGGGCGACCCGGGTGAGATCCCGGAATCCTCCGGCGGCGAGCTCCAGAGCCGCCGGTCGGCTCGCGGCGGTATCGACGAGGATGGAGGCGAGGAGCTGGGGGAGGTGGCTGACGGCGGCGACCACGGCGTCGTGGGTGGCGGCGTCCATCACCCGGGGGACGGCACCGATCCCCTCCACGAGCCTCGTCATCGTCTCGAGATCCCCGTCCGGCCCCTCTCCCGGGGTGAGCACCCAGGTGGCACCCCGGAACAGGGACCCCGAAGCACCGGCCGGACCGGCGGTCTCCCGACCCGCCATCGGGTGCCCGCCGACGAACCGCAGGCCCGGCCTCACCGCGGCCATCACCGGACCCTTCACCCCGGCGACGTCGGTGACGAGCGCCGAGGTCTCGATCCGGGCCACCGTCTCGACGATGGCCTGCACGGGGCCTGCGAGCACCACCAGATCCGCCGCTCCGACGGCATCGTCGGGATGGTCCCAGAGACGGTCGGCCGCCCCGACCGCCTCGGCTCCCCGTCGGGCATCGGGATCCGGATCCCACGCGTCGACCCGATGACCTCGGGCCCGCAGCGCGATGCCGAGGGAGGCGCCGATGAGCCCGGTGCCCAGGATGGCGACGCGATCCATGCTCACAGAGGCCGGCCCATCGCCGCGGCCAGCCTCCTCACCTGGTCCATCAGCTCGGCGAACTCGTCGGGCAGCAGGGCCTGCGCCCCGTCGACCAGCGCCGTGTCGGGCGCCGGGTGGACGTCCACCATGATGCCGTCGGCTCCCGCCGCGACGCCTGCTCGTGCCAGAGGAAGGACCAGCTCCCGCCGCCCACCCGAATGGGACGGGTCCACCATGACCGGCAGATGGGAGAGACGTTTGAGGACGGGGACGGCGGTGATGTCGAGGGTGTTGCGGGCCGCCGTCTCGAAGGTGCGGATCCCCCGCTCCACCAGCACGATCTGGTGGTTCCCCTCCTTGTAGATGTACTCGGCGGCGTTGAGCCACTCCTCGATGGTGGCGGTGAAGCCCCGCTTGAGCTGCACCGGCTTGGGTTGGCGGCCCACCTCTTGGAGCAGGGTGAAGTTCGCCATGTTGCGGGTCCCCACCCGCAGCATGTCGGCGTAGGAGGCCACCAGCTCCACGTCACGGGGGTCGAGCACCTCGGCGACGAAGGGGATCCCGAACGTCTCGCGCACCTCGGCCAGCAGCTCCAGACCCTGTTCGCCCAGCCCCTGGAACGAATACGGCGAGGTGCGGGGCTTGAAGGCGTCGCCACGGAGGATGCGCGCTCCCGCCTCGACCACGGCCTCGGCGGTGCGGAAGAGCTGGTCGCGGCTCTCCACGGCGCAGGGTCCGGCGACGACGACGAACCGCTCCCCTCCCAGCTCGACGCCGCCGACGTCGATGACGGTGTCGGCGGGCTGAAAGTCCCGGGAGACGAACTTGAACGGCTTGACGACGGGGACGGCCCGCTCCACGCCGGGCATCGCCTCCCACGGCAGCCGACCGACGACGTCTCGATCACCGACGGCTCCGATCACCGTCTGGACCTGACCTTCCGAGACATGCGCCTCACACCCGATGGAGCGCAGGCGCTCGACGACGCCCGTGATGTCCTCCGGGGTCGCGTCTCTCCTCATGACGATGATCATCGAGCTCACTACCACACCGTGCTCGGGACCCGCCATGTTACGACCGTGGAGGTCGTGGCCGACCAGCCGGGCGATACACTCGGCACCGATGGTGGCCGACGACCCCCTCCACGCCGATCCGACGGTCCCCTACGTCCCCCATGTGGGGGCCTCTCGACAGTACTGGCGCGACATCATCCTCGGCGTGAACGACGGGCTCGTCTCCATCTTCCTCCTCGTGGCGGGGGTGGTGGGAGGCGGATTGTCGACGAAGGCGGTGTTGCTGACGGCCGTCGCCGGTGCCCTCGCCGGGGCCGTCTCGATGGCCCTGGGTGAGTATCTGGCGACGAAATCGCAAGACCAGGTCCTCCAACGGGAGTTGGCCTTGGAAGAGGAGCACATTCGCCACCATCGGCCGATGGAGGTGCACCAGCTCCGGGACATGTTCGCCGAGATGGGCATCGACGGCGAGGACCTGGAGACGGCGGTGACGATCTTCTCGGCGACCGACGAGCGGCTGCTGGCGGCGATGCAGTCCCTGGAGTTCGGTGTGGTGGACTCCGAGCGCCGCAATCCGTACCTGGCCGCCCTCGCCTCCGGGATCTTGTTCGTCGTCGGTTCCGCCCCGGCGACCCTGCCCTTCGCCTTCGTCTCCGACGTGGGCACCGCCTTCTTCGCGTCGGCGGTGGCCACCGGCATCGGCCTCTTCGCGGTGGGCGTCGCCAAGACGAGGGTGACGATGACGAACCCGGTGATCTCCGGGCTGGAGAACCTGGTGATCGCGGGCCTCGGCGCCGTGGTGGCCTTCGCCGTGGGCACGACCTTCGAGGGCTGAGCTCCCTACGCACGCGACTCCTCGCACGCGCTTGCAAAAGTTAGCTGCTTGCTGTATCTTGCAGATGTGACTGAGAGCAAGCACACCGATCTGGGTGAGTTCATCCGCCAGCAGCGGGAACGGGCCAACCTCTCGCTTCGCAGGCTGGCGGAACGGGCAGGGGTCTCGAACCCCTATCTGAGCCAGATCGAACGGGGGATCCGGAAGCCTTCGGCCGAGATCCTCAAGCGGATCTCACGGGCCCTGGAGATCTCCGCCGAGACCCTCTACACGAGGGCAGGGCTGATCGAAGGCGACCGGTCGACACCGACGGTGCTGGAGGCGGTGGACGCCGACCCCCGGCTCACCGCCCGACAGAAACAGGTGTTGCTCGACCTCTACATGGCCCTCGTCGAGGCGGGAGCCGAAGCGGAGGGCACATCGGACGAGCCGACAAGGAGAGAGACATGAACGCCAAGAAGTACCTCTACGCCGCAGTGGGAGCGCCGGTGGCGGTGGCCAAGGTCGCCTCGGAGCGCGTCAACGAGCTGCGCGACAAGCTGACCTCGAACGCGCTGGACCTGTCCCGGGAGGCGCAGAAGCAGTTCGACGAGTGGGCTGCCGAAGGCGAGAAGCTCATCAGCCGGCTCAGCGAGGGCAAGGTCGTCGACGAGCTCGCCGCCAAGGTCGACTTCGACCAGATGCAGGAGCAGGTGAGCAGGCTGCGCGACCAGCTCGAGGAGATGCTGAACACCTGGCGAGCCAACTTCCGCCCCGAGAAGGCCGAGGCCCCGAAGGAGGAGGCCGCCGCGGAGACCGCGCCTGCCGCCGAGGCGACGGCGGCCAAGAAGACCACCACCGCCAAGAAACCGGCGGCCAAGAAGACCACCACCGCCAAGAAACCGGCGGCCAAGAAGACCACCACCGCCGAGAAGGCGGCGGCCGGGAAGACGGGCGAGACCGCCAAGGCTTCCTGAGCCGGATCGACTCCTCCTCCCCGATGGGGACCCCCGCCAGGGGGTCCCCATCGGCGCGTTCACGGCTTGATGATCGAATCCAGGGACTTGGCCTGCTCGACCCAGGCGGCGATCATCTTCTCGGTGGGGAGCCGACGCACGAGCCGCTTGCGTTCGTTGAGCTGGACGATCTTGGCGGTGAGGGCCTTGGGGCTCCGGCGCCGCAGCTCCTTCACCGTCTCGACCCCGGCCGCCTCGAGGAGGTCGGCGTACTCGGCCCCCACCCCCTTGATTCGCATGAGGTCCGCCCGGTTGGCCCACTGCAGGATCTGTGCGGCGGCGATCCCGGTCCGCTCGGCCAACTCCTTGCGGCCCGATCGGGTCGCCGCCCTTCGTAGCAGGGCCTCCGTGGTGCGGATGCCGGCCTTGCGTAGCTTGGTGGCCTGTTTCACCCCGATCCCCACGATCGAGTCGATCGTCGCCATCTCGCTCCTTCCTGGACCGCCCAACGAACGGCGGTGAGGATAGTTGCCGAGCCTCGGCCCGGTCCTCTCGAACGGCCCTCAAGCAAAGGGTGGCCGGGGGCGCAGCTCTTCGACGTCGGCCTCGGTGTCCACGTCCCGAGGAGGCAAGGTCTCGAACCACACCTCCCGGACCCACTCGGGATGCGCCTGGAAGAGGCGGCGTGCGCCTTCGTCCCCGCCCAGGGACATGAGACGGGGCCAGAGCGACCGGTCGACGAGCACCGGATTGCCCCAGACGTAGCGGTACTTGGGGATCACGACCGGGCCGCGGCTCCGGCGGTACTCGTCCACGAGACGCTCGACCACCGACGGCTCGATCTCGGGCTGATCTCCGATGACGATGAGGGCTGCGTCCGCCTTCGACAACCTGGTGAGGGCGTCGAGTCCCGCCCGCAGGGACGAGGCGATCCCCTCCGCCCACTCGGGGTTCTCCACCACTCCGACCCCGTCGAGATCGACCTGCTCCAGGACCCGGTCGGCCTCGGCCCCGAGGACGACCCAGATCTCCTCGACGGGGAACCTTCGGACCTGGTCGAGCACGTGCCCGAGCAGGGTGGTCCGCCCCCACGGTTCGAGCTGTTTCGGGCGGCCGAGGCGGCGGGACCCACCGGCGGCGAGGACGAGGGCGGCGACGCGCATGACGGCGTCACCGTAGCCGAGGTCGAAGCACGGAAGGCCGAGCGCTGGGAGGCACCCACCCCAGGGAAGGCCGGGAGCCTCCCCCGGCCGGCGTCGTCACCGTCCGATTCGCCGGACTTCGCCTCGGAGCTCCAGCGGCTCGTGGGCGAGATAACGGTATCGGGTCATCTCGGCGAGGATGGCCACCGCCACCTCGCCGGGAGTCTCCGCCCCGATGTCGAGACCGATCGGCCCGCAGATCCGGTCCACGTCCCCAGGATCGAAGCCGGCGGCGATGAGGCGCTCTCGACGCCGAGCGGCCGTCTTCTTCGATCCCATCGCCCCGATGTACCGAACGGGTGTGCCCAACACGAGGGGCCAGAGGGGATCCTCGAAGCGGGCATCGTGGCTCAGCACGACGACGAAGGTGGACCGGTCGAAGACCAGCCGATCGGCCACCTGGTCGGGCCAGCCGACCAGCAGCTCGTCGGCGTCGGGGAAGCGGGCCTCGGTCAGGAAGGCGGGACGCGCATCGGAGACCGTCACCCGGTAGCCGAGGAGTCGGGCGATCGTCGTGAGGGCCTGGGCGATGTGGACGGCGCCGAAGATCACCAGGCGCGGCCGCGGGGCGAGGACCTCACAGAACACGTCCCTGGCCCCGTAGGTGACCGTGAGATGCCGCTCCCGTTCCATCAGCACCCTGGCGTCGGCGACCACGTCGGCGGCGATCTCGGGAGGCAGCTCACCGCCGATCACCCCTTCGTCATGATCGACCACCGCCGACATGCCGGCGTCGGGGCCCGAGATCACGGTGCATCGGGCGGCGAGCCGCTCTTCGGCCACCACCCGGCGGACGGCCTCCCAGACGTCGGTCACCACGGCTCGATGAAGACCTGGATGGTCCCGCCGCAGGCAAGGCCCACCTCGAAGGCGTCGTCGTCGGCGATCCCGTAGGTGACCAGTTTGGGGGTCCCCGTCTCCAGGACCTCCTGGGCGTGGAGGAAGACGTCGTTCTCCACGCAGCCCCCCGAGACCGAACCCTCCATCTCTCCCGCCGACGAGACCAGGAACTTGGAGCCCTCGGGGCGAGGCGCCGATCCCCCCACCCGAACCACGGTGGCGACGGCGACGCGTTTGCCTTCCGACACCCAGCGATCTCTGATCTCCAAGGCCTCTCTCATGCGATCCTCCGTGCCGGGACCGACTCTAGGAGCTCGATGAGGGTGGCGAGGTCGGTCAGGTTGGCGGCAGGGAGGAAATCGTCCACGTGGGGGAGCGCCGCCCGCATCCCCCTCGTCTCGGGCGCGTACCCGGGACGTCCGGCGAGGGGATTGAGCCACACGACCCGGTGGACCGACCGATGCAGCCTCGCCATCTCCGACGCCAACAGGCCCGGATCCCCCCGGTCCCATCCGTCGGAGACGATGAGGGCGATGGGGCTTCCCCGGCCCACCCGACGACTCCACTCGACGTTGAAGGTGCGGATCGCCTCACCGATCTGGGTGCCGCCCGACCAGTCGGTGACGGCCTCCGCCACCTCGGCGATCGCCGACGACGGGTCCCTCCGCTCGAGCTGGCGGGTGATCCGGGTGAGCCGTGTCGAGAACACGAAGGCCTCGAGGCGGCCCAGGCGACCCCGGGCGGCATGGGCGAAATAGAGGAGCATCTCGGCGTATCGCTCCATCGAGCCCGACACGTCGGCGATGAAGATGAGGGGTCGCCGTCGGATCCGCCGCTCCGTGGTCGCCACCCGCAACAGGTCACCTTCCGGGCCGACCGAGCCTCGCAGGGTCCGTCGCAGGTCGGGCCGGTCTCCGACCCGGGAGGGGCGTCGCCGTCGAGACCAGGCGAGGGCCGGATGCCAGACCATCCGAGCGATCAGGGTCCTGACCTCTGCCTCCTCCTCGGGGGTGAGGGTGGCGAAGTCCCGGGTGGCGAGGCGCTCCCGGGCCGACGCACCGACGTACGCCTCCTCCTCCGACGGTTCCTCGCCCTCCCCTTCGGCCCCCTCGTCCCGAGCATGGTGGATCGACCAGGTTCGGGGTGGGGCAGGGGTCGTGATCGTGACGACGTGGGAGTCCTCGGTGCCGAAGAACCGGATGAACACCTCGTTGAAGGTCGGGATCTGCTCGACGGAGGTGACGGTGAGCGCCCGGAAGGCGTGGTAGACGTCGTGGGCGTCGGAGAGGCCGACCAGCTCCGCTGCCGCCATGAGCTCTCCGGCCGCGGTCGGCCCGACGGGGATCCCGGCATCCCTGAGCTCCCGGACGAAACCGACGAGGGGCCGGGTGGTCACGAGATCGGGAACCGCACCGTGGCCGCCACCCCGTGGCTGTCGAGGGCCGATGCCACGGAGACCTGGAGTGCCTCGCCGCCGGCGCCGAGCACCGCCTCGATCGCCGGTCCGATCACGTCGTCGACGTCGAACAGGCGAGCGCCGCACACCGGGCAGCCGTCCCCGGAGCGACCGAGCCACCCGCACTCGTCGCACAGGACCCCGGACCGTTCGAAGCGCCCCGAGACGACGAGCCGTTCCACCGCCCGGGCGTTGGTCGCCTTCAACACCGCCGACGTCCCCGCCACTGCCCCGTCGCCCGAACCCAGACGGGCCAGCACCTCCTCGACCGCCCGCTCCTCGAGCTGCCGCCGATACGCCGCGACCCCCTCGATGACGTGCCGCCGCAGGATGGCCTCGGTCATCGTGTGCGGATCGACGACGAACCGGTGCATCGGCAGGGACCTCAGGTAGGCGTGCAGGTGCGGGACGAGCTCCTCCAACGTCTCGGCGTGGCCGCCGAGCGCCAACATGTCGAAGGGTTTCTGCCGATGGCGCTCGAAGAGCAGATCGGCGGCGTCGTGCAGCATCCGCGAGGTCTCCTCCTCGGCCCGACCCCGAACCCGATGCTCCTCGTACCCGGAGAACCCCCCGTAGTTGTCCTTCCCCCGGTCGGCCTCGATGGGCTCTCCGAGACGCTCCAGCTTCCCGTCTTCGGACGCGAACACGAACGCCCGCTCCCGGTCGGCCACCACCACGCCCACACACAGCAGCTCGGGGATGGCCCGGAGGGGCCGCAGGTAGGGGCGGGGGCCGACCGTCGCCACATCCCAGACGTCGGCCTGCAACGGCAGGTACTCGAACAGGCCGTCCGGCTCGGAGGCGAAGACGGCCACCGCGGGCCATGGCTCGGCATCGATCCGTGGAGCCAGGTCGTGGATCCGATCGCAGGTGGCCTTGATGGCCTTCGCCACCGCCCGCTCCCGCTCGTCGGCGGCGGCGCGGATCGGTTTGAGGAGATCCGACAGGAGCGCCGACGACGCCCCGGCCGGACGGCCGAGGTACACGGAGACGAGCGTGCCGGCAGGGCTGTGGAGTTCGGCGATCGTCGACGGCACGTTCATACAACCTCCCCAAGTCGTAGGAAGAAGGACCGACGCACGCGGTCGGGGGAATCGACGGTGGACCTCTGCGGTGTCACCCCGTTCCGCATCTGCCCTTCCGAGGGTACACCTCCCACAGACCATCTGCTTGGGCCGAACGGGCCAATCCCAGGTCCGAACAGCCCTCTCGGGAGAGTCGGATCTGCTGCCACTCGAAATGCATTCCGTCGGGGACCGTCCACCCCGCGCCCCAGGCGAATCCCCAGCGCCGGAACACGTCCCCGACCCGCTCGTCGAGCCGCACCGGTCCCCCATACGGGTTCATGGACGGGTTGATGTCGACGGCGATCCCCCAGGCGTGTCGAGAGAGGGCGAACCCGCGATCCCCGCCGCCCCGGATCAGACGAGGGTTGAAACACCCTCCCGCCCGTTGGAAGTCATCCCGGTCGATCATCCAGTCGAGGTTCAGCGCCTCGAGCTCGTCGAGGGCCGCCCGCAGATAGGGGGCGACGGCACGATGACACGGGAAGCGGCCGATGATCGGGTACTCCAGGGTGACGATGTTGGCCTGCCGCCACGCCTGGTCGATCACGATCCGATCTCCCCGACCCGACGGCCGGAAGGCGAACTCTCCGAAGCGCTCCTTCACCATCACCGGCGGCAACACCCAGTCCTCCAGCTCGACGGGGGCAGCCGGAGTCGAGACCCGGGTACCGGTCTTCGGGATCAGCTGGCGCACCGCGAAGGCCGCCACCCCCTCGTCGGGATACCCCCACAGCAGCGCCGTCGCCGGACGCTCCAGCCCGAGGGATTCAGCGACGTCGCTCCCGACGAGGATCTCGTCCCAGGAGAGCTCGGCGTCGGGGACGAGCGCCCCCACCACCAGGTCGAGCTCCGCCCCGTTCCAGCCCTCCAGGGTGATCGTGTCTCCCACCGCCGCCCCCCGCAGCGCCGCCGTGCGCTCCCCCATCGCGGCGGATCCCGCCGCCAGCACCTCGGCGAGCTCACCGCCCAGCAACGGCCGCCCAGCCACCGGGTCGATCGCCGCGACCACCATGGGGTACCCCATCCCCGGAGGGGGGATCTGCACCGGCTCGGCCCCTCTCCGCACCCCGAGGAGGCGCAGCGTCCCCCGATGGACGATCGTCCAGCTCGCATCGACGAGGCGGGCCGCCTCACGGACGCCGTCGATGGTCTCCTCGCTCAACCCACCGACCTCGGAGACGACGATCGCCCCGTCGGTGACGGCCCGAGCTCCCACCGACACCGTCGGGGAGAGGACCGCCAGCGCCGTCAACGCCGCGACCAAGAGCCTCATTCGCCGCCGGCGACTCGGTCCGGTCCCAGCTCCAGCACCCGTTCGACGTCTTCTCGATACTTGAGCACCACTCCCAGGGTGTCCTCCACCGACGCCGCGTCCAGCGTCCTCGATCCGAGGACTCGCAGCGCCTTCGCCCAGTCCAGGGTCTCGGCCACACCGGGGGGCTTGAAGAGCTCGAGGGAGCGGAGCGTCTGCATGGCGGCGGCGATCTGTCTGGCCAGGCGCTCGTCCATGTCGGGGATCTTCGTGGTGATGATCTCGACCTCGCGATCGAAATCCGGGTAGTCGACCCAGTGATAGATGCAGCGCCGCTTGAGGGCGTCGTGGATCTCCCGAGTCCGGTTGGAGGTGATCACCACCACAGGCGGCTCCTTGGCGGCGATGGTGCCGATCTCGGGGATGGTGACCTGGAAGTCGGACAGGAGCTCGAGGAGGTAGGCCTCGAACTCTTCGTCGGCGCGGTCGAGCTCGTCGATCAGGAGGACGGGGCGGTTGCCTTCGGCGGCCGCCTCCACCGCCTGGAGAAGCGGCCGGGGGATCAGGTAGTCACGGCTCATGATGTCGGCCACCTGGGCGTGGCTCCCCTCGCCCCGAGCCTCGATGATCCGAATCGCCAGCATCTGGCGGGCGTAGTCCCACTCGTAGAGGGCGTGGTTGACGTCGAGCCCTTCGTAACACTGGAGCCGGATCAGCTCCGAGCCGAGGACCGCCGCCAACACCTTGGCCACCTCGGTCTTGCCGACCCCCGCCTCACCCTCGAGGAAGAGGGGGCGACCCAGCTCCAGCGCCAGGTACACCGACACCCCGAGGCTCCGATCGGCGACGTACTGCCGATCGGCGAACGCTTCGAGCACTGCTTCGACGGAATGCACCCTCGACACTCTAGGGATGAGTCGCCTCCAATCCGGCCGGATCCCGGCCCCGGACGACCTTCGGGGAGCCGCCGTCGCGGCTCCCCGAAGGTCCTCTCTTCCCTCCGCCCGCGGTCAAGCGTCGGCGATCGCCTGGGTGAGGGCGCGCGCCGTCATCACCTTGGCCAGGTGGGCCTTGTACTCCTCGGACCCGTAGAGATCCTCCAAGAGGGTCACGCCCTCGGTCGCCCGGGCCGCGGCCGCTTCGACCGCCGCCGGGGAGCCGTCCGTCCCGATCAGCGCCTCGGCGACCCCTTCCGCCAGGGTGGGCTTGGTGCCGACACCGGTGAGCGCCACCCGGCAGTCCGAGATCGAGCCGTTGGACCGCTGGACCCAGGCGGCGGCGCCTGCCACCGCATAGTCGGTGTGCCCACCGCGACGACCCAGCTTCTCGTAGGCCGATCCTCCTCCCGCCTTCGGGATCCGGATCTCGGCCAGGATCTCACCCGGCTCCAGCGCCGTGGTGAGGGCGTCGACGAAGAAGTCGGCGGCGGCGATCTCCCGGGTTCCCGACGCCGAACGGGCGACCATCGTCGCGCCCAGGGCCAGGACGGCGGCGGGCTGGTCGGCGGCGATGTCCGCGTGGGCGACCGAGCCCACCGTGGTGCCCCGGTTGCGAACCTGGGCGTCGCCGGTCCAGGCGGCGGCCGTCCGCAGCGCCGCCGGAACGGCGTCGGAGGCGGCCGTCTGGGCGTGCCGCACCAGGGCACCGATGGCGATGGCGTCGCCCCGGTCCTCGATCTGGTCGAGGCCCGGGATCCTCCCGATGTCCACCACCAGGTCGGGGGACAGCAGCCGCAGCTTCATCATCGGGATGAGGCTCATCCCACCGGACATCACCTTGGCGAACTCGGCGGATGCGAGCGCTTCGGCGGCCTCCGCCAGGTCGGCGGGCGCCACGTACTCGAAGGACCTGGGGAACATCAGTTTCCTCCCTTCGCGTCCTGGATCGCCTGCCACACCCGTTTGGGTCTCAGGGGCATGTCGACGTGGGTGACCCCGAGGGACTCCAACGCGTCGACGACGGCGTTGACGATCGTCTGGGCCGACCCGATGGTGCCCGCCTCGCCGATGCCCTTCACCCCCAGGGGGTTGATGTCGGACGGGGTGACCGTCCGATGCAGCTCGAAGGACGGCAGGTCGGCGGCGGTCGGCAGGACGTAGTCGAGCAGCGAACCCGTCAGCAGGTTCCCGTCCGCGTCGTACACGGCTTCTTCGAACATCGCCTGCCCGATCCCCTGCGCCAGCCCGCCGTGGATCTGACCGTCGACGATCATCGGGTTGATGACGTTGCCGCAGTCGTCCACGGTGATGTACCGGAGGAGCCGGACGTCACCGGTGTCGGCGTCGACCTCCACCATGGCGGCGTGGGCACCGAAGGGCCAGGTGGCGTTGGCGGGGCTGAAGATGGAGTGGGCTTCGAGGCCTCCCTCCATCCCCTCGGGGAGGCGGTGCGGCTGGTAGGCGACGGTCGCGATCTCCTCCCAGCTCACCGTCTTGTCGGGCGAGCCCGCCACGAAGGCTCCGCCGTCGGCGAACTGGATGTCCTCCTCGGAGGCCTCCAGCAGGTGGGCTGCGATCTTCGCCGCCTTCGCCCGCACCTTCTGCGCGGCCTCGAAGGTGGCGCTGCCGTCCACCGCCGCCGAGCGGGACCCGAAGGTGCCGATCCCGAAGGGGGACTCCTCGGAGTCGCCGTGGATCACCCTGATCCGTTCCATCGGGATGCCGAGCTGGTCGGAGACGATCTGGCTCCAGGTGGTCTGATGGCCTTGACCGGACGGGCCCGTCCCGATGACGACCGTCACCGTCGAGTCGGGGTTGACCCGGACGAGCCCGGTCCCGCTGAAGGCCGCCGGCGCGCCGTACTCGGACCAGGAGAATCCGAGGTCCACCAGGCCCGAGGGTCCGAACCCACACACCTCGACGTAGGTGCTGAGACCCACGCCGACCAGCTTCCCCTCGGCCCGCATCCGGTCGCGGTCGGCCAGCATCTGCCGGTACCCGTCGCTCTCGACCAGGGCATCCAGCGCCTTGTCGTAGTCGCCGGTGTCCATGGCGAACCCGACCGGGGAGACCGCGGCCGGGAAGGCGTCGGCGGGGATGTAGTTCTTGCGACGGACCTCCGCCGGATCCATCCCGATCTTCCGGGCGTAGGCGTCGATGACCCGCTCCAGGTAGTACATCGCCTCGGGACGCCCGGCGCCGCGGTAGGCGTCGGTGGTCATCGTGTGGGTGGCGACGCAGTCCAGCTTCACGTGGGTCGGGAACTTGTACTGACCCGACGCCACGAACACGCCCAGGAAGGGGATCGCGACCGTGAAGTTCTGGCTGTACGCGCCCATGTCGCACAGACCGTGGAGCTCGTATCCGAGGATCTCCCCGTCCCGGGTGCCGACCAGCGTCGCCGTGGCGATCCACCCTCGGCCCTGGATGGTCGAGTTGGGGGATTCCCGCCGGCTCTCGGTGTACTTCACCGGACGGCCGAGCCTCTGGGAGGCGAAGGCCACCAGGATCTCGTCGTTGTAGATGTTGAGCTTCAGCCCGAAGCCCCCACCCACCTCGGGGGCGACGACGTGGACGTCGTTGTAGGTGATCCCGAAGGTCTTGGCGATGGCCCCGGCGAGGGCGTGGGGGATCTGCGTCGACGAGTAGACGGTGAACCGACCGTATCCGGGGTTCCAGTCGGCGAGCACCGCCCGGGGCTCGATCGCCGTGCCGATGAGGCGCTGGTTCACGGCCTCGATGGAGACGACGACGGTGTCGTCACGGGCCTTGGCCTCGGCGATCTTCCGCTGGGTCTCGGCCATGGCGTCCGGGTCCCCGAAGGGCCCGGCCTCCCACGTCATGAGGATGTTCGACTCCAGATCCTCGTGGACCTTCACCGCATCGGTGGCGGCCTCCTTCAGGTCGACGACGACCGGGAGCGGCTCGTAGTCCACCTCCACGGCGTCGGCGGCGTCGCGTGCGAGGTAGCGGTCGGTGGCGACCACCATCGCCACCGCCTCACCGACGTGGTTGACGACCCCGTCGGCGAGGAGGGGACGTACCTTGCCGATGGGCACCTGGGCGAGGACCGGCCCCAGATGTCGAACGTCGTCGATGGTGTAGACGGCCTCGACCCCCTCCATCGCCAGGGCTGCGGAGGCGTCGATCGACGTGATCCGGGCGTGGGCGAAGGGGCTGCGGACGAAGGCGACATACAGCATCCCGGGCAGCTTGATGTCGTCGACGTAGAGGCCGGTTCCCTGGATGAGGGCCGGATCCTCCCTCCGCTTGACGACGCCGCCGAGCACGCTCGTGGTACTCATGCCGTCACCTCCTCCCATTCGGCCGGGGCGGGGGCTTCACCGCGCATCTTCGCCGCTGCGTACTCGATCGCGCGGACGATGTTGTGGTAGCCGGTGCAGCGACAGATGTTGCCTTCGATCCCGTGGCGGATCTCCTCTTCGGAGGGGTTCGGATTCTCGGTG
Source organism: Acidimicrobiia bacterium (assembly GCA_026989215.1). Taxonomy (GTDB): domain Bacteria; phylum Actinomycetota; class Acidimicrobiia; order Spongiisociales; family ZC4RG35; genus S012-128. The sequence continues at coordinate 12,718 of JALSJV010000028.1, read as the reverse complement.
AGCAGCCCGACGGCGGACATGATCATGCCCGGGGTGCAGTAGCCGCACTGCAGACCGTGCCGCTCCCAGAATCCCTCCTGGACCGGATGGAGCTCTCCGTCGGCGGCGAGGCCTTCGATCGTCGTGACGTCGGAGCCGTCGGCCTGGACCGCCAGCATGGTGCAGGACTTCACGGTCCGGCCGTCCACGATCACCGTGCACGCACCGCAGTAGGAGGTCTCACAGCCGATGTGGGTCCCGGTGAGACCGAGGTCGTCGCGGAGGAAGTGCACCAGCAGGGTCCTCGGTTCGACGTCGGCGCTCACCGGTTCGCCGTTGACGTTCATGCGAATCTGCAATCCGAACCTCCTCGACTCGACGCTTCGGTCCGAACCTATCAGCGGTCGAGATCGTGTGCCGCCCAGACGGGGGGATTTCTGACCATCGGCGGCCAACGCGACGGAACGTCGACGGTCACCATGCGGAGCGCTCGGGCCCGACGGTCTCGCCCAGTCGGAAGCCGACCTCACCTCCCGGCCCGGGCCGCGCCCAGATCTCCCCTCCCAGCGCCTCGACGAAGCCTTTGGCGATGGCGAGCCCGAGACCGGCCCCGCCGGTGTCCCGCCGACGGGCGTCGTCGGAGCGGGTGAAGCGTTCGAAGGCGTGGGGGACGAAGGCGGGGTCGAAGCCGGGTCCGGCGTCTCGCACCACCACCGACGGGCCGTCGTCGTCGGCGACGCACACCACCACCTCGGTGCCCGCCGGCGCATGGCGGATCGCGTTGTCGACCAGGTTTCGAACCACCCGACCGAGGGCCTCCGGCCCAGACGACACCACCACCGGTCGGTCGGCTGCCAACCGGAGGGTGACCGAGCGGAGGGCGGCGAGCGGGCCGAGCAGCTCGATCGCCTCGTCGGCCACCTCCCGGAGGTCGACGGTCCCCGGCTCGAAGAACACGTCTCCGGAGTCGATGCGCGCCAGGAGGAACAGGTCGTCGACGAGGCGGGAGAGGGCGGCGACGTCCCGCGCCATCACCTCCACCAACCTTCCGGGATCTTCGACGACGCCATCGGCGATCCCTTCGAGCGCGGCGCGAATCGCCGCCAGAGGGGTGCGCAGGTCGTGGCCGACCGCCACCAGGAACCTCCGGCGGGCTTCCTCGGCGTCTCGTCGTTCGCGTTCCGCCGCCTCCAGGGATCGGGCCATGCGGTCGACCGCCTCCGCCAGACGGCCCACCTCGTCGGACCGTTCGACGGCGGTACGGGCTCCCAGGTCACCGGCCGCGACCTGCTCGGCCACGGTCGTGATCCGGGCGAGGTCCTCGGTCCACGGCCCGGCGACGGCGAGGGCGAAGGCGACCCCGGCGGCGAGGCCGAAGGCGAGCACGACCAGGGTCAGACCGAGGTCGTGGGGCGACAGGAACATCTGACCGGCGGCGGCGGCGAGTCCCACCGCCACGATCACCGGAGCCGCGAGGGTGAGGAGAGCGACGGTTCGGCGAATCGACCTGGACCGTCGTGCCCGCTGAGGGATCCACCAGGCGGCGGTGGCCGCCGCCCCGCCCATGAGGGCGAAGACGAGGGCGAGCCGAGCCCGGTCCGACGCCGAAGGGCGCATCGCCACCTCGAAGATCGCCAGTCCGAGGGCGACGGCGGCGGCGAAGGCCCAGAGCCGCCTCATGGCTCGAAACGATATCCGACGCCCCACACGGTCGTGATCCAGCGAGGCCGCTCCGGGTCGTCCTCGATCTTGGATCTCACCCGCCGCACGTGCACGGTGACCGTCGACGGGTCCTGCCACTCCGCCGACGAGTCCCAGACCTGCTCGAGAAGCTGGGCCCGGGAATACACCCGGCGGGGGCTGGCGGCGAGGAAAGCGAGGAGGTCGAACTCTCGGGCGGTGAGCGAGACCGATCGGCCGGCGACCACCACCTCCCTGGTGGCGGTGTCGATGACGAGCTCGCCGAACTCGAGACGCTCGGCGACGGGCGCGGGCCCCTCCGATCGGCGGAGCACGGTCCGGACCCGGGCCGCCAGTTCCCGGGGCGAGAAGGGTTTGACGACGTAATCGTCCGCGCCCAGTTCCAGCCCCAACACCCGGTCGGGCTCCTCGGCCCGCGCCGTGAGCAGGATCACCGGGATGTCACCGTCGCGCCGCAGCCGTTGGAGGATGCTGAAGCCGTCGACGCCGGGCAGCATCACGTCGAGGACCACGAGGTCCGGTCGGAACGTCTCCACGAGCTCCAGGGCGGTCGGTCCGTCGGCGGCCTCGTCGACCACGAGGCCGTCCCGCCGCAGATAGGCGGTCACGACCTCGCGCACGACCGGCTCGTCGTCGACGACGAGCACTCGGGGGTCACGACCGCGTCGGGAGGCCATCGTCACCCATGGTACGGAGCGGCTCCGGATGCGTACGGGGTTCCCGGGGGTGTTCAGGGAATGTTCACGGCGACGGCGTCGGGATGATCCCAGCCGCGGGAGGAGGCTCACCCTCGGAACCGCGCCACCGTCTCCACATGCCAGGTCTGGGGGAACATGTCGACGATTCGCACCTCCTCGAGGGTCATCCCGGCGTCGACGAGGCGACGCACGTCGCGGGCGAGGGAGGCCGGGTCACACGACACGTAGACCAGGACGGGAGGCCGCCAGGCGGCCAGCGCATCCGCGACCTCCCGCTCCAGCCCACCTCGGGGCGGGTCGACCACCACCGCGTCCCAGTCCCCGTCGAGACGAGCCGTCGCCGTCACCGCCGGAGCCGAGACCACCTCCACCTCGCCGCCTGCGTTGTGGAGGAGGTCGGCGACGGCCCTCCGGTCACGTTCGACGGCCGTCACCGTCTCGAATCGGCCACCGGCGGTGAGGGCGAAGAGCCCCCCTCCGGCGTAGAGGTCGAGCATCCGCCGTCCGGATCCCACCCCGTCGGCGACGAGCTCGCAGAGACGCTCGGCCCCGGCGGTGTTCACCTGGAAGAAGGCCCGACCGGTGATGCGGAACCGCCTGCCCGCCACCTCCTCGTGGAGGTGGCCCCGATCACCCCGATGGACCGGGATTCCCCAACGGGTGGAGGCGCCCGGCGGTGCGTGGCCGGTCACGAAGGCGGCCAGCTCCCCCGTCTCGATCCCCGCCCGGAGGGTGAGCCGCCGTACCGCACCGAGCTCCCCGACCCTGGACAGCACATCCTGGAGCGCCGGTACCGCGATGCTGCATTCCTCCAACGCCACCAGCTCCCGACTCCCGGCCCGATGGAAGGCCGGTCGCCCCGAGAGGCTCCGGAGGTCGATGCGGTTCCGGTATCCGAAGTCGTCGCCCACCAGCTCGACCCCGCCGAGGGGAGGGTCCTCCAGACCTCCGAGGTGGCGGAGCTGACCTCGCACCATGTCCGCCTTCCAGCGGGCCTGCACCCCCCGGGGCACCATCTGCCAGTCGCATCCACCGCAGACGCCGACGTGGCGACAACGGGGGGCGATCCGGTGGACGGACGGTTCGACGAGGCGTCGGACCTCGGCCCTCGCCCAACGCCCCCGGTCGAGGACCGTCTCGGCGACGACGACATCTCCGGGGATCGCCCCGGCGACGAACACCACCTTCCCCCCGACTCGTCCCACCCCCTCGCCCCCGGCGGCCACGCCGTCGATCTCGACCCGGATCACGCCGAGAGCTCGCGGATCAGGAGGGTCTGGAGGGCGCCCAGGTAGTCGAGAACGGCGGCGTCCGGCTCCGCAAGCCCCTCGTAGTCGTCTTCGACCTCGATCCCCATCCGAGCGGCGAGGACGAGGCGAGCCTCCGCCAGCACCCGCAGGAAGGCCTCTGCTTCGGGCTCCGACGCCGACGTTCCCGTCTGGGCGGCTTCCACCAGCTCGACGAAGGCGGACCGATCGGCGGCCCTGGCCTCGTCGAGCTCGCCTCGGATCCATCGGCGGTACTCCTCCTCCGCCTCCGGGTCGTCGAGGTAGGCGGGGACGTCGAGACGGTCGGCCGCCGGATCCCCCGACACCGCGCCGACGGTCTCCAACAGGCGGGGGAGCTGGCTCAGGAACTGGATCTCGTGCTCGGCGAGTCGGATCTCGATCCGGTCGCCCCGCCGACGGAACGGGCCGGTCATCGTTCGAGGGTGGCCCAGAGGCCATGGTGGTGGAGGCGGTAGCAATCCATCTCGGCCTGTTCGCGGGGACCGTCCCTGACGATCGCCCGGCCGGTCGTGTGCACCCGCATCGTGAGCTCCATCGCCTTCTGCTCCGAGTAGCCGAAGAGCTTGCGGAGCACGTAGGCGACGTAGTCGATGAGGTTCACCGGATCGTTCCAGACCACGACCTTCCAGGTCTCGTCGGTGAGGTCCTGGTCGTCGATCTCGGGGTCGCGGACCGGAGTCGTCGCCGTCACGGCTCCACCCTCCGCCTCCAACGCAACGGCCTGCGGTCGGTCGTGAACAACATCGGAAATCGTCACCGTCACGGCTCCACCCCCCGCCTCCAACGCAACGGCCTGCGGTCGGTCATGAACAACATCGGAAATCGTCGCCGTCACGGCTCCACCCCCCGCCTCCGATTGATCCAGGCCTCCAGATCGGTTCGGGCGATCCGCCACTCTCGACCGATCTTCAGCCCGGTGAGATCTCCCTCGCGCAGCATCTTGGTGACGACGTACGGCGTGACGCCCAGGTAGTCACACACGTCGGCGACGGTGAGCCACTGCTTGGGGATGTCGACGTCGATCCATTCCACGATCTCACCTCGTCGGCTTCATGGTATCCGCGGCCCCGACCCGGTCGAGCGAGCCGCGAAAACGCAGCTCCCCGAGCAACCTCCCCTCTGATAGGTTGGTGTTCGTTGATCGAGAAGGGGTTTCGATGTTTGACGATCTCCCTCATCCGGATCTGGTCGAGATGGAACGAATCCTCACCGATCGCCTCGAACGAGTCCTCGAGGTGGAGCAGGAGGCGGCGGCGATCGCGGCTCGACGTCTCTCCACCCTCCGCGATCGACTCCTCGACGTGGAGGACCGTGAGGGTCTGGCGGTGGTCCACACGAAGGACGGCTCCCACGTGACCGGCGTCCTCGGCGTGGGCCTCGACCATGTCGAGGTCACCGGCGAGCTCCACCGCGCCCTCATCCCCTTCACCGAGATCGTGCGGGTGGATCTGCGATGACGATCCCCGTGGCCACCGTCATCGGGGGCGGCCCGTGGGAGGCCGAGCTGGTGACGACCGCCCGCACCACCGGCCTGGCCCGTGTCGTCGCCCGCTGCGTCGACCCCGACGACGTGACGCGTGCCGCCCGACGGGCCAAGGTGGTGATCGTGGGCAGTGAGACCCCGTGGCTGACCGCCGGCGTCGTCCGCACGTGGCGATCCCAGGGACTGGCGGTCGTCGGTGTCCACCCGCCGACCGACCGACCCGGCCGACGGCTCCTCACCGATGGGGGCTGCGACCTCGTGGTCGCCGATCACCGACCCGCCCTCGACATCCTCCGCGGCCTCGCCGGACTCGTCCCACCCCCCGACGTCCCCCTCGGAATCCTCGTCTCGGTCTGCGGACCCCGTGGGGCCCCGGGTCGATCGGAGATCGCCCTGGCCATCGCCTGGCTCCTCGGAGATCGCGCCCCGACGTTGCTGGCCGAGTGCGACCTGGCCGGGCAGTCGATCGGCCTCCGGCTGGCCTTGCCCCCTCCCACCGCGGCCTTCTCGCTGGAGGCGGTGGGACCGATCGAGGTGCTCCATCTGGCCCCGGGTGGCGGCCCCCTCGGAGCGTCCGTGCTCGACCGCACGCTCGCCCTGGCCCGCGGGCGGTATCGCCACGTCGTCAACGACCTGGGGCCCCGGAGACCGTCCGGAACCGACCCGGTCGTGCTGGTCACCACCGCCGAGCCCGTCGTCTTGGTCCGGACCGCGGCGCTGCTCGACCGCTGGGACGGGCCGCCGCCGCTGCTGGTCGCCAACCGGGTCCACCACCCCGCCGACATCCGAACCGTGCGACGAGCGACCGGGCTCGACCCGATCGGAGTCGTCCCCGACGGGGCGCGCCCGACCCCGGGGAGCCCACCACCCCCGCCGATCCTCCACGGCCTGGCAGATCTCGTCGACGCCCTCCGTTCGGACGATGTCAGCGGGCCGCCCGGTAGCTGCCCAGGAAGCGGAGGTCCGTCAGCGTGGCCGGAGGCGGCTCGAAGACCGAGGCGACACCCGCGGGCCCCGGCGGATGGGTGAGGTCGACGAAGAACCGATATCGCCACGCCTCCTCACTGGGGCGTGACTCGATCCGGGTGAGGTTGGCGCCTCGGAGACCCAGCTCGGTGAGCGCCAACGCGAGCGCTCCGGGTTGGTGCAGGGTCGTGAAGGCCACCGAGGTCTTGTCGGCGTCCGGGGGGATCGGCTGCACCCCGGGAGCCACCACCACGAATCGGGTCGTGTTGTGCCCCCGATCGACGACGTCCTCCTCCAGCACGACGAGACCGTGGGGCTCGGCCGCCTCCCGGGGAGCCAACGCCGCCTCGGTGGGGTCGGCTCGTTCGGCGACGAGCCGGACGGCTCCGGCGGTGTCGTGGGCGGGCACCGGATACCAGCCGCGATGGGTGATGAGCGCCTCGGCCTGCGCCAGGGCTTCCGGATGGGACCGGACGATCCGGATCTGATCCGGCGCGGCCCCCGGACAGGCGAGGAGGCAGTGACGGACCTCGACGAGGTGTTCGGCGACGATGCGCACGTTCCCCGGAAGGAGCCGGTCGAGGACCGGCAACACGCTTCCGGTGGTGGAGTTCTCGATCGGCAGGACGAGACGATCCACCGCGCCGTCCCGGATCGCCTCGAAGGCGGCGGTGAACGACCCGAATCCGATCCGCTCGGCGTCGGGAAACAGGTCCCGACACGCTCGGTCGCTGTAAGAGAAGGCTTCGCCCTGGAATCCGATACGCACGATGTCACTCTTCGCGGACACGCCACCCTAGACCGCCTTCGGGGGTGCGGTCACTCCGAGGCCAACCGGGAACGACACACCTCCAGGGCAGCGGCGAGATCCGGGTCGTCGTAGGGGATCGCCTCGGGATCGAAGGCGGGACCGGTCCCGTCGAAACGGGGCGACGGGGGTGGGAATCCCTCCACTCCCTCCGCCCGCACACAGGACGTGAACTGCCGCAGCTCGTCGAGGACCGTTGATGCCAGCTCCGGGTCCTCGGCCAGCGACATCAATCCCGCATCGACGAGCAACTCGCCGCACCTCCCCAGGGCTCGGCGGAAGCCAGGGTCGGTGGGATCGCGGCCCTTGGCCAGGTCGGCCAGGGCGACGTGGCCGGTGGCGTCGATCCGCAGGCCGTCGACCACGACGCCCTCCGACGCCATACAGTCCACGAATCCCGCGACGGCGTCGGTGGCGGCGAGGGTCGTGGTGGTGGGTCCGACGACGGCGGCGCCGACCGGAAGCGACGAGGTCGGCGACGGCGCCGTCGCCGAGACGCAGGCCGCCGCCACGATCGACAGGACGAGGGGGAGCCGAGCCACCGGCCCATGGTATCGACCGACGCGGTCGGAGCGGCCTCGGCGGCCGCTCCGACTACCTCCCACTCGACTGTCCGGTCGGGTTACCTGCGAGGTTGCCCAAAGGTCGCCGGTCTGTGGAGGTCCGATGCGCGTACATCGTCACCGGCGAACATCGACGCCCGACCGAAGAGAGAGAACAACGCAGCCGACGATCCGGCGGCGACGCCCCACTCTCCCGTGGCCTCGATCGTCACCGCTCCGCACGCTTCGCAGATGCGTCGCCGGATTCCGGCGCCGGCATCGGCGGGAGGTGCGAACCGATGGATCCCTTTCCTGCAGGCTCCCTTCCGGGTCACGGACAGTCCTCTCGTTCCAGCCCACCGATGAGGCTACGTGCCCGGACGCTCCGACTTGAGGGGGATTCGCATCCCGCGCCAAGGGACTAGTCCTCAGGCCGAGGTCGGGTTCGGCCCTCCTCCGACCGTCGACTGTCGGGAACCGAGCAGCATCAGCACCGCGCCGGCGTACAGGCCGAGGCCGCCGATGACGTCGGCGCCGTTGTCGAGGATCCCCAGTCGGAGATCCGCCAACAGCTCGATGAGCCCCAAGAAGACCGCCATGTAGCCCAGGAGTTTCGCCACCCATCCATAGGGCACCGGCCATGAGGCCCCGGATCGGCTGTGACGAACCCACACCGCGAACAGGCCGATGGCTGCCACCAGCAGGGTGCCGGTGAAAAACGAGTACTCCTCGAGGATGAGTTCGAACAGCAGGTAGTCCACAACGATGAGTGCCGCCCCGAGGGCGAACAGTCGCTCCCCGCTTCCCAGTCCGTCGATCAGGTTGCCGACGTCACTTCGTGGTGCTTGTTGACCGCCCGGTTCCTTGCTGGTGGTGTCGTCGCTCATTCCCACCTCCTTCACGGGGGGGAAGCTACATGATCTTCACCTGCGACGTCGGTGAGCGTCAGCTCTCGGTCGCCGACTCCGGCGAAGGCAGGCCTTCGGCCAGCAGCATCGCCAGATCCTTGACGACGACGTCGTCGCCCCGACCGAGCTCCTTGACGCCGTCGTCCATCATCACGAAGCAGAAGGGACAGGCGACGGCGATCTCGTCGGCACCCGTCGCCAGCGCCTCCTCCGCCCGCTCCACGTTCACCTTCTTCCCGGTGTGCTCCTCCATGAAGAACCGGGCGCCGCCCGCCCCGCAGCAGAGGGCACGGGTCCCGTGTCGGGGCATCTCGACGAGCTCCACGTCGCCGGCGGCGACCACCTCCCGAGGGGCGAGGTAGATGTCGTTGTGACGCCCCAGGTAGCAGGGATCGTGGTAGGTGATGCGCCGAGGGCGCCCGTCGTCGGACCGGGGCGGCTGAAGCCGGCCGGCTCGGAGCAGCTCGGCCAGGAGCTGGGAGTAGTGGACGACCTCGTAGTCACCACCGAACTGGGGGTATTCGTGGGCGAGGGTGTTGAAACAGTGGGGACACTGCGTGATGACCTTCTTCACCCCGAGGTCGTCGAGGGTCTCGATGTTCTGGAGCGCGAGCTGCTGGAACACGTACTCGTTGCCGGCGCGCCGAGCCGGGTCGCCCGTGCACAGCTCTCGGGGTCCGAGGATGGCGAAGTCGATCCCGGCGGCGTGGAGCAGCCGGGCGATGGAGCGGGTGACCGGGAGGTTCCGATCGTCGAAGGAGCCCGCGCATCCCACCCACCAGAGGTACTCGACCGACGTCACCCCGTCCTCGCCGAGGATCCTCACCGGGACGTCGAGCTTCTCCGCCCAGGCGGCCCGCTCCTGCTGTCCCATCCCCCACGGGTTCCCCTGGTTCTCCATGGCGACGAACGCCTTGCCCAACTCGGCGGGGAACTCCGACTCCATGAGGGTGAGGTTCCTGCGCATGTCGAGGATCTTGTCGAGGATCTCGATCCCCACCGGGCAGATCTCGTCGCAGGCCCGGCAGGTCGTGCAGGAGAAGACCTCCTCGGAGGTGATCCGCTCGAAGAGCCGATCCGCCGTGATCTCGATCTCGGGGTCGAGACCGACGGGAGGCGAGACCGCCGGATCTCCGGTGAGCGACAGCACCTCGCCGGTCTTGACGACGATCTCCCGGGGGTCGAGGGGCTTGCCGGTGAGGTTGGCGGGACAGACCGAGGTGCATCGCCCGCAGATCGTGCAGGCGTCGGTGTCGAAGAGCTGCTTCCAGGTCATCTCCTCGACGGTGGAGGCTCCGATCACGTCGATGTCCTCCGCCTCGAGCAGGTTCGGCATCGGCCGCATCGCCCCCTTGGGCCGCTCCCGAGGGGCGAGGAAGAGGTTCGCCGGGGAGGTGGCGATGTGCCGGAGCTTCGTCGACGGAAGCACCACGAGGAAGGCGGCGAAACTGACGGCGTGGAGCACCCAGATCGTCTGGTGCCAGGCGGCCGGCACGACCGCCGAGAGGGGGTATCCGATGAAGGACCACACCTCGAAGGCCGGACGCCCCATGACGGCGATACGGGCGGCTTCGGTCAGGAACCCGGAGATCCCGATGAGCGCCAGCAGTCCGAGGATCCAGGCGTCTTCGGGCTTGGTCTTCGAACGGAGACGCCACGGACGCGTGCCGTAGCGACGCGCCGCCGCCCACACGAGACCGATCAGATAGACGACCCCGGCGAGGTCCAGAACCGCCGAGTACCCCTGGTAGACGACGCCGGTGAGGAACTTGTACCGGATCGGGGCCAGGTTGTGGATCTCGAGGGTGACGGTGCCGAGGAAGAGGACGACGAACCCGTAGTAGATCATGGCGTGCATCAGACCGGCGGCCCGGTCCCGGAGCAGGGTCTGCATCGCCAGGCCGTAGGTGGCGAGACGGATCCGCTCCCGCCACTTCCCGGTCCGATCCTCCGTCCGCCCCCGCATCCAGTTGGCCGCCCGCAGCGAGAACAGGTACGCCGACACCGCCAGGAACGCGGCGGTGCCCACGTAGAAGACGCCCTTGAGGGGGAGGGGGATGTTGCCGAAGACCTCCCGCCCGACCTCCGGTTCGAAGTGGCCGGGAAGGGTCGAGAGCCACCACAGCGCCAGGGTCCCGAGGGCGAGGGCGGCTCCCGACCAGCGGATCACCCGCACCGGATCGAACCGGCGGCGTGACGGCGCGAGGTCGGTTCCGGGTTCGGTGCTGACAGCCATGGGTGGAGCTTAGAGGGGCTGCACCGGGCCGACGACGCTACTCGGCGAGGCCGAGCTCCTTTCGGAGCTCCTCGAGCTTGGCGTCGGCCTGGGCGAGGGAGACCGCTTCACGCAGCTCCGCCTCGGCCCCCTCGGGGGTGGCTTCACGCAGCTCCGTCTCGGCCTTCGCCTGCGCCAGGCGCGCCTGGATCTTCTCCTCCACCTTGTCGAGGGAGGGCGCCTCCACCTCCATCGACGCCGAGATCGACTCGACGGCCGCGTTGACCGCCTCCTGCATCTTCGCCTGCTGGAGTTTGCCCAACAGCTCCATCCGCTTGGCGGTGAGCTCCTGGAGGCGCATCGCGTTCTGCTGGACCGCCGCCTTGGCGTCTTCGGCCTGGTCGATGGCGATCTCGTACTGCTCCTTGAGCCCCTGGAGGTTGGCCTCGGCGGCCTGGAGCTTGAGCGCCAGGCTCTGGGCGGCCTGGGTCCACTTCTCCACGCCGGCGGCGTCCCCCTGCGTGCGGGCCTCCTCGGCTCGGAGCAACGCCTGTTTGGCCGTCTCTCGGGCCTCCCCCACCTCCTTGGCGGCCTTCTCGATCTTGGCCTCGATCTGGGTGCGGTGGGCGATCACCCGGGCGGCCTGGTTCCGCAGCTCCTGGTCCCGTCTCCGGGCCTCGGTGATCGCCTGCTCGATCTCGATCTCGGGATCCATCGCCCGTTCGGCGGTGGACCGGAAGAGCTGTTTCAGGTATCCCCAGATGCGGCGCAGCATCCCTCTCACCTCGACGTCGGGTGCGGCCAGCATAGAGGACGGCTTCGGCGCCGCCTCATCGGCTCCGCCGCGCCCGCCCCACCGACCGGCGCGGCGACCGGGCACGGCCGACCCTCCGCCGACGGGAGGATCGTCCGCCGACCCTCCGGACCGACCGTCCGACGCGCCGGGGGTACCGGGGCCCTCCCCAGTCGTAGGAGACGGCGTCGGCCATCCCTCCGACGAGGATCGAGAACACTCCGGCCAGGTCCAGTCCGCCACCGCCGTACGAGCGCGGTGCCTGCGCGGCCGGGACGGGGCGACCGCCGACCTGCACGGTGCGGGGTTCCGGGCGCTCGCCGCGTCGGAGCCGGTCCGCACAGTCCCGGCACACCCATACCTCGCGGGTTCCGGCCGCGGTCTCGATGCGGGCCTGCTCGGTGGCCGCCCGGTGGGTCGGATCGAAGAAGCACCGGATCCGCTCAGGTTCCGCGGGGGGAGGCACCGGACGCCCTTCGACGATGGCCTCGGCCGCCTCCAACTCCCACTTCGCCTTGGCGAGCTCCGACGACAGCGCCTCGAGGTCGGCGGGACCCTTCGCCTCGGAGAGGCGCTGCTCGGCCGCCTGGAAGATCTCCGAGGCGCGGCGGAACCGCTCCACGGCCTCCGGGTAGGACTCGGTGTCCACCCGGTCGGAGAACTCGAGGATCTCGTTGGCCACCGACGCCATCTGCGCTTCGATCTCTGCCCGGGCCTCGGCGAGCCGATCGGCGAGGGCCTGCTTGTCCCGACGGGAGTTGCGCCACAGCACGAAACCGAGCAGCCCCAACCCCACGAGCACGACGATGCCGAAGGATCCACCACCCGGTCCCTCCCCCTGGGACGGCACCCCACCCTCCGGTGCGCCTGCGAGTGCCGCCGCCACCTGGGACAGGTCGTCGAGGTAGGTGTCGGGGGGCTCCGACACCGCCCGGTCGAAGGCCGCGGCCAGCTCGGCGTCTCCGTACACCCCACTGGATGCGCCGAACTCGTCCGGGGTGATGACGATGATGGTGTCACGAGCGGTGACGGCACCGAGCACCTCGTCGGCGAAGAGGTCCGCCCCCCTGGGGGGTGTCGCCGCCAGCGCCACGAACCCGAGGCGGGGGTACTCCCGGGCGAGGCGCTCCAGGCCGTCGATCGGGATCGGTGCGTCGGAGTCGGCGTAGTAGCCGCGGAACTCGACCTGGTCGGCCACGGTCGAGGGCGACTGGGCGGCGGCGACGAGGAGCAGCGCCGCCCCCGCCGCCACCGCCATCGCCAGCCGACGGGTCATCCCTCGCCCAGCAGTTCCCGGGCGAGACGTTCGACGTGGCCCTTCGCCCGGACGTTTCGG
>JALSJV010000027.1 GCA_026989215.1 Acidimicrobiia bacterium | reverse complement strand
GTTGGCGCCCGCAGGGACCTCCCCACCGGGAGGAGCCAAGTGGAGCCGCTCTGGCCGGAGGGCGATGGTCACCGCCCCACCACCGCCGGGGACGTCGGGTACCGAGACCTCGGCACCGTCGCCGATCTTCACGGTGCCGACCCCGACACAGACGGCCGCCACCAGGTTGATGTCGCCGATGAAGTCGGCGACGAACCGGGAGGTGGGACGCTCGTAGATCGCCTCCGGCTCCCCCACCTGGAGGAGACGCCCTTCGTTCATCACGCCGATCCGGTCGGACATGGTGAGGGCCTCTTCCTGGTCGTGGGTGACGTAGACGAAGGTGATGCCCACCCGCTCCTGGAGCTCCTTCAGCTCCACCTGCATGGCCTGGCGCAGCTTCAGGTCGAGCGCCCCGAGGGGTTCGTCGAGGAGCAGCACCGCCGGTTCGTTGACGAGCGCCCGGGCGAGGGCGACCCGCTGCTGCTGACCGCCGGAGAGCTGGGAGGGCCGGGCGTCGGCCCGGTGGGCGAGCTGAACCTGGTCGAGCGCCCGGGAGACCCGTTCGGCGATCTCGGATCGGCCGACACCGCGCATCTTCAACCCGAAGGCGACGTTCTCCTCCACCGTCATGTGGGGGAAGAGGGCGTAGGACTGGAACACGGTGTTGACGGGTCGACGGTTGGGGGGTTCGAGACCCATCTCGCGCCCCTGGATCCGGATCGACCCTTCGGTGGGAAACTCGAACCCGGCGATCATCCGCAGCGTCGTCGTCTTGCCACATCCGGACGGTCCGAGCAGCGAGAAGAACTCGCCGTCTCGGATCTCGAGGTCCATCCCGTCGACGGCGGTGACGTCACCAAAGCGCTTGGTGACGCCGGAGAGCACCACGGCGGCCTGTCGATCACGTTCCACGGGCGCCGCAGGATACCGACTCGACGTCGCCGTCGGCTCCCGAGACGAGGGGGTATCCTCGCCCGACGATGCTCGCCTCCGTGGCCGACCGGCCGTCCGTCTTCGGTCCCGCCCCACCAGAGGTCGAGTCGCGGCTGCGTCGGGCGGCGATCTGGCTTCCCGCCCTGGGACTGCTCGTGTTGGCGATCTGGACGCCGACGGACGACGGGTTCACGATCTGTCCCTTCGCCCGGGCGACGGGCCACGCCTGCCCCGGTTGCGGGATGACCCGGGCGATCTCGGCGCTGCTGCATGGACGACTCTCCGACGCCTGGGCCTACCACCCGTTGGTCGGTCCCTTCCTGGCGGAGCTGGCGGTGGCGTGGGTGTGGTGGGCGGCGGTCCGGGCAGGTCGTCTCCGGCGACCGTCGGCGAGGTTCGTGAACTGGGTCCTGGCGGCGAACGCCGCCGTCTTCCTCGTCGTGTGGGCGATCCGTTGGACGGCGGGGACACTCCCCCCGGTGTGAACGTCAGCGGATGATCAGCTCGGGATGGACCCGAACCCTGGGTTTGCGGGCGATGACGGCCTCGGCGAGGGTGCGGAAGGCGGCGGTCGCCTCGCTGTCGGGGGCGGCGACCGAGACGGGGCGTCCGTCGTCGGCCCCTTCCCGCATGGCGGGGACCAGGGGGATCTGGGCCATGAGGGGGACGTCGAGCTCCTCGGCCAGGCTCGCCCCACCACCCTCTCCGAACAGCCGATACCGTTTGCCGTCGTCCCCCGTGAACCACGACATGTTCTCGACGATGCCGATCAGCTCCTGGTCGACCTTCCGGGCCATGAGACCGGCCCGTTTGGCGACCCGCTGGGCGGTGGGCTGGGGCGTGGTGACGAGGAGCACCTGGGCTCGGGGAAGGAGCTGGGACATGCTGATGGCGATGTCGCCCGTCCCCGGCGGCATGTCGACGAGGAGGAAGTCGAGCCGATCCCAGAACACGTCTTTCAGGAACTGCTCCATCGCCTTGTGGAGGAGCGGCCCCCGCCAGATCACGGCCTTGTCGTCGCCGACGAAGAAGTCCATGGACATGGCCCGCACGCCGTGGGCCTTGGGCGGGATGATCGACTGGTCGATGACGACCGGCATGTGGGAGACGCCGAGCATCCGGGGGATGGAGAATCCCCAGATGTCGGCGTCGACGACGCCGACCCGGTGACCCATCGAGGCGAGGGTGACGGCGAGGTTGGTGGTGACCGAGGACTTGCCGACCCCACCCTTGCCGGACCCGACGGCGATCACCCTGGTGGGGGATCCCGGTTCGCCGATCCCCGGCCCCACCTCCTCGCGGAGGCTCTCCATCAGGTCGTGGCGGCGACCGTCGTCCATCACCTCGACCGTGATCTCGACGTTGGAGCCGTGGGGGGCGGCGGCTTCTCTGATCCGGTTCTCCAGCTCTCCTCGGGCCGGATAGTTGGGGACGGGAACGGAGACCTCGACTCGGTCGGCGCCGAGCTTCTTCGAGACGACCCGGTCGATCATGCCGAGGCGCTCGAGCGTTCGGTCGAGCAGTGGATCGACGACGGTCTCGACGGCTTGGCGCAGGGCGTCAGACATGGGAATTCCCCTATCCGCGTAGTGATAAGAAGGCCCGCGGAACTATAGTGACGGTGCCGCACCAGCGATCCGCGGCTCATCGATGGACTCATCTCAACTCGATCGCACCATCGGTGCCCTCACCTCGGCCCTCGGTGACCCGACCCGGAGGGCCATCTACATCGCCGTGCGCGAGGCGGCCGAGCCGATGACCACGTCGATGGTGGCGAAGCTGTTCGGGATCCATCCGAACGTCGCCCGTCACCATCTCGACAAGCTCGCCGCGGACGGGTACCTGAAGGTCGAACGGGCACGACCGGGGGGACGGTCGGGGCCCGGGGCGGGACGTCCCGCCAAGTGCTACACGGCCACGTCGAAGGCGATCGAGCTGCGGTTCCCGGAGCGCCGCACCGACCTGCTGGTGGGGCTCCTGGTGAGGTTGATCGCCCGGGTCGCCCCCGAGAACGTCGCCGAGATCGCCGAGCAGGTCGGACGTGAGTACGGCGAGGAGCTCGCTTCCGAGATCGGATCACCCGGTGACGACGGGTACGAGGCCGCCGTCAGGGCCGTCGCCGAGGCGATGGGCGGTCTCGGATTCGAGATCGACGCCGACGTCGAAGGCCACCGCCTCGTCACCGCGTCGTGCCCCTTCGGGGAGGTGGCCGCCGGGTATCCCGACGTGGTCTGCTCCCTCGACCGGGGAATCGTCGCCGGACTGTTCGCCGGGCTGGAGCGTGACTGCACCCCGGTGCTTCGCCCCCACGCCGAGGCCGACGCCTGCGTGACCGAGGTGCCCGTGGAGATCGGCTCCCCCTGACCCCCTCTCCCCTTTTGGCACCCAGATGTCGCGTATACCGCGCGATCCAGGTGCCAAAACGAAACCGGACCCCACCCCTCTCCCCATTTGGCACCCAGATGTCGCGTATACCGCGCGATCCAGGTGCCAAAACGGGGGTGGTGGTGGGCGTCGGTACACTCGACTCCCCAGGACTTGCGAGGTTTCCATCATGGCCCAGGCTACGGACACGATCGACACGCCCCTCGGGGAACGGCGCATCGCCCGGCTGGACAGCCTCGGCGACCTGCAGCACATGCCCTACAGCATCAAGGTGCTCCTCGAGGCGGCGCTGCGACGCCTCGACGGCGTGACCATCACCGAGGACGACGTCCGCACCATCGCCGCCTACGACGCCCGGAACGTCCCCGACACCGAGATCCCCTTCACCCCCGCCAGGGTCGTGCTCCAGGACTTCACCGGCGTGCCCGCGGTCGTCGACCTGGCGGCGATGCGCTCGGCGATCGTCCGCATGACGGGCGAACCCGCGGCGGCGAAGCTGGTCAACCCCCAGGTCCGAGCCGACCTCGTGATCGACCATTCGGTGCAGGTCGACGCCTACGGGCGTCCCGACGCCCTCCTCATCAACACCCGACGGGAGTTCGAACGGAACCGGGAGCGTTACGCCTTCCTCAAGTGGGGTCAGGCGGCCTTCGAGAACTTCTCGGTGGTGCCCCCCGAGACCGGGATCGTCCATCAGGTCAACCTCGAGTACCTGGCCAAGGTCGTCTGGGACGCCGACGGCTGGCTGTACCCCGACAGCCTCGTCGGCACCGACTCGCACACGACGATGATCAACGGCCTCGGCGTGGTGGGCTGGGGCGTCGGGGGGATCGAGGCCGAGGCGGTGATGGTGGGACAGCCCATCTACATGCTGCTGCCCGAGGTGGTCGGGTTCCGGCTGGAGGGGCGTCTCCCCGAAGGGGCGACCGCCACCGATCTCGTCCTCACCGTGACGGAGATGCTGCGGGAGCACGGGGTGGTCGGCAAGTTCGTCGAGTTCCACGGGCCGGGTCTGGCGGAGATGCCCCTCGCCAACCGGGCGACGATCGCCAACATGGCCCCGGAGTACGGAGCCACGATCGGGTTCTTCCCCGTCGACGAGCGTACCCTCGACTACCTGAGGATGACGGGCCGGGATGAGGCGCTCGTCGCCACCGTCGAGCAGTACTGCAAGCTCCAGGGGCTGTGGCGGGACGACGACCGCCCGGTCGTGTACAGCTCGACGCTCGAGCTCGACCTCTCGACCGTGGAGCCTTCGCTCGCCGGACCCCGACGTCCCCAGGACCGGATCGCTCTCTCCGCCATGAAGTTCCAGTGGCGTGCCGACCTCACGAACCTGTTCGGCAAGGACGGTGGCGCCAACCCGTCGACGGTGGTGAGCTGGGAGGACGAGGGGGGTCTGCCCGCCGAACCCGGCGAGATCGACGCCCCCGCCGAGGTGGAGGTCACCTACGAGGGGCGCACCTTCACCCTCCGGGACGGCCACGTCGTGATCGCCGCCATCACGTCGTGCACGAACACGTCGAACCCGGACGTGATGGTCGGAGCCGGTCTGGTGGCCCGCAAGGCCCGGGAGCGAGGCCTCGTCTCCCAACCCTGGGTGAAGACGTCCCTCGCCCCCGGCTCGAAGGTGGTCACCGACTACCTGACGAGATCAGGCCTCCTCGACGATCTGGAAGCCCTCGGGTTCTATCTGGTGGGTTACGGCTGCACGACCTGCATCGGGAACTCCGGGCCGCTGGCCGAGCCGATCTCCCAGGCGATCAACGACCACGACCTCGTGGCGGCGGCGGTGCTGTCCGGGAACCGGAACTTCGAAGGCCGCATCTCCCCCGACGTCCGCGCCAACTACCTGGCCTCCCCACCCCTCGTGGTGGCCTACGCGATCGCCGGGACCGTCGACTGGGACCCGGTGGAGGAGCCGATCGGCTTCGACCCCGACGGCAACCCCGTCTTCCTGCGGGACATCTGGCCGACCCAGGCCGAGATCGCCGAGATCGTCACCGGTTCCATCAGCCGCGACGAGTTCACCCGGGAGTACGCCGACGTCTACACCGGCACCGACGAGTGGCGTGAGATCCAGGTGACCGGTTCGGAGCTCTACGAGTGGAACGAGGAGTCCACCTACATCCACGAACCGCCGTTCTTCCGCGATCTGGGCCCGGAACCCTCCCCCATCCGTCCGATTCGGGGGGCGAGGGCCCTCCTCAAGCTGGGCGATTCGGTGACCACCGACCACATCAGTCCGGCGGGCGCGATCCCGGTGGATTCCCCGGCCGGCCAGTACCTGATCTCCCGGGGCGTCCAGCCACCGATGTTCAACTCCTACGGTTCCCGGCGGGGCAACGACGAGGTGATGGTGCGGGGCACCTTCGCCAACGTTCGGGTCAGGAACCAGCTCGCACCCGGCACCGAAGGGGGCTGGACCACCGACTTCTTGGACGGCCAGGTGAAGTGGGTGTACGACGCCGCCATGCACTACCAGGCGGAAGGGGTGCCGTTGGTGGTGTTGGCGGGCAAGGACTACGGGATGGGTTCATCCCGCGATTGGGCGGCCAAGGGCACGTTCCTGCTCGGGGTCCGGGCGGTGATCGCCGAGAGTTTCGAACGGATCCACCGTTCCAACCTGGTGATGATGGGGGTGCTCCCCCTTCAACTCGCCGAGGACGCCGACACCGTCGGCCTCGACGGCACCGAGATCTTCGACATCGACGTCGACGACCACCTCCAGCCCCGCCAGCGCATCACCGTCCGGGCGACGAAGAACTCAGGCGACGTCGTCACCTTCGAGACCATCGCTCGGGTCGACACCCCCATCGAGGTGGAGTACTACCGCCACGGCGGGATCCTCCACTACGTGTTGCGCCAGATGGCGAAAAGCTGACGGTTACGAGCGGGGGGACCGGGGTCTTCTCGGACCTCGTCCCTCAGCCCGTGCTGAGCTCCCAGACCCGCACCTGCCAGAGGTGCCGGCTGCCTCGCTGGGACAGCTCGGCGACGCCGCGCCGCACCAGTTCGGGG
>JALSJV010000026.1 GCA_026989215.1 Acidimicrobiia bacterium | reverse complement strand
GGAGGATGAAGGATGGAGGGTGGAGGGTGCAGACGAGGCGTCGGTTCGGGAACCTTTTCCGACCCGCCGACGTCTTGTAGGGAGACGTGGGGCGTGTCATGTCGAATTGGGCATGGGTCGTCGCGTTCGCCGTCGTGGCCGCGGCGTGCGCTCCCGCGCCCGTCACCGTCCCCGCCGGAACCCAGCTCTCCTGCTCGCCCAGCGGGCCGGTCCGCTTCGACGCCTCGTTCCTCCAGGGTCCCCGCTTCAGCACCCTGGAGTTCGAGGTGACGACGGAGCCCGGCCGGACGCTGCGGTCCTTCGTCCGCGACGTCGGGGAGCTCCCCCTGTACGACGAGGCGGAGGGGTTCTCCATCGTCTCCGACACCCTCGTGCTCGCCTACCGGGACCGCGTCCCGACGGCCTTCTTCTTCCTGGAGGGGGACCGCGTCCTCGACTGGGGACCTTGCCGACCCAACCTGGTGGACGGTGCCAGGTTCGCGGTTCGGTGGCGCCCGGCCGGCCCCGTCGATCCCGAGGCGTCGACGGTGCGCATCCGGGCGGACGTCCCCCGCTGTACGACTCCCGACGGGACGCCCTCACCGTCGCAGGTGGCGGCGGTCGACGTCGAGGAAGGTTCCGACGCGGTCACCGTCGTCGTGTGGTTTCGGGAGCCGCCCCGGGGCAGTTGCCTCCCCGACGGGGGGCGGGTCGAGACGGTCGTGCAGCTCGCCGGGCCCCTCGGCGATCGGATCCTCCTCGACGGGGGGACGTTCCCTCCGACGAAGCCGCTCTCGGCCTCCGACACCTGACTCGGCGGTCCCGACCCCGACCGAGCCTCGACGGGCGGCTCAGAGCTCGGCCAGCAGCTCCCGACAGCGCTGCTGCGACGGGAACGACGCCTGGGTTCCGGGCCGGGTCACGCTGTCGGTGGCGCAGCGGAGCCCCAGCCGCAGGGCTCGCTCCTCGTCGAGTCCGGCGGCGAGACCGTAGGCGAAGGCCCCGACGAAGGCGTCGCCGGCCCCGGTGGTGTCGACCGCCGACACCGCCTCGGCGGGGATCCGCAGCACCTCCCCGGTGTCGGTCACCAACGCGGCCCCCTCCTCGCCGAGGGTGACGACGAGCCGAACCCCTGCACGCTCGGCGAAGGACGTCAGTGCATGGTCGGTCGGTTCCGCGCCCGCCAATGCCGCGAACTCGCCTTCGTTCGGGACGAGCCAGTCCGTCGACGCCAGGAGGTCGGCGTCGAGGGAGTCGGCCGGCGCCGGATTGAGCACGGTGACCGCCCCACGTTCCCGGGCGGTGCGGAACGCAGCCGCCGTCACCGGCTGGGGAATCTCGAGCTGGCCGAGCACCACCGCCACCTCGTCGAAGGACTCCACGGCCGACACCGCCTGCTCCGCCGTCATCTCGTGGTTCGCTCCCGGAACGATGATGATCCGGTTCGTACCGTCCGGCTCCACCCAGATCGGGGCGACGCCCGACGAGCCCGCCACCCGGCGGACGTGGGTGGTGTCGATGCCGTAGGAGGCAAAGTTCTGCAACGTGGTGTCGCCGTAGAGGTCGTCGCCGAGCGCGTTCACCATCGCGACCTCGGCACCGAGGAGCCTCGCCATCACCGCCTGGTTGGCGCCCTTGCCACCGAACCCCATTCGGAACCGTTCCCCGACCAGGGTCTCGCCCGCCGAGGGGATCCTCGGCGTGTAGGCGATGAGGTCGATCATCGTCGACCCGACGACGACGATCCTGGGGGACGCCGTCACGTCGTGAACCTCCGGAGATCCAGAGGGGAGGTCGCGGTAGCCCCGACGGGATTCGAACCCGCGTTACCGGCTTGAAAGGCCGGCGTCCTAGACCGCTGGACGACGGGGCCAGGTGGGTGGTGGCGTTCGGTGGCAGGAGGCATGGTACTCGCAGGTTTCCCCGGCTCGACCCCAGCGTCAAGGACCCGCAGACGCCGCGAGGCGTTCCCGTGCCCGGCGGAGCCGTCGGAGGGTCCGGTCGCGCCCGAGCGCGGCGAGGCTCTCGAACAGCGGAGGACTCACCGAAGACCCGGTGACGGCGACCCGGATCGGCTGGAGACCCTTGCTGGCACCGATCTCCAGGTCGGCGAGCATCTGGCGCAGCGCCGCCTCGATGGCGTCGGTCTCCCACGCCTCCACCGCCTCCAGCCGCCGGAGGGCCTCTGTGAGGACGGTCTCGCTGCCGGGTTTCATCACCTTCGACCAGGAACGTTCGTCGTACTCGACCTCTTCGACGTAGAGGAAACGCACCTGGTCGGCCACGTCGGCGAGGACCTTCACCCGCTCCTGCACCAGGGGGGCGAGAGCGACGAACGCCTCCCATTCGGCGTCGGTGAGCCGACGGCCCAGGCCGGTTTCGAGGAACGGACGAGCGCGGTCGGCGAACTCTTCGGTGGAGAGCCTGGTCCGGATGTACTCGCCGTTCATCCAGTCGAGCTTGTCACGGTCGAAGATCGCCGGATTCTTCGACACCGAGGCGAGATCGAAGGCGGCCACCGCCTCCTCCCGGCCGAAGATGGTGGTCTCGGCGTCGAGGGACCATCCGAGGAGGGCGAGATAGTTGAACATGGCCTCCGGCAGGTAGCCGGCCTCCCGGTAGGCACGCAGGGCGGTGTCGCCGTGGCGCTTCGACAGCTTCTTGCCGTCCGGCCCGAAGAGCAGTGGCAGATGGGCGTAGATGGGGGGCTCGGCCCCCATCGCCTGTGCCAGCAGGAGATGCTTCGGCGTGGAGGGGAGCAGATCTTCGCCCCGGACGACGTGGCTGATCCCGTAGTCGACGTCGTCGGTGGTGGAGGCGAGGTGATAGGTGGGGGTGCCGTCGGAACGGAGGATCACGAAGTCGTCGATGACGTCGGGGGTGAAGACCATCTCCCCGCGGATGACGTCGGTGAAGGTGACCGGCCGGGTCTGGGGGACGGAGAAGCGGATGACCCCGGCCGTCGCCTCCCGTTCGGGCCTCCGGATGTAGAACCCGGGATGCCGCCCTTCACGCTGGGCCCGGGCACGAAGCTCGTCGAGCTCGGCGGGGTCGCGGTCGTCGTAGTAGGCATGGCCGGCCTCGACGAGGGCTTCTGCGACCTCCCGATACCGGTCGAACCGGTCCGACTGCCGGTAGGTCCCGTGGGGTCCGCCCACGCCGACGCCTTCGTCCCAGTCGAGCCCGAGCCACCGCAGTCCGCCGAGGATGTCCTCTTCGAATTCGGGGGACGACCGGGCGACGTCGGTGTCGTCGATCCGGACGATGAAGGTGCCGCCTTCGTGACGGGCGAACAGCCAGTTGAACAGGGCCGCCCTCGCGTTCCCGACGTGGAGGAATCCGGTGGGCGACGGCGCGATCCGCACCCGGACGGTCATGGCGCCACCACCTGGTTCTGGAGGGTCCCGATCCCGTCCACCTCCACCTCCATCAGATCGCCGGGCTGGACCGGCCCGACCCCCGACGGGGTGCCCGTGAGGAGCACGTCCCCGGGCAGCAGGGTCATGATCCGGGTGACGAACTCGATCAGCTCCGCCACCCCGAAGATCATGTCGGCCGTGAATCCGGCCTGGCGGACCTCGCCGTTGACACGACAGATCACCGCCAGCCGCTCCAGCGGGTCGAGCTCGGTCTCGATGGCAGGGCCGAGGGGACAGAAGGTGTCGAAGCTCTTGGCCCGCCCGAAGCATCCTCGGTCCCGCCGCTGCAGGTCGCGGGCGGTGACGTCGTTGGCGGCGGTGTAGCCGAAGATATACCGGGAGGCGTCCTCGGCCTTGACGTGGCGTGCCACCTTGCCGATCACCACCGCCAGCTCCGCCTCGTGGTGGACTTCGTTCGACACCCGGGGATGAACGACCGGCCGGTCCGGTCCGACGACGGCGGTCGCCGGTTTGAGGAAGATCAGGGGCTCGGCGGGCACTTCGTTGCCGAGCTCCTCGGCATGCTCGGCGTAGTTCCTCCCGACGCACACGATCTTCGACGGCAGCACCGGGGCGAGGAGCTGGACCCGTTCCCACGGAACCAGCGTCTCGGTCGGCTCCCACGCCACGAAGGGGCTGCCCCGATACACGGTGACGCCTTCGGCCTCGGCGAGACCGTAGGCGATGTCCTCCCCCGATCTGAACCGGACGATCTTCATCGCGCCACCACCCCACGACGCGACACCGAACGAACACCGACGATCTTCATCGCGCCACCACCCCACGACGCGACACCGAACGAACACCGACGATCTTCATCGCGCCACCACCCCACGACGCGACACCGAACGAATACCGACGATCTTCATCGCGTGCTCACGGATGGCGCCCGAGGGCGTACCGGACCCGTTCGGCACTCTCCACCAGCAGCTCCGGGTCGACTTCGGCCAGCGCGGTGGCGCCCGGCGGTTTCTCGTGGGCGGCTGCTTCGAGCCAGCGCCGCCGCCGCTCGACGGCGTGGTCGGAGTCGACGCCGTAGCCGAGGATCGCCAGGGCCACCTCGAGGTCTTCTGGGGTGGGTGCCCGTCCGAAATGGGAGGCGCGGGCGATCATGAGCTGGGCGACCACCTCCTGGAGCTCGGGCAGGTCTTCGGGCAGCCCTTCGGCCCGGATCACCCGGTACGCCCAGCCGGCGTCGGGACCCGGATGCCCGAACAGGGGCCCGTCGGGGCGCTGGTCGGGCGAGGTCACCATCCCGGGTCTGGTCGGACGCCACCGTCGAGGCGGGTCCGGCTGCGGCTCGGCCCGAGGCAGGTCGGCGACGCTGAGACGAATGTTCGGCTCCTGACCCATCGACCCCTCCTAGACGAACTCGAGCCAATGACGGTAGGCGGCGAGCTTGCCGGTGATGGCGTCGGTGAACAGCTCCTGGGCGCGGCGGGTCACGGGACCCGGCTCACCGGTCCCGATCGGTCGGTCGTCGACTTCCCTGATCGGGGTCACCTCGGCGGCGGTGCCGGTGAAGAACAGCTCGTCGGCTCCGAGGAGGTCTCCGCGGGTGATGGGTCGCTCCTGCACGTCGATCCCGTCGTCGACGAGGAGTCTCGTCACCGACGCCCGGGTGATCCCGTCGAGGATCCCGGCACCGACCGGGGGCGTGGAGACGGCACCGTCCCTGACGACGAAGATGTTCTCGCCGCTCCCTTCCGACACGATCCCGTCCTCGGTGAGCATCACGGCTTCGTCGTAGCCGGTCCGGAGCGCCTCCTGTTTGGCGAGGATCGAGTTGAGATACTGCCCGGTCCCCTTGGCCGTGGGCACGAAGCTGGACTGGGAGATCCTCCTCCACGACGAGATGCGGACCCGGATCCCGTGTCGGACGCCTTCGTCACCGAGGTAGGCGCCCCACCGCCAGGCGGCGACCACCGTCTGGACCTCGCAGGGGGAGGGGTCGAGGGCCATCCCTCCGTAGCCGTAGAAGACGATCGGACGGATGTAGGCCGACTCCAGCTCGTTCACCCTCACGATCTCCTTGCAGGCGTCGACGAGGGTGTCGACCGGGTGGGTCATCGGGATCCCGTAGGCGCGGGCCGAGCGATGCAGCCGCTCGATGTGGTCGGTGAGGCGGAAGACGGCGGTTCCCTCCGGCGTCTCGTACGCCCGAATCCCTTCGAACACCCCCGATCCGTAGTGGAGTGCGTGGGCGAGGACGTGGACCTTGGCGTCGGCCCAGGGAACCATCTCGCCGTCCATCCAGATGTAGTTCGCGGCGTCCATGGGGCCAGGCTAGCGACCGTCGGGGAGGCTCCGACCCGGCCAGGGCGCTCAGCGGGGCCCGCCGGCCCGGCAGGCGTCGCAGATCCCCCGGAAGATGACCTGGGCCTCGTCGATCTCCCCGACGGCGACGTCGGGCCGGAGACAGGGCTTGTCGCCCTCCATGCAGGGGACGTCGATGATGGTCCCGCACCGTCGGCAGACGAAATGGTGGTGCCACAGGTCGGCGATCTCGTAGACGGCCCGTCCCGGTCCGTGGTCGGCGACCATGACGAGCCCGGCGGCCACCACGTCGGCGAGGACCTTGTACACGGTGCCGCGGGTGACGGGTGTCCCGCGACGACGGAGGGCTTCGACCACCTCGTCGGCGGACCGATGGCCTCCGTGGCGGCGGAGGGCGTCGAGGACGAGCACCCGCGGCCGCGTCACTCGGAGACCGACGGCACGGAGCCGGTCTTCCCAGGTCTGCTGTTCGGTGTCGGCGTGGCCTGTCACCACGGTCTCTCGTCTCCTCACCGTCGACGCCGCTGCGGCCAGGTTAGAGGCGGAGACGGAATGTCAATCATTTTCTGACGCCTCGGCGACCTTTGGACCCAGGTCGCGTGCCACGCGGATTCATACGAGATGAGATATGTGGCGCTTCGGACATGGGCGGGGTGTAAGGGTTCACGGCATCGGACGGGGGC
>JALSJV010000025.1 GCA_026989215.1 Acidimicrobiia bacterium | reverse complement strand
CTCGTCGATCCGTCCGACCCGTACTCGCATCACCTCAACCGTCGAGCTTCATCACGACCGCCTTCGACTCCGTGAAGAATTCGTAGCTGTAGTCGCCGCCCTCCCGGCCGAGACCGGAGTCCTTGTAACCGCCGAAAGGCGCCCGCAGGTCACGTACGAAGAAGCAGTTCACCCACATCGTCCCCGTCCGTACCTCCCGGGCGACCCGGTGCGCCGTGTCGAGATCCCTCGTCCACACCATGCCCGCCAGCCCGTACCGGGACTGGTTGGCGATCTCGATGGCCTCCTCCACCTCGTCGAAGGGCATCACCATCTCCACCGGGCCGAAGATCTCGTCCTGGCACACCCGCATCGAGTTGTCGGCGTCGGCGAAGATGGTGGGGGCGACGTAGTTGCCCTCGGCGAGTTCCCCGTCGACGAGGCGATGCCCGCCCGTGACCAGCTTCGCCCCCTCCTCCTGGGCGAGCTCGATGTACGAGAGGACCTTCTCCAGATGCTCCTCGGAGACGAGCGGCCCCATCTGTGTCGAAGGATCGAGGGGATCGCCCACCTTCCATGCCTCGGCCCCTTCGACGAGACGGGCCAGGAACTCCTCGTAGATCGGGCGCTGAACCAACAGCCTGCTGCCCGCCAGACACACCTCGCCCTGGTTCACGAAGATTCCGCGCAGCGACCCCGCCACCGCGGCGTCCAGGTCGGCGTCGGCGCAGACGATGTTCGCCGACTTCCCTCCCATCTCGAAGGAGAGCTTCTTCATGGTCGGGGCGGCGGCCGCCATGATCGCCCGCCCCGTGTTCGACTCCCCCGTGAAGGTGATGGCGTCGACGTCGGGATGGGTGGTGAGCGCCTCCCCCGCCGACTCGGGGCCGTATCCGTGGACCACGTTGAACACCCCCGGCGGCATCCCCACGTCCCGACAGATCTCCGCCAGCAGCGAAGCCGTGATCGGTGACTGCTCGGCGGGTTTCGCCACCACGGTGCAGCCGAAGGCCAGGGCAGGCGCCACCTTCCAGGTCAGCAGCATGAGTGGGAAGTTCCACGGCGAGATCGAGCCCACCACGCCCAGGGGCTCCCGGAGCTCGTAGGTGAACACCCCGTCCCAGGGTTTGTCCCACGCCTTCGTGCCGGCCTGCACCGCGTAGTCGGCGAAGAACCGGAAGTTGTATGCGGAGCGGGGCATGTCCTTGGTCCGGGCGGCCGTGATCGGCTTGCCCATGTCCCTGGTCTCCCATTCGGCGAGCTCGTCGAGTCGCTCCTCGATGCCGTCGGCGACCCGCATCAGGAGCTCCCTCCGAGCCTCGGGCCCCATCCCGGCCCACTCCGGGAACGCACGTCGTGCCGCGGCCACGGCCCGATCGACCTCGGCGGTCCCTCCCAAGGCGACCCGGGCGATCACCGTGTTGTCGATCGGCGTCACCGACTCGAAGGTGGCGCCGTCCTCGGAGGGGACGAACTCGCCGTCGATGAAATGGAGGATCTCCCTCATCGGCCGGCCTCCTGGGCGCGCCGCCGTTCCTCCACGACGACCGGGTAGGGCTTGCCGCCGATCCCGTACTGGTGGGGTTCCATCTCGTTGACGACGACCCGCACCGTGGAGATCGGAGCGTCGAGGGTCTCGGCGATCGCCTCCGAGACGGCGGCGATCATCCGCTCGATCCTCTCCGGTGGCCGTCCCTTCATCATGTCGATGTGCACCAATGGCATGGTCGCTCCTTCACTCGGTGGAGATGCTGATCCTCCCCAACCGGTCGAATTCGGCCGTCACGACCTGGTGGGGACGGAGATCCACGGGTGCGGTGAGTCCTCCGGAGATGACGACGTCGCCTGCCCGGAGGGGATGGTGACGAGCCATCCACGCCACCGCCGCCGCCGGATGGTCGAGCGCCGCGGCCCCGGCGGCGGTGGCACGGAGGACGCCGTCGTCGTACAGGGCGAGACCCACCAACCGCAGGTCGAGCTCGTCTGGGCTCCGGGGCTCTCCCAACGCGAGACACGCCGCCGACGAGTTGTCCGCGATGTTGTCGAACGGCTCGAACCGGAAACCCTCGTACCGGGAGTCCACCACCTCCAGACATGGGGCCACCCAGGCGGTGCCGGCGAGGACGTCGAAGGCGGTCGCGGCCGGGGAGAGATCCGTGTCGAGCCCGAAGGCGATCTCGGGCTCCACCTTCGGGTGGATGAGGTCGTCGAGCCGGACCCGACCGTCGAGGATCACCATGGCGTCGGTGAGGATCCCGTAGTTCGGCCGGTCGACCCCCATGGCCCGTTGCATGGCCCGGCTCGTGAACCCGAGCTTGCCCCCGATCCGCCGCTCCCCCGCCTCCAGCCGCAGCTCGATCCCGGCCCGCTGGATGGCGTAGGCGTCCTCGCGGGTCATGTCGGGGTGACGGGACGTGAGGGTGGGGACGGTGCGCCCTTCGAGGCGGGCGGCGTGCAGCTCCGCAGCCGACGATGCGACGTCTATCGACATGACAGATCGAGAGCCCCCAGATGGTCGAGCTCGACCCGCACCGCATCTCCCGGGCCGATCGCCACGGCGGCGGTCAAGGCCCCGGCGAGGACGACACTGCCCGCCGGGAGGGTGCGGTCGCGCTCGGCCAGTTTCCGCACGAACCACGCCACCGCCGCCGCCGGATGCCCGAGCACCGCCGCCCCCGCGGCCGTGGCGACCACCTCCCCGTTCTTCCAGAACACGCAGCCGATCGTGCGCAGATCGAGGCCGGTGGGATCACGAGGATCGCCGAGGAGATAACCCGCCGCCGAGGCGTTGTCGGCCACCACGTCGGGGAGCGTGAACCGGTACCCGGCGTATCGGGAGTCCAACACGTCGATGGCGACGGTCACCGCCATGGTCGCCGCCAGCACGTCGGTGGCGGTCACTCCCGGGCCGGCCAGCTCGGCGCCGGTCAGGAACGCGATCTCGGGCTCGACCCGAGGCTGGATGTAGCGGTCGGCCTCGAGGGGCTCGCCCCGGTCCAGCGCCATCCGGTCGGTGAGCCAGCCGTAGAGCGGCTCCTCCACGTTCATCTGGCGCTGCTTGGCGACGCTCGTCAGACCGAGCTTGGCGGCCGTGACCGTCGCCCCGCCGCCGACGGCGAGCGCCACCAGCTCGTCCTGGATCCTGTAGGCGGTGGGGACGTCGAGGTCCACGGCCTCGGTGAGGGGCGTCGTCGCCTCTCGACGCTCCGCCGCCTCCGCCAACCGTCGAGCCATCCCCGAGACGTCGATCATCCCGCCGCCTGCGCTTCCGCCGCCCTCCGCTGGAGCTCCACCGCCACGTCGATGATCATGTCCTCCTGGCCCCCCACGACCTTGCGGCGACCCAGCTCCAACAGGATGTCCTTGGCGTCGACGCCGTACCGCTCCGCCGCCCGCTTCGAATGGAGCAGGAACGAGCCGTAGACCCCGGCGTAGCCGAGCAGCAGACCGTCGCGGTCGATGACGCCTTGGATCGGTTTGATCGGCCGCACCACCTCCTCGGCCGCATCCATCACCGCCAGGGGATCCACGCCGGTGGGGATGCCGCTCCGCTCGCACGCGGCCACCAGGATCTCGGTGGGGCAGTTGCCCGCGCCCGCTCCGAGGCCCGTGGTGCATCCGTCCACCTGATCGACCCCCTCCTCGAGGGCGCCCAGCGAGTTGGCGACGGCGAGGGACAGGTTGTTGTGGGCGTGAATCCCGACCTCGCAGGAGAGCCCTGCCTTGAGGGTCGCCACCCGCCGTCGGGCGTCGTCGATGGTCATCGCCCCCGCCGAGTCGACGACGTAGACACAGTCCGCCCCGTAGGACTCCATCAGCTTCGCCTGCTCGAGGAGCTCGGCCGGCGAGATCATGTGGGCCATCATCAGGAACCCGACCGCCTCCATCCCCAGCTCCTTCGCCAGGCGGATGTGTTGGGCGGAGATGTCGGCTTCGGTGCAGTGGGTGGCGATCCGGGCGACCGAGGCTCCGATCTCTCGAGCCCTTCGCAGATCCTCCCTGATCCCGATTCCCGGCAGCATCAGGATGGCGATCTTCGCCTGCGTCGCCGTCTCCACCGCCACCCGGAGCAGGTCCATCTCGTCGGTGGCCGAGAACCCGTAGTTGAACGAGGAGCCTCCCAGGCCGTCGCCGTGGGACACCTCGATCACCGGAACTCCCGCCGCGTCGAGGGCGGCGACCACCCGCCGCACCTCGTCTTCGGTGAAGCGATGGGCGATGGCGTGGGATCCGTCGCGTAGCGTCGAGTCGGTGAGGCGGAACCGCGGTTCGCTCATGCCGCCACCACCGCCGACGCCATCGCCTCGCCCACCCGCACGGCCGAGGCGGTCATGATGTCCAGGTTGCCCGCGTAGGGCGGGAAGTAGTCGCCGGCCCCCTCCACCTCCAACAGGGCCACCACCCGTGCCGAGACGGTCCCGCCCGGCGTGCGGAAGGTGTCCTCCTCGAACACCGGCTCGGCCTTGAGACGGTAGCCGGGGACATAGGCCGCCACCTCGTCCACCACCTCCAGGATGGAAGAGGCCACCGCGTCGCGGTCGTAGCCGTCCCCGAGGGCGCAGAACACGGTGTTCCTCATCAGGATCGGCGGTTCCGCCGGGTTGAGGATCATGATCGCCTTGCCGAAGGCCGCCCCGCCCACCTCGACCAGCGCGCTCGACGTGGTCTTCGTGAACTCGTCGATGTTCTGGCGGGTCCCGGGGCCGGCCGACCGGGAAGCCACGGTCGAGACGATCTCCGCGTAGGGCACGTCGGCGACCCGGGCCACCGCGTGCACGATCGGCACCGTCGCCTGACCTCCACAGGTGATGAGGTTCACGTTGGGGGCGTCGAGATGCGCGGCGAGGTTCACGGGAGGCACGACCAGCGGACCGAGCTTCGCCGGGGTGAGGTCGATGGCCCGCAGACCGGCCTCCTCGTAGCGTGGGGCGTTCTGACGATGCACCCAGGCCGACGTGGCCTCGAACACGAGCTCGAACTCGTCGGCCCGGGCCAGGAGCCAGTCGACCCCCTCATGGGTGGCCTCGAAGCCCCGTTCCCGGGCTCGTCGCAGACCCTCCGACTCGGGATCGATCCCGACGACCGCCCGGAGCTCCAGGATCTCGGAGCGGGCCAGCTTCTCCATCAGGTCGGTGCCGATGTTGCCCGACCCGACGATGGCACAGGGAACCTTGGTCATCGAGCTCCTCTCCTCATCGGAACCTCACCGAGACCGAACCGAGCCGGTCGAAGTCGGCACGTACCACGTCTCCGGGTGAGACGTCGAAGGCGGCGTGGAGGGAACCGGTCATGATCAGGTGCCCCGGTTCCAGGGTGACGTCGTAGGGGGCCAAGGTGTTGGCGAGCCAGGCGACCGCCGCCAGGGGATCCCCGAGGGCGGCCGCACCGGCCCCCGTGGCGACGGCGGCACCGTTGTGATCGATGACCATGCCGACCAACCTCGGTTCGAAGTCCACCGGCACGATCCGGGAGGACAGGATGGCGGCACCGCACGACGCCAGGTCTGCGATGGTGTCGGGGAGGGCGATCTTCCAGTCGGCGATCCGGGAGTCGACGAGTTCGAGGGCCGCGACCGCACCACCGACGGCCCGGGCGGCCTCCACGCCCGTCACCCCCGGGCCCCGCAGGGGCCGTTCCAGCACGAGGGCGATCTCCGCCTCGATCTTCGGCTGGATGAACCCACCCAGGTCGACCTCGACCCCGTCGCTCAACACCATCGACGACAGCAGCGGCCCATAGTCGGGCTGGTCGACCCCGAACATCTCCTGCATGGGGCGGGAGGTGAGACCGAGCTTGAAGCCCACCAACCGGTCACCGTCGGCCATGAGGCGTTCGACCAGCCGCTGCTGGACGGCGTAGGCGTCGGCGACGGTCATCTCGGGGACCGTCTCGGTCAGCGGACGGATCGGCACCCGTGTCCGCCGCGCGTCGTAGAGAGCCTGGGCGAGTGCGTCGGGGTCCATGCTGCGGACCCTAACGCCCCCGTCCCGCGATGCGGCATGGCGTTCCCCGATGCGGGACGATCACCGTGGGCACCCCATCCGCCGAGACGCCAACGCCGCCGCCTCGATCACCCCGTAGGTGATCTGGTTCATGACCGGCTGCATCCGCTGCGCCGGGCCGGCCACCGACAGGGCGGCGACGACCTTCCCCGAACGGTCCCGGATCGGGGCCGACACCGAGAGCACCCCCACCTCCGACTCGTGGAGGTTCTGTGCATACCCCCGTCGGCGGACCTCCCGGAGCTCTTCGACCAGTCTCGCCGGATCGGTGATCGTGTAGGGGGTGAGGGCGGGCATCTCCCAGCCGTCGAGGAGCTGCATCAGCTCGGTCTCGGGGAGGTGCGCCAGCAGCGCCTTCCCCGTCCCGGTCGAATGCGCCCAGTTGCGCCGCCCCACCTCGAGGAACAGGCGCAGGGTGTGGGGC
>JALSJV010000024.1 GCA_026989215.1 Acidimicrobiia bacterium | reverse complement strand
CGAACCAGGCGCCCTCCACCAGATCACCGGAACCCACCAGCCACCGCAGCCACCGACCCGCCGCCGGCTCACAGCAGGTGTCCACCACCACCGCACCATCCTGCATCAACACCCGGACCACCGACGTGCCGCCCTCCCCGACGGCTACCGGCACCTCGACCTCGGCGATCTCGCCGCCATCCACCCCCCGCACCGTCACCGTCACACCATCCGACACGACCCCCACCCACCGGCCCGGGAACACCGGCGAAGGCACCGGCACCGCCGACACCGCCGGTCCCGCAGACGGAGCCGCTCCCACCGGGGTGACCGGTGACGTATCGGCCGTCCCGACCACCAGGGTCGAAGACGACCCGACCGCACTCGTCGCCGACGGAGTCGGCTCAGCCGAAGACTGCGAACCACACGCCGCCAGCGCCAAGGCAAGCACCGCTATGAGAGCGACCACGCTGGAGCGGATCCGCATCCTCACCAGTCCACACGCCGGCGGAGTACGACCGATCATGACCCGCATGGGCTGTCACCCCACATGCAACACGAGAGTGACCTCTCGGAGACACCACCCGAGGACCGACGGGGGCGTGATCGGTGAGCGACCTACCGGACGCCTGCGACCGGCTCCGAGGCACCGACCCTCGACAGCTCCCAGGTCGGCCTCTCGACCCCCCACCACGGACCGGGACACCCCCACACATCCCACAGGCTCCGGGGGTGAGACTCGAACTCACAACCAACGGATTAACAGTCCGCTGCTCTGCCGATTGAGCTACCCCGGAAGGCCGCCGCATGGTACCAGAGGGCCGAGATCCGACCTCACCGGCGTTGTGCCAGAATCCCCGTCGACCAGCCGGAGGCGACGTGAAGTTCAGAACCGGATTGTTGATCGGCGCGGCCGTCGGGTATGTCCTCGGCGCCCGGGCAGGGCGCGAACGCTACGAACAGATCAAGTCCTTCGCCGCCGACGCGGCCAAACATCCCGCCGTGGCGCAGCTCCTCGACCAGGGAACCGCCCTCGTCGACCTGCTCAGAGACACCGTGGCTGACGGCCTCGACGCAGGAGCCGGCGGCCTCCGGGCCGTCTCCGAACGGGTCTGATCAGCCCTCCTCCAGGAACCCTTCGAGCCTTCGGGCGTTCTGGGGATGGCGCAGCTTGGCGAGGGCCTTCGTCTCCAACTGGCGGATCCGCTCCCGGGTCACCTTGAACACCTCGCCCACCTCCTCCAGGGTCCGCACCCTTCCATCCTCCAAACCGAAACGCAGGATGAGCACCTGACGTTCCCGCTCGTTGAGCCCTTCCAGGGCGTGGGCCAGGTACTGCTGGAGCAGCCGGAACGTCGCCGCCTCCACCGGCACCTCGGCGTCGGAATCCTCGACGAAATCCCCCAGGGTCGAGTCCTCCTCCTCACCCACCGGGGTCTCCAACGACACCGGGCTCTGAGCGATGCGGCTCAGCTCGTCGACCCGCTCGGGTTCGACGTCGAGCTCGGCGGCGATCTCCTCGATCGTCGGCTCCCGTCCCAGCTCCTGGGAGAGCTGGCGTTGGGTGCGGGTGAGCTTGTTGATCATCTCCACCACGTGGATGGGCACCCGAATGGTGCGGGCCTGGTCGGCGATCGCCCTGGTGATCGCCTGACGGATCCACCACGAGGCGTAGGTCGAGAACTTGAACCCCTTCCGGTAGTCGAACCGGTCCACCGCCCGCATCAACCCCAGGTTGCCCTCCTGGATCAGGTCGAGCATCGGCATGCCCCTGCCGACGTAGTTGCGGGCGATCGAGACGACGAGGCGAAGGTTCGCCTCCACCAGGCGATCGTGGGCGGCCTGGCCCTTCCGCACCGTCCGCTCCAACAGCAGCCGGTCCTCCTCCGAGAGGTCCGGGTCCTCCTTGAGCCGGGCCTCCGCCTTCCGGCCCGCCTCGAGCTGCATCGCCAGCTCCACCTCCTGCTGGGCGTCGAGGAGACGGTACCGGCCGATCTCCTGCAGGTACATCTTCACCGGATCGGAGACGGCGACCAGCTCGTCGTCGTCGAGGGGCTGGTCGAGGACGTCCTCGCCGTCCTCCACGATCGTGATCCCCTTCGACCGCAGCTCCTCCGCCACCCGGTCGAAAGACTCCGGAGGAGCCTCGGCATCCACCAGGTCCTGTTGGACCTCGTGCACGGTGAGGAACCCCCGCTGGGTGCCGCGGCGTACCAGCGCCTCGACGATCTGCTCGATCGATGTGCTCAA
Source organism: Acidimicrobiia bacterium (assembly GCA_026989215.1). GTDB lineage: Bacteria > Actinomycetota > Acidimicrobiia > Spongiisociales > ZC4RG35 > S012-128. The sequence continues at coordinate 4,178 of JALSJV010000024.1, read as the reverse complement.
CCCGCCTCCCGGCCTCGTGCTCTCACGCCCAACGGTATCAACTCTTCCACCGTCTGCGCGCAGTCGTCTCGCCCGTCGCAGGACCGTCCCCAATGCTCGTCCCGAACCGCACCACGTCAACCCGCATCGCCATCGACGCCGCCTCGTTTGCGCTGCTCCAGCCGGATCAGCTCCTGGAAGGTCTCCGCATAGTCGGGATCGGAAGCATCCAACGCCCCCAGTCGCTCCCGCAGCACGTCGATCCGATCGTCGAGCCTGAACCGCCGGAGCCGAGCCACCAGCTCCCGAGGGTCCTCCAGCGGACGGTCGTCGAAGGCGAGCTCGCGCAGCAGCGACGTCACCGCATCGTCGCCGACGGGGAGCTGCAGCGCCGTCCCCGGCGGCGCCTCCCTCCACTGCGTCTCGATCCGCTCCCAGGCCTGCAGCACCGTCGGATCCGAGAACAGCTCCGCGGTCACCTCGGTCCCCTCCAGATCCTCGGGGTTGGCCATGACGAGACGCAGCAGCTCACGTTCGGCCCGAAGCGAACCCGCCGCCGCCGGACGTCGCGGGGTCTCCACGACCCTGCGCCGACGTGGCCGCCCGCCCACGGCCCGCCACACCAGATCCTCGTCGATCCCGCTCCGCATCGACACGAACCGGACGTACTCGGCCTTCGCCACCTCGTCGCCCACCCGCGCCACCCGGGGCGCCACCGCCCGCAGCGCCCGGGCACGGCTCTCCGGTTCCGCCAGGTCGAAGCGCGCCAGCTCCCGTTCGATGAGGAACTGGAGCAGGGGCCGAGCCGACTCGACCGCCCCCACCAGCTCCTCGGTCCTCCCCTCCTGCACCAGGTCGGCGGGGTCGAGGCCCCGGGGCATCTCGGCCACCCGCACGTCCAGATCGAGACGGACCGGGTTCTCCAGCTCGTCGGCCCGCTTCGCCGCCCCGGCCCCGGCCTGGTCGGCGTCGAAGGCGAGCACCACTCGGTCACAGAACCGCCGCAGCAGATCGAAATGCTCCTCGCCCAACGCGGTCCCGCAGGTGGCGACCGCCACCCCGAGCCCGGCCCGGTGCATGGCGATGACGTCGGTATACCCCTCCACCACCACCGCGTAGCCCCGGCGGGCGATCTCCCGTTTCGCCCGATCGAGTCCGTACAGCAGCCGGGACTTCTGGTAGATCCGCGTGTCGGGGGTGTTCAGGTACTTCGGTTGACCGTCCCCGAGGATCCGGCCTCCGAACCCGACCGGGTCGCCCCGAAGGTCGAAGATCGGGAACAGCACCCGGCCCCGGAAGTAGTCGTAGAGGCGTCCGCCCCGACCGCGCCGGGCCAGCCCGGCGTCGATCATCGTCCGGTCGGCGATCCCCGCCGCCCGTAACTCCCGCACCAGCTCGTCCCGACTCTCGACCTCCGGCGCGTACCCGATCTTGAACTCGTCCACCACCTCGGCTCCGTACCCCCGGCTGCGGAGATAGGCCCGGGCAGGTCCGGCGTCGGGAGCCGTCTTGAGGCGCCTGCGGTAGACGTCCACCGCCAGCCGAACCGCCTCCACCAGCCGTTCCCGCTCCCCCCGCCGTCTCGCCGCCCCCGGATCTGCCTCCAGGTGGATCCCGGCGCGGGAGGCGAGAAGCTCGACCGCCTCGTTGAAGTCGAGGCCCTGGGTCTCCTGGACGAAGGTGAACACGTCGCCGCCGACCCCGCACCCGAAACAGTGGTAGAGCCCCCGGGCCGGGTCGAGGGACATCGACGGGGTTTTCTCCTGATGGAACGGGCAGATCGCCTTGTACGTCCTGCCCACCCGTTTCACGGTGGTGACGGCCCCGACCAGGTCGACGATGTTGGTGGCGGCCCGGACCCTGTCGATGTCCTCGCGACGGTACACCCCGGTGAACATACCAGCGGCCCGGACCTGGCGGTCAGGTGCGCCGGGCGACGAACTCGATGAAGAGCTCCACCGTGTCGGTGACGTTGGCCACGCCTCGAACCGACGGGATCTCCACACCGAAATCGGACCGGGACACCGTCGCCTCGGCCGACCCGACGAGCCGATCCCCCTCCAACGCGACCGTCACGGCGAAGGACACCGGACGGGTCACGCCCCGGACCGTCAGATCCCCCACGACGGTGGCGGTCACCCCCTCCGCCGGCGTCTCCAGCTCCTCGACCCGGGTCGGGGTGAAGACGATGAACGGGAAGGCGTCGGTCTCGAGGATGAGGCCCCGCAACGCTCGGTCCCGCAGCCCCGAACCGGTGTCGAAGGCACGGGCGTCGACCAGGATCTCGCCCAACCGGACCGATGCCGGATCCGAGGGGTCGACGGCCACCCGCCCCACCACCCGATCGGAGATCCCGACGACCACGTTGGGGGAGCCCCGCAGCTCCTCGGTCACGACGAAACCGGCGACGGTCTCAGCGGTGAAGACGAACTGCACCAGCCCGTCGCCGCCCACCGGGGCCACGGTCGGCGCCGGGGAGGACGACTCCCCGCCGCCGCCGAAGAGCCCCAGGGCACCGCCCCCGAGCGCCACACCCAGCGCAACGACGGCACCGACGAGGATCCTTCTCATCGTCGCCTCCGCATCCCCCGAGCTTCCCCGGCGGCGATGAGCGTCGAGTTCGGAGAGGATGAAGAATCGGTGAGGTCAGGCCTCGAGCCGCTCCCGGAGGTAGTCGACGAGCCGATCGATCGAGACCCGATCCTGGAGCATCGTGTCGCGATCCCGCACCGTCACCGCGTGGTCCTCCAACGAGTCGAAATCGAAGGTGATGCAGTAGGGAGTCCCGATCTCGTCCTGACGCCGATACCGACGGCCGATCGACTGGGTGACGTCGAACTCCAGCATCCAGTGGGGACGCAGGGAATCGGCGAGCTTCGCCGCGGGCTCGACGAGCTCCGGCTTCTTGGACAGCGGCAGCACCGCCAGCTTGTAGGGGGCGAGCCGATGGTGGAGGCGCAGCACCACCCGGGTCTCCCCCCGCACCTCCTCCTCGGTGTAGGCGTCGATGAGGAAGGCGAAGGTGGTGCGGGTGGCACCGGCGGCCGGCTCGATGACGTGAGGGAAGAACCGCTCCCCCGTCTGCTCGTCGAAGTACCGGAGGTCGACCCCGGAGTGCTCCGCATGCTGGCGCAGGTCGAAGTCCGTACGGTTGGCGATCCCCTCCAACTCGTCCCAACCCCAGGGAAACAGATATTCCACGTCCACCGTCGCCGCCGAATAGTGGGACAGCTCGTCCTCGGTGTGAGGCCGGATCCGCAGATGCTCCTCGGTCATCCCGAGGTCGAGGTACCACTGCCGCCGGGCCTCCACCCAGTACTCGAACCAGCGGCTGCTCTCCTCGGGTCGACAGAAGAACTCCATCTCCATCTGCTCGAACTCCCGGGTGCGGAACACGAACTGACCCGGCGTGATCTCGTTGCGGAACGACTTGCCGATCTGGGCGATCCCGAAGGGGAGCTTGAGCCGGGAGGTGCGACGCACGTTCTCGTAGTTGATGAAGATCCCCTGGGCGGTCTCCGGCCGCAGATACACGAGGTTCTCCTCGGCCTCGACCGGACCCATGAACGTCCGGAACATGAGGTTGAACTGACGGGGCTCGGTGAACTGTCCCCGCAGCCCGCAGTTGGGGCACTGGTCGGGATCGTCGAGCTTGTCCTGGCGGAACCGCTGATGGCAGTTCCTGCACTCCACGAGGGGATCGGTGAACACCTGCTCGTGCCCCGACGCCACCCACACCTGCCGGGACTGGATGACCGCCGAGTCCATCCCCACCACGTCGGGACGGAGCTGCACCAGAGCACGCCACCACTCGTTCTTCACGTTCCGCAGCAGCTCGGTGCCGAGGGGCCCATAGTCGTAGGCGGAGCGCAGCCCGCCGTAGATCTCCGACGACGGGAACACGAACCCGCGCCGCTTGGACAGGTTGACGATGGTGTCGAGCGAGATGGACATCCTGGTCCGCACTAGGGGAACCGGCATTGTAGATGCCGAATCCGCTGCTCCGTCCCACCCCCATCCCCCCACGCCTCACGGCAGGCACGAGTTCTCCCCCCGCCGGAGCGGGGGGAGTACCCGAGCGAAGCGAGGGGGAGGGGGGCAAAAGGCCGCGCACTGCGGCACCCCCATCCCCCCACGCCTCACGGCGTGGGGTACTTCCCCCTCAGGAGCCACGCGCCGCAGGCCGCGCACTGCGGCAC
>JALSJV010000023.1 GCA_026989215.1 Acidimicrobiia bacterium | reverse complement strand
CGAGGACGCCGCCGAAGCGCTCGGCGCTCTCTATCGGGACCACCCGGCGGGGAGCTTCGGGCGGATGGGGATCCTGTCCTTCAACGGGAACAAGATCATCACGACCAGCGGCGGCGGCGCCCTCGTCACCGACGACGCCGCCGAGGCGGAACGCGTCCGTTTCCTCGCCACCCAGGCTCGGGACCCCGCGCCCCACTACCAGCACTCGGCGATCGGGTACAACTATCGGCTCTCCAACCTCCTCGCCGCCCTCGGTCGGTCCCAGCTCGCCGACCTCGACCGGCGGGTGGAGCGGAGGCGGTCACACCGGGCCTTCTACGAGGAGGCGTTGGGGAAGGTGCCGGGGATCCGGTTCATGCCGGAGATCGCGGGGGGCCGTTCGACCTTCTGGCTCACGGCCCTCACGATCGACCCCGACGCGGCAGGAGCGACCCGGGAGGACGTGAGGCTCCACCTGCAGTCCCTCGACATCGAGGCGCGCCCGGTCTGGAAGCCGATGCACCTCCAGCCGGTGTTCGCCGGGTACAGGTTCGTCGGGTCCGGGGTGTCGGCGAGGCTGTTCGAGTCGGGCCTCTGCCTGCCGTCGGGCTCGAACCTCTCGGACGCCGATCGGGAACGGATCGTCACCGAGATCCTTCGGGTCCTGACTTGACCCACCACCCGGTTTTGGCACCGGGATGTCGCGTATGACGCGCGATCTGGGTGCCAAAACGGGTCGGTTCCCGGCGCCACGCTGGTTTTGGCACCGGGATGTCGCGTATGACGCGCGATCTGGGTGCCAAAACGGGGAGGGGGTCAGTCGGGTTCGTGGCCGATCATCCGGTGGACCCGGATGATGTCGCCCGTCCACCCGCAGCTCCGGCACCAGGTGTGGTACACCCGATGGTCGGCCTCCCAGTACTCCACCGAGATGCCGCCGTCGCCGGTCAGCTCCGCCCCGCAGGCAGGACAGTGGCGGGGGAGGTCGGCCAGGTGGCGGAGACGGTCCGGATCCCACCAGTGGACGCCGGTGAGCCGCCGGTCCGGGACCGGATCCGGCGGCTCGACATGGTTCGGGTAGTCGCGGAGGGCGACCATGGGCGAACCCTACTGGCCCGGCGTGTCCACGGTGTGCTGGCCGGGCAGCTCCCCGCGGGCCGCCGCCGCCTGGATGTGCAGCTTCTTCAGGATGTCGAGGGCCGGTGAGTAGCGGCTCGACCCCATCTCCAGCCAGGCGAGGGCGAAATCCACGCCCGCGCCGAACTTGTTCTTCTCGCAGGGGAGCTCGATCCGGTCGTGGGGCTCGCGGGTGAAACCCACGGTCGGGTCCTTCCCTTCGGCGACGAGGGCCATCTGCTCCCGGAACATCCTCCGCAGCATCACCACGCCGATGTCCGACTTGCCGATGTGCTCGGCGGTCCGGTCGGTGATGTCGCCCTGGGTGACCCAGGCCATCACGTCCTGACCTTCGATGTAGTCGACGATGAAGTTGCCCTGGTCGTCGATCCACTGGTACTCGTAGTCCGTCGGATAGACCTGGTCCGGGTACTCGTCGAGGCCGTCGGGATGGTGGTTGGCGTAGAAGAGCGCCCACGTGTGGGTGTCGTCGATGGGGACGCGGATCTGCATCTGGTCGATCCCGGCCCCGCCGACCCGCATGCAGTAGGGGAAGACGAGGGGATGACCCACCGCCCAGTCGTCGTCTTGCTCGCTCTGGCCTTCGAGCACCCGGCGTTTCAGGATCCCCCACTCCATCGGGTCGAACCCGACCTTCACATGCTTCTTCTGGAAGGCGGGCGGGGCGAGGAAACCCTTCTGCTCGCCGACGAACTGGAAGTAGCGGCCGTGCAGCCACTCCACATGGTGGGGATCCACCGAGTTCTCCATGATCTGGAGCCAGTTGCAGGGGAGCATCGAATGCCCGACGTCTTTGAAGCCTTCGTCGACGTAGACGTCGAACCGGGGCAGCTCGGGGGCGGGGTCGGGCCCGATGTAGACCCACACCATGCCGCCGAGCGCCTGCGCCTTACCGGCCTGGGCCTTCACGTTGTCCTTGAAGGTGGACTTCTCCGGTTCGGCGGGCTGGTCGGTGCAGTTGCCCTCGCAGTCGAAGAGCCACCCGTGGTAGCCGCAGCGCAGGCCGCCTTCCTCGACGACGCCGTACACCATCGAGGCGTGGCGGTGGGGGCACCGCTCCTGCATGATCCCGTAGCCGCCCTGGGGGGTCTTCCAGAGGGCGAAGTCCTCGCCGAGGAGCCGCACCTTCTTGATGGGCCACTCGTCGAGCTCGCGGACGAAGGCGACGGGATACCAGTAGCGTCGCAGCAGCTCGCCCATCGGCGTGCCCGGTCCCACCCTGGTGAGGGCTTCGTTCTGTTCCTTGCTGAGCATGGTTCCTCCCGATCGTGATGCCGGTCCGCCGACCGCCCACCGGAGCGGGCGGTCGGAAGTCGGGCACCTCAGTCGAGGATGGTGACGGTCCCGGTGGAGCCGTCCACCCGGATCCGGGTCCCGTTCCGGATGGTGGTGGTGGCGAAGGCGGTCCCGGTCACGGCGGGCAGGCCGTACTCCCGGCAGACGATCGCCGCGTGCGACATCATCCCGCCGATGTCGGTCACCGCCGCCGAGATCTTCCCGAACACCGGTGCCCAGCTCGGGGCGGTGATCGGCGCCACCAGGATCTCGCCCGGCTGCAGCTCACCGATCTGGTCGGGGCTGAGGATCACCCGGGCGGGACCCTCGGCCACGCCGGGGGAGGCGGCGAACCCGTTGAGGTCGCCACCGCCGTCGCCGTCTCCGGCTCCGAGCCACATGTTGATCGAGTCCGAGGTGATCCCCCAGAGCATGATCGTGAACGGCTCGGTGACGACCTCGGGCGGCTCGCCCAGCGCCGGGGGAGCGCTCCACTGCTTGCAGGCGTCGAGGATTCGCTTGCGTCGGGCGATCTCCCGGGGCCAGTACTCGGTGCCGCGGGGCGACGTCCCCACCGCCCATGCCGAGTACATGTCCCAGAGCGCCTCGTTGATCTCGTCCCGCTTGATGTAGAAGACGTCGTCGACGGACTCGAGGAAGCCCTCCTTCACGAAGACGTTCCCGAGCTCCCGCATCTTGCGGAACACCACCGAGTGGCTCCAGTGCTCGACGTAGAAGTTGTGGTTCTCCACGTAGGGGAACACGGTGCGAGCCAGTCCGAGCTTCTGCTGGAAGGCCTCGCGGTCCTCGTCGGTCTCGAGGAGCGCCTCGTACTCGGCGACGACCCGGTCACGCTCGGCCCGGAGCTCCTCCAGGGGACGGTGGATGTCCTCACCGGCCTTGATCTTGGCGATGTAGTTCTTGATGTAGCCGAGGGGGATCTCCGGATGGTCGATCCAGATCTTGTCCTGGTGGTAGAAGCCGCCGCCGGTGGAGAAGTTGAACCACGGGTACTTGGCCTCGTTCCAGGCGTCCATCCAGGGCGTCCCCTCCAGGCGGGCGAACACCTCGGCAGCGCTCGGGGCGTCGAAGGCGTCCTCCACCCCCAGCTCGACCGCCTTCTCGGCGAGCTTCTTCAGCTCCTCGTCGGGGCGGAAGAGGTCCACCTCCACCCCGGCGACCATCTTGGCGATCGCCAGGTCGGGGATGTTGGGGAAGGCCTCCTTGCAGAACCCGAAGAAGTCGAGGTAGGCGGCGTACCCCAGGTTGAGGAACTCGAAATGGTATTGCCACAGTTTCAGGGCGAGATTGAGGAGGTTGCGGTAGTCCTCCTGGATCTTCAGGCCCGAACCCATGCCGCGCCCTTCGGTGATGACCTCCATCTCCTCCTTCTCGGGGAGGGGCTCGAAGGTGATCGCCTCCATCTCGGCGATGAGGTCCTTGATCTTGGCGACCCATCGGTCGTAGAGGTCGTTCCAGTTCATGAAGTAGAACCCTGCCCGCTCCATGAACTGGGGCACCCTCGCCTCGATCTCCGCCGGGTCGGTGACCGGCACCGGGGTCAGGTAGGCGTACCCGTACAGCACCCGGTAGTCGATCCCGAGGGCGGGCGGGATGAGGTAGTGGCGGGTGTTGTATTGGGACAGGGACGCGATCGCGTACTCGTACCAGGTGGCGTCCCAGGGGGTGAGGGGGTCGGGCCAGTGGATGCCATCCTGGAACCAGAAGACCGACTCTTCGTAGCTGCGCCGGTCCTCACTGAAGGGGAGGGAGTAGGTGTAGAGCTCCTCCCAGCCTTCTGCCCCTGCGGGACCTTCCACTTCGAATGGACTCGGGAACCGTCGTTCTGCCATGTGCTCCTCCTCCTCGTGCGTTTCCGTGCGTGCCCCGTCTCCTGCCCACCATTCGCTACATGTCCGAGCCCTCCGTCGTCGCCGAACGGTCACGGGTGTGAACGGGGGAGAGCAGGGTCGAGACGATCCCGTCGAGGAGCCCTTGGCCGGGCCGGGCCACGCGGCGGGGCGGCTTGCGGCTCCACACGGTCTCGGGTCGGGACTGCAACAGCACCACGTCGGAGCCCTGGGGGAGGTCCCGGTCGATCGCCCATTCGATGTCTTGGGGACGTCCATAGTGGCGCTCTGCTCGTTTCGCCATCTTCGCCACCGCCACGATCTCGTGGTCGTCGAGGCTGGGTGCGAGGCGACGGTCCGCGGGGACCTCGGCCTTCTCCACGATGCCGGAGCCGTTGAGGACGTACTCGATCGCCTTCGGGGAGATGGTGCGTTTCGTGATCTCGAAGAGCACCTTGTCCACCAGGAAGTTGTCGGGGGTGACCTCGCCGGAGACGACGGCCTCGCCGAAACCCCAGGACGAGTCGATCGCGATCTGGGACCGGTCGCCGTCGGTGGGGTTGAGGGTGAAGGCGACACCGGCCGCCTTGGGATGAACCATCTTCTGGACGGCGACGGCCATCGAGATCACCTCGTGGTCGTGTCCGGTCTCGTGCCGATAGCTGATCGCCCGGGCGGTGAACAGGCTGGACCAGCACTTCTGCACGGCGCGCACGACGGCGTCGGCGCCCCGCACCCACAGGAAGGTGTCCTGCTGGCCGGCGAAGCTGGCGTCGGGCAGGTCCTCGGCGGTGGCGGAGGAGCGAACGGCGACGGGGACGTCGCCGATCCCGCAGGTCTCGCAGAGGCGCTGGTAGGACTCCCGGATCGCGGCGACGACCCCGTGGTCCATCTCGACGGATTCGATGAGTTTCCGGACGTAGCGGCTGGTCCGTTCCAGCGAGTCGGGATCGTCGAGGTCGATCTCGGCGAGGGCTCGGCGGACCTTGAACCGGAGGTCGCCGTCGTCGCGGAGGGTGTCGTAGGCCTCGACGGTGACGGCGAATCCGGGCGGTACCGGCAGTTCGGCGGCGATGAGCTCGCCCAGGCTGGCGCATTTGCCTCCCACCCGGGGCTTGTCGGACTCGTGGTATTCGTCGAACCAGAGGATGAACTCCCTCATCCCTGCTCACCTCCCGGCGGCTCCCAGTCCAGGTCGTAGGGCTCCCAGGTGGGGAGGGACGCCACCTCGGGGACGTGGACCTCCTGCACCCGGTTCCGATAGGTGACGAGCGCTTCCGAGCCCCCCTCCATGAGCTTCACGCGGACGTGCTCGGTGTTGTAGGGCTCTCCCGGGTCGTAGCCGAAGGCCCAGATGGCGAAGGCGCGGATCGGCCCGGAGTGGGTCGCCACCACGAGCCGGGCTCCCGGATGGTCGGCGGCGAGGCGTTGCAGACCCAGCCAGAATCGGCGCACGCACATGGCGGGGGGCTCGAAGTGCATCATCGGGACGGTCAGCCAGTGCTGGATCGGATCGCCGCCGCCCACCTGGGTCCTCCAGAAGCGGTCGACCTCCACCAGCCACATCGGACGGTCTCCGAGGGCCATCCGCTCGAACTCCTCCAGGAGCGAGTAGTAGCGGCGGAAGGCGGAGGTGACGTCTCTCAGTCCGTCGGGGGTCGCCACCTGGAAGTTCCGGAACTCCACCATGGGTTCGGGGTCGTGGACCTTGACGTCCTTCTCGAACATGGCGAGCCCGTCGACGAGGCCACGGTGGAGGTTCTCGGCGGTCTGGCCCGCCCGGTTGGTCGGGGCGTGGGCGACGACGACGCTCTCGCCGTCCTTCACGCGCTTGGCGAGGGTGTGCCCGTAGGTGTGGGCCTGCCAGACGCCCAGCGGGGTGAGGCCGGACTCCGTGGAGTACCCCTGGGTCTCGCCGTGGCGGACCAGGTAGATCTCGTTGGAGATCCGGGGCCGGGCCTCGGGGGGTGCGGCGATCTCCTTGTTGCGGTTGTCCTCGCTCAGCGCCTGCTGCATCCCGAGGTCGGCCCGCTGGTACAGGGGCGGAAGGGACTCCGGTGAGGGGCCTTCCCGGCGCTGACGGAACTGGCGGAGATAGAGGGGAACGTTGGGGTCGTCTTCTGGCTCCGGCGCGTCGCCCTGCTTCTGGCGTTCCAGGTAGCGGGCCAGGTACAGCGGGGCGTCGCTCCGCTCGGTGCGGGGGAGGGGCGGGTGGCGGTCGTCGGTCATGAGTGCTCCG
>JALSJV010000022.1 GCA_026989215.1 Acidimicrobiia bacterium | reverse complement strand
GGCGGCGGCGACCGGCCCGATCCCCGTCGCCGGGCCCGCCTCGGGGACGAGGGGATGATTGGGGAGGAAGGGCGCGAGGTGGGCCTTCACCCCCACCGGCCCGACCCCCGGCCCGCCACCACCGTGAGGGATGGCGAAGGTTTTGTGGAGGTTCAGATGGGAGACGTCGGCTCCGAGCTCACCGAGCCGTGCCACCCCCACCAGGGCGTTCAGGTTGGCGCCGTCCACGTAGACCTGTCCCCCATGCCGATGCACGATGTCGCAGATCTCCACGATCCGCGCCTCGAAGACCCCGTGCGTCGACGGGTAGGTCACCATGAGCGCGGCCAACCGCTCGGAGTGCTGCTCCGCCTTGGCGGCGAGGTCGTCGACGTCGACGTTCCCTTCCTCGTCGCAGGCGACCACCACCACCTCCATCCCCGCCATCGCCGCCGACGCGGCGTTGGTCCCGTGGGCGGAAGACGGGATGAGACACACGGTCCGCTGGTCGTCCCCGCGACTCCGGTGGTAGGCGCGGATCATCAGCAGCCCGGCCAGCTCGCCCTGGGCTCCGGAGTTGGGCTGGACGGTGAACGCGTCGTAGCCGGTGATCTCGGCCAGGTACCCGCAGAGCTGGTCGATCAGCTCCCGGTAGCCCTCGGACTGGTCCAGGGGGGCGAAGGGATGCAGACCGGTGATCTCCGGCCAGGAGATCGGCTCCATCGCCGTGGTGGGGTTGAGCTTCATGGTGCACGAACCGAGGGGGATCATCGTCCGGTCCAGCGCCAGGTCGGCGTCGGCGAGTCGGCGGAGGTAGCGCAGCATCTCATGCTCGGAGTGGTACCGGTGGAACACCGGGTGGGTCAGATAGGAGGAGCTCCGCCGGAGGTCCTGGGGGATCCCCGTCTCTGCCGCGGCGTCCGCATCTGCGCCGAAGGCGGCGAGGACCTCACCCACCACCTGCTCGTCACAGGTCTCGTCGAAGGCCACCGCCACCCGGTCGGCGTCCACCCTCCGGAGGTTGATGCCGCGGTCACGGGCAGCGACCAGCACCTCGTCGGCCCGTCCGGGGACGGTCACGGTGACGGTGTCGAACCAGGTGTCGGATTCGGGTTCGAGGCCGGCTCTCCGGATCCCGGCCACGAAGCGGCCGGTGAGCCGGTGGATCGCCTCGGCGATGGCTTTCAGGCCGTCGGGTCCGTGCCAGCACGCGTACAGCGCCGAGACGACCGCCAGCAGCACCTGGGCGGTGCAGAGGTTCGACGTGGCCCGTTCCCGTCGGATGTGCTGTTCCCGGGTCTGCAGGGTGAGCCGGAAGGCGAGACGACCGGCCGCATCCCGGGACACGCCGACGAGACGGCCGGGGAGGGTCCGGACGTAACGGTCCCGCGTCGCCACGTAGGCGGCGTGGGGTCCCCCGAACCACAGGGGGACGCCGAACCGCTGGGTGGAGCCGACGACGATGTCGACTCCCCATTCTCCGGGGGGACGGAGCAACGTGAGGGCGAGCAGGTCGGTCGTCACCGCGGTCACCACCCCGGCGGTTCGGGCCTCGGCCACGAGGGCCTCGTGGGAGCGGATCCGACCCGACGATCCCGGATAGGAGAGGAGGATCCCGAAGGCGTCGCTCAGGTCGAAGTCGTCGGGGTCGGCGACCTTCACCTCGAACTCGTGGGCCTGGGCCCGGGTCTCGATGACCGCGATCGTCTGGGGATGGGTATCGGCGTCGACCCAGAAGATCCGGCCCCCTCCCTTCGAGATGCGGTGGGCCATCGCCATCGCCTCGGCGGCGGCCGTCGCCTCGTCCAGCACCGAGGCGTTGGCGACGTCCATGCCGGTGAGGTCCTCCACCATCGTCTGGAACGTGAGCAGCACTTCGAGGCGTCCCTGGCTGATCTCGGGCTGGTACGGGGTGTACGCCGTGTACCAGGCCGGGTTCTCGAGCACGTTCCGCCGGATCACCGGCGGGGTGATGGTGTCGTGGTACCCCAGTCCGATGAGGGAACGGAGGACCCGGTTCCTGCCGACGATGCCACGCAGCTCGGCGAGCACCTCCACTTCGTCGAGGGGCTCGGGGAGCTCCAGGGGACGTTCGGATCGGATCCCCGCCGGGACGGCCTGATCGATGAGGTCTTCGAGGGAGTCGGCTCCCACGACGGCGAGCATGGTCTCGAGGTCGGACGGCCGGGGGCCGACATGTCGGTCGGTGAACGTTCTCGGGTCCAGCATCCTCACCCCTTGGTCGGTTGCTCCCCTGCTGTCCTCGTTCACCTGAGAGTTTCACCCCCGTGGGGGCTTGCTCCTTCGGCGGCGCCATCACGCCTTCTCCAGCATCGCCTCGCCGGCACGGTCCTTTGTGCCTGAGAGATTCCGGGGAGGTTGCACCTTCGGCGCCCCCGTGGTCGGGGGACTCTCCCGCGCCGGGTCGTCGGCTCCTCCGATCCTACCGGCTTCCGTGCCCGTGCCGCCCGTCGGAACGACCGGTTGCACACGTCACATGCGAGGGTGTATGATCCTATGCGTCGGTGATGCCCCCCACATCGCCGGCACCCCCAACCCCAACGGCAGGGGTGTGCGAGGCGGACCCTGGCAGCCCGCACCCGAAGAAAACCCCCTGTCGTGCTCTTCGTACGAAGGGCATCGCGGGGCTCCGGTTCCCCCCTTGCCGGAGCCCCGCATCTTTTCCCCCACCTCCCGACGAACCCCGTGGCGTTCCGCTCACACCGAGAAGCGGACCACCATCACGTCGCCCTCGGCCATCACGTAGTCGCGACCCTCGACCCGGACCAGGTTCGCCCGCTTCGCCGCGTCCCATCCGCCTGCGGCCACGACCTCGCCGATCGGAGCGATCTCCGCCCGGATGAATCCCCGCTCCATGTCCGAATGGATCTTCCCGGCGGCCTCCGGTGCGGTGGCGCCCCGCCTCACCGTCCACGCATGGGCCTCCTTCGGCCCCAGGGTGTAGAAGGTGAGCAGGCCGAGGGCTCCGTAGGCGGCCCGAACGACCGTCGCCAGGGCTCCTTCACCCAGCCCGAGGGCTTCGAACAGCTCGGCCCGCTCCTCGGGCTCGAGCCGGGAGCCTTCTTCTTCGATCTTCACAGACAGGGCGACGACCGAGTCACCGGACGAGACCACCGCCTTCACCGCCTCGACCAGTTCCTCGGGACGCGGCTCGTCCTCGGCGACGTTCACCACCCACACCACCGGGGCCAGGGTGATCGGCGCCAGATCCCGAAAGGCGTCCCGTTCGGCTTCGCTCCAGTCACGATCGCGCAGCGGGACTCCCCCGGACAGCCATTCGGCGGCGTCGGCGATCGCCTCCGCCGCCGCCTTCTTCGCCGGGTCGGCGGTCGCCTCCTTGGCGATCCGCGGAGCCCGCCGCGCGAAGACCTCGTGGTCGGCGGCGGCGAGCTCCAGGGTCAGCTCCTCGGCCTGGGCGACGGGATCGGTGCCGGACTCGTCGGCCGGACAGGACGGATCCTCGAAGGCCCTCAGGACGACGATCAGCGCCTCCATCTCCCGAAGGCGCCCCAGGTAGGCACCTGCCAGGCCTCCACCGTGCCCCGGCTTCGCCATGGCGGGAAGGTCCAACAGATCGAGGGTGGCGTGGACGATCTTCTTCGACCCCTCCACCCTGGCCGCCTCCTCCAGCATCGGGTCGGGGACCTTCGCCACCCCGACGTTCGGTTCGGTGGTCGAGAAGGGGTGGGGCGCGGTCGGGGCCCCCAACCCGGTGAGGGCGTTGAAGAGCGAGGTCTTTCCCGTGTTCGGGAAGCCGACGATGCCGAGTCTCGCCATGGGGCGGGCAGGCTAGCCCCTGGGATCGGCCTTTCGTCCCCTCGCCCGGTACCGATCGATCCGACGTGCTCAGCAGTCCTCGCCCGGCGCACAGACCTGTCCGGTCGGGGTGACGGCCGATGTCAGGAGCGGGGCGATCTGGTCGGCTTTCCGGTAACCGAAGGCCAGGGGCACGAGGCGGGTCGCCTCCCGGAGGAACAACGCCGGGAATCCCTCCACGCCCAGCCGCCGGGCCTCGGCGAAATCCCGCCAGGCGGCTTTTCGGCTGGTGTCGTCCCCGAGCCGGTCCATGAAGGGACCTTCGTCGCAGAAGTCGGAGACGAGCGGCGGATACACGGAGAGGTCGGTGATGTCGACGGCCTCGGCGTAGAACGCCCGTTGGAGCCGCTCGAAGAACGGCCAGGCCGCCGCCGGTTCGATCTCCCGCAGCGTCACCACCGCCCGTGCCGGAAGCTCGGTGTCGTAGACCCAGCCTTCGCGGTCGAGGAAGCCGAGATCGAAGGGACGCCCCGTGATCTCGGAGATCTTCGTCCACGTCTCCCGGAGGTAGCGCCGCAACCGATCGTCGAGGGGTTGTGCGGACGGCCCGGGACGCAGACCGCCCATCAGGGGTCGAACGTCGAGCCCGCCCGTCGCGGCCAGCTCGGCCAGCTCGGGGCCGAACCCGTAACACCACGAGCACATCGGGTCGGCGACGTAGAGCAGGTGCGCGTCCATGGACAGGCCAACCCTACCGGCCCCTTCCCTGTTCCCGATCCGCGCGCGCGGTACCGTGCAGACCATGCGCATCACCGTCGTCGGAGCAGGCTCGTGGGGGACGACCGTCGCCGCCCTGGCCGCCCGCTCGAACCCCACGGTCCTGTGGGCACGCCGACCCGAACTGGCCGACCGGATCAACGAGACCGCCGAAAACTCCGAATACCTTCCCGGGTTCCGGCTCCCGTACGGCCTTCGGGCCACCGCCGACCTCACCGAGGCGGTCTCGAGCGCCGAGGCGGTCCTCATGGCCGTCCCCTCCCACGGATTCCGGTCGGTCGCCGAGCGCATGGCCCCCGACGTGCCTCAGACGGCGCTGATCGTCTCCCTCACCAAGGGGATCGAACAGAAGAGCCTCGCCCGCATGACCGAGATCCTCCATCAGACCCTCCCCGACCACGACCCCGACCTGGTGGGGGTGTTGACGGGCCCGAACCTCGCCCGGGAGGTCATGGAAGGTCAGCCGGCCGCCACCGTGATCGGGATGCGGTCGACGACCGGCGCCGCCCGCCTCCAGGAAGCGCTCATGGATCCGACCTTCCGGGTCTACACGAACCCCGACGTCGTCGGATGTGAGACCGCCGGTGCCCTCAAGAACGTGATGGCGATCGCCGCCGGGATGGCCAAAGGTCTCGGTTTCGGCCACAACACCCTGGCCGCCCTCATCACCCGGGCCCTGGCCGAGCTGACCCGCCTGGGGATCGCCCTCGGAGGCAAGCCCGAGACCTTCGCCGGCCTGGCGGGGATGGGGGACCTCATCGCCACCTGCATGTCGGACCAGTCCCGGAACAACCAGGTGGGGATGAAGCTCGCCCGCGGTCGCCGCCTCGACGACGTCGTCGCCGAGATGAACATGGTGGCCGAAGGGGTGAAGACCACCGAGGCCGTGCTGGAGCTGGCCCGGAGACACCGAATCGAGGTCCCCATCGCCACCCAGGTGGGCCGTGTCCTCTACGAGGGGGCACATCCTCGGGAGGCGGTGCTCACCCTGATGACCCGACGCCCCAGATCCGAGATCTGACCGAGCCCGGCGACGCGATACCCTCGGACCCCATGTCCGAACGCGCCACGGTCCCTTCCGTCCTCTCCACCTCCGAAGGCCTCAACCGCGCCGAGTTCACTCCCCTCGACTGGACCCTGTTCCTGTCGGTGAGCCTCATCTGGGGATCGTCTTTCGTCCTCATGGACATCGGGCTCGATGCCCTCTCCCCCGGCGTGATCACCTGGCTGCGCGTCGCCCTGGGGGCGGCGGCGTTGAACCTGTCACCCCACGCCCGAGTCAGGATCGAGCCCGCCGACCGTCTCCGGCTCGTCGTGCTCTCCTTCGTCTGGGTCGCGATCCCCTTCACCCTGTTCCCCCTCGCCCAACAGCACATCGACTCGGCGGTGGCGGGGATGCTCAACGGGGCGATGCCGCTGTTCGCCGCCACGCTGGCGGCCCTGATGCTGCGTCGCCTCCCCCGAGGCCCCCACCTGGTCGGCCTGCTCGTCGGGTTCGTGGGGGTGGTGGCGATCAGCCTGCCGACGGTCGGCGAGGGCACCAGCGAGGCGCTCGGCGTCGTCCTCGTCCTCATCGCCACGCTGTGTTACGGGTTCGCGGTGAACATCGCCACCCCCATCCAGCAGCGGTACGGGTCGATGCCGCTCATGGCGAAGATGCTGACCTTGGCGGCGATCTGGACGCTCCCCTTCGCCGTCGCCGACGTCGGGGCGTCGAGGTTCGCCTGGGGGCCGTTCGCCGCGATCGCCTTCGCCGGGGTGGTCGGGACCGGCGCCGCCTTCGTGATCATGGCCACCCTCGTCGGCCGGGTCGGGTCGACCCGGGCCTCGTTCATCACCTACCTGATCCCGGTGGTCGCCCTCGCCCTCGGCGTCGCCTTCCGAGGTGACCGGGTGAGCGGGCTGGCCGTGGTCGGGGTCGTCCTGGTGATCGCCGGGGCCCTCCTCGCC
>JALSJV010000021.1 GCA_026989215.1 Acidimicrobiia bacterium | reverse complement strand
CAGGCCGCGCACTGCCGCACCCCCATCCCCCCACGCCTCACGGCGTGGGGTACTTCCCCCTCAAAGAGGGGGAAGAAGAGTGAGGAACTCCAACGCGGCCCGGGCGAAGACGTCGGCACAGCGGGTCAGATCGTCCAGCTCGACGAACTCGTCGGCCTGATGGGCGATCCACTTGCCGCCCGGGCCGTACACGACCACCGGCACGCCCGCGTCCCGGTGGAGGATCGTGCCGTCGGTGGTGCCGGGCACACCGCCGAAGGGGGGACGCTCCCCCGTCACCTGCTGGTGGGCGGCCACCAACGCCTCCACCACCGGGGCGTCGGTGGGGGTCACCGTCGGGGGACGGTCGTCGATCACCGACACCGCCAGCTCCACCCCGGAAGACGCCGCCACCGAGGCGAGGTCGGAATGGACCCGGTCCAGCAGCTCCCCGTGGTCGACCCCGGGCACGGTACGCACATCCACCGCCACCACACCATGGCTCGGGATCACGTTGAGCTGCGGCAGGGATCCCGCCTCGACCACCGTCGGCGTGACATAGGGGAGCCCGAGATGGGGGTGACGGCCGTGGAGACGCTGCAGCTCCGCCTCCAGCCTGCCCAACGCCGCCACCACCTCGGCCAGGGCAGGGATCGGGTTCCGGCCCTCGTGGGGCATCGCCCCGTGGGCCATCTTCCCCGTGGCATCGATCCGCAGACGGATCGCCCCCTTCTGGGAGACGCAGACCTCGCCGCCCTCCGGCTCGCCGACGATCACCCCGTCCACCCCGTCGACATGGCCGGCGGCGACCAGCGCCTTCGCCCCCGCCATCATCCCCTCCTCGTCACAGAGGATGGCGAGGCGGATCGACCCGGGGAACGGTCCGGCCCGCTCCACCGCCCGGACCGCCTCGATCATCGCCGCCACCCCACCCTTCATGTCGGCCGCGCCGCGACCGTAGAGACGGCCGTCGACGATCTCCGCCCCGAAGGGATCCACCGTCCACTCCGAGGGGTCGCCCGGGGTGACCACGTCGAGATGCCCGCAGAACAACAGGGTCGGTCCGGGCCGGTCGCCGTCGACCCGGGCGACCACGTTGGGACGCCCGGGTGCGACCTCCTCCACGGTCGGCTCCCAGCCGTAGCCGGCCATCACCTCGGCGACCAGCGCCGCCGCCTCCGCCTCACCCCGGTCCGCCGTCGATGGGATCCGCACCAGACGGCGGGTGAGGTCGATCACGGCGGCGTGGTCGACCTCGATCACGGGTTGAAGGCGAGCTTGGTGACGTCCAGGGAGAGTCCGGGGGCGTTGGCGATGTAGCCGGTGATCCCCTGCTTCGTCACGCTGAGGGCGGGCAGGAGGAACAGCCAGGCGTTGGCGGCGTCGGCGGTGATCTGGCGCTGGATCTCGGCGTAGATCTCGTTGCGTTTCGCCTCGTCGGGCTCGGAGTCGGCCTCGATCAGCATCTGCGCCACCTCGGGATTGTCGTACGCCCAGTAGTAGTTCGGGTCGCCGTACTTGCCGAGGTCCCGGGGCTCGACGTGAGCGACGATCGACAGGTCGTAGTCCTTGTTGCGGAACACGTCCTCCAACCACACGCCCCATTCGACGTTGTTGATCTCGATCTGGAACCCGACGTCTTCCAACTGGGAGGCGACGATCTCCCCGCCCCGGCGGGCGTAGGAGACCGGCGGGAGGAACAGACGCAGGGTGGTGCCCACCGCCCCCGCATCCTCCAGCAGCGCCCGGGCCTGGTCGGGGTCGTAGGGGTAGACGTCGGTGAGGTCGACGTAGTAGGGGTCGAGGGGCGTGGTGTGGCTGCCGATCGGCACGCCGTATCCGAAATAGGCCCCGTCGATGATCGCCTGACGGTCGATGGCGTAGCTGATCGCCTGACGGACCCGGAGGTCGTCGAGGGGCGGATTGTCGGCGTTGATCGCCAACGTCACCTCGCCGTTCGTCAGACCCTCGTAGACGACGAAGTCGGGATCGTTCTTGAACACCTCCAACAGCTCGGGGGCGGACACCCCGGCGATGATGTCGATGTCGCCCGCCAACAGCGCGTTGTTGAGGGCGTTGGGGTCGTTGATGTATTTGTAGGTCACCTTCTCCAGCAGCGCCGGATCACCCCAGTAGTCGGGGTTGCGCACCAGGGTGATCGAATCGCCGGGGACCCACTCGTCGAACATGAACGGTCCGGTCCCGACCGGGCTGTTGGCGATCGTGTCCATGGCGTTGGGGGTGAGCATCACCCCCTGACCCTGGGTGAGGTAGAAGAGCAGGTTGGCGCTGAACCGCTTCAGCTTCAGCTTCACCGTGTACTCGTCCACCTTCTCCACCGACTCGATCGGCTCGAAGGTGTCCTTGAAGGGGTGCTCCGAGTCGGGTCCGATCACGTTGTTGATGGAGAAGACGACGGTGTCGGCGTCGAAGGGGTCGCCGTTGTGGAACTTCACCCCCTGCCGGAGACGGAACGTGTACTCCAGCCCGTCGTCGGAGAGCTCCCAGGATTCGGCCAGCAGCGGCTGGATCGCACCGGTCTCGTCCAGCTTCACCAGCGTCTCGTAGACGTTGTACAGGAGCACCTGGGGGATCGCTGCAGCCGGGCTGGCGGTGAGGTCGAGGGTCGGCGGCTCCAACTGGAGGCCGATCCTCACCTCGGGGACCGCCGAGGTGGGCGGGGCGGTGGTGGTGGTGACCAGGCTGGTCGTCGTCACCGGTGCCGCCGTCGTCGCCGGCGTCTCCGGAGCAGCGGTCGGTTCGGTGGGTGGGGCGCCGCCACCGGTGCAGGCGGCGACCACCAGCGCCACCACGGGCAGGATCGCAATGGAACGACGGAGTCTCATCAGTACCTCTCGGGAAACGGAAGGCCGATTCTATGGCGGTCCGAACCGGCGCGGGGCCGCGCGGCGCGTCACCCCGCCCGGGGGAGGGTGCCGTCGAGGCGGGGGATCGCCCCGATCAGCCCCGCCGTGTACGGATGCGACGGACGCGCGTACACGTCCGCGACCGAGCCCACCTCCACGATCCGGCCGTCCTTCATCACCGCCACCCGGTCGCACACCTCGTACACCACCGACAGGTCGTGGGAGATGAAGATCATCGTCAGTTCGAAACGCTCCTTCAGGTCGGCCAGCAGCTCCAACACCTGGGTCTGCACCGTCATGTCGAGGGCGCTCACCGGCTCGTCCGCCACCAGCAGTCGGGGACGGGGGGCGAGAGCCCGGGCGATGGCGATCCGCTGCCGCTGCCCACCCGAGAACTCGTGGGCGTACCGGTCGGCCGCGTCGACGGGCAACGCCACCGCCTCCAACAACTCCCGCACCCTCGCCCGATGATCACCGGCGATCCGCAGCGCCCGCAACGGCTCGGCGACGATGTCCCCCACCTTCATCCGGGGGTCGAGGGAACCCATCGGATCCTGAAACACCATCTGGGCGATCCGCCGCAGCGCCGCCAGCTCCCGGTCGCGGCGTCCCGCCACCGGGATCCCCGCCACCTCGATCCCCCCCGAATCGGGATGGTCGAGACCGACGATCATCCGGGCGAGCGTCGTCTTCCCCGAACCAGACTCGCCGACGACCCCGAACGACTCCCCGACGGCGACGGTGAACGACACCCCATCCACCGCCGTCACCCGGCGTCGAGGCTCGGTGAGACGACGACGGGGCAGCGGGAAGGTGCGGGTGACCTCGGACACGGAGACCAGCACCTCATCCGTCGGCGGCGGCGGCTTCGGCGGCGGGACCTCGGACGAGCGGGAGAGGGCGGGGACCGAGGCGACCAGCGACGCCGTATACCCGTCGGTCGGAGCCGAGAACACCTGGGACGTCTCCCCCTCCTCCACGATCCTCCCGTCGCACATCACCAACACCCGCCGACACATCCCCGCCACCACCGGAAGGTCGTGGGTGATCAACCACAGCGCCGTCTCTCCGGTGCCGACCAGATCGTCGAGGAGCGCCAAGACCTGAGCCTGAACCGTGACGTCGAGGGCGGTGGTCGGCTCGTCGGCGATCACCAGGTCGGGGCCGCAGGCGATCGCCATCGCGATCATCACCCGCTGCCGCTGCCCACCCGACAGCTCATGGGGATAGGCGCGGGCCCGCCGATCCGCCTCCGGGATGCCCACCCGCTCCAACGCCTCCACCGCCCGCTCCCGCGCCTCCGGACCCGGCATCCCCCGATGGATGGTGAGCGCCTCGGCGATCTGGTCCCCCACCCGCATCAGCGGATTGAGGGCGGTCATCGGCTCCTGGAACACCATCGAGATCCCATCCCCCCGCACCGTGCACAGCTCCGGCTCCGACAGGGAGAGGAGGTCCGTGTCGCCGAACAGGACCCGTCCCGACACCCGCACCCCCTCGGGGGCCAGACCCATCACCGCCAACGCGGTCATCGTCTTCCCCGACCCCGACTCACCGATCAGCCCGACCCGCTCGCCCCTCCCGATCCGGAACGACACGCCGTCCACCAGCACCGACCGCCCGGCCCGGACGGTGAGATCCTCCACGGAGAGCAGCGCCGTCACGTCCGCCGCACCTCCAGACGCGGGTCGAGGGCGTCCCGCAGACCGTCACCCAACAGGTTGAACCCGAGCACCGACAGGGCGATCGCCAGACCGGGCCAGAGGGCGAGGGTGGGGGCGACCGAGATGAACGTCTGGGCGTCGTTGAGGCTGCGCCCCCACGACGGCGTCGGAGGCTGCGTGCCGATCCCCAGAAACGAGAGCGCCGCCTCCGCCAGGATCGCCAGCGCGAACAGCACCGTCGCCTGGACGATCAGCACCGACGCGATGTTCGGGAGGACATGACGGACGAAGATGAACACCCGGCCCCGCCCATACCCGCGGGCGGCACGGACGAAATCCCGCTCCAGCACCGGCAGCGACGCCCCCCGGGTGACCCGGGCCACGATGGGGACGTAGGCGAGGCCGATGGCGACCATCGCCGACGTCGTCGACGGCCCCAAGGCCGCCACCAGCAGAATCGCCAACAACACCGCCGGGAAGGCGAACATGAGGTCGGAGAGGCGCATCACCAGCTCCTCCACCCACCCTCGACGGACCGCCGCCACCCCACCGAGGGGGATCCCGACGGCGATCGCGATCGACACCGCCAACACCCCGACGAACAACGTGTTGCGGGCGCCCACCATGAGCTGGGAGGCGATGTCACGACCGAACTGGTCGGTGCCGAGGAGATGGCCCGCCTCCCCCACCCCGAGGAAGCGGTCGGCCACGTTCACCTGCTCCGGATCGAACGGCGTCCACACATACGACACGGCCGCCGTCGCCACCACCAGACCCACCAGCACCGCCCCCACGATCAGATTGGGACGCCGCCAGCGGCGGCGACGCACCTCCAACTCGGGGACGTCGAAGATGTCGGTCATGTGCGTCGCACCCGCGGGTCGATGAAGGGATAGGTGAGATCGACGAGGAGGTTCACGGCGAGGATCACGGCGGTGATGACGAAGGCGGCGCTCTGCACCAGCAGCAGATCCCGCCGCGTGATCGCCTGCAACAGCAGATTCCCGAGACCCGGCAGCACGAACACCGACTCGATCACGACCGTCCCGGCGAGGAGGGCGGCGAGCTGCAGACCCAGAATCGTCACGACCGGGATGGCCGCGTTCCGGAGCCCGTGGCGCCACAGCGCAGCCGACCGGGTCAGCCCCTTCGCCCGGGCCGTACGGATGAAATCCTCACCCAGCACCTCCAACACCGCCGAACGCACATACCTGGTGAGGATCGCCCCCTGGACCAGGGCGAGGGAGACGGCGGGGAGGACGAGGGCACGCACCGAGCCCCAGAAATCCTCCGACCAGCCGGGAAACCCGCCGGCCGGGAAGATCCGCCAGCGGACCGCCAGAAACGTGACGAACATGAGGCCCGCCCAGAACGCGGGCACGGCCAGCCCGAGCTGGCTGGCGGTGGAGATCATCGCGTCGGGGAGCCGCCGATGTCGGGCCGCAGCGGCGATCCCCGCCGGAACCGCCCCCAGGATCGACAGGGTGATCCCGAAGGCGGCGAGGGGGATCGTCACGGCGAGCCGGTCGAGGATCTGCTCTCCGATGGGGAGCCCCGAGATGTAGGACGTGCCGAGGTCACCGGAGACGACCCCACCCAGCCAGTCCAGGTACTGGACGACGACCGGACGGTCCAGGCCCAGCTCGGCCCGAAGCGCGGCGAGCGACTCGGGGGTGGCCTGGGTTCCGAGGATCAGGGTGGCCGGGTCGCCGGGGAGCACCGACAGGACGACGAACACCACCACCGACGCCGCCCACAGCGTGACGGCGAAGATGAGGAGCCGCCGAACCACCAAGACCAGCACGGTCGGGATGGTAGAAGGAGTCGGAGTTCTCCCCCCGTGCGTGAGGGGAGTCCCCGAACGAAGCGAGGGGGGAGGCAACAAGCGCGCACTGCCACACCCCCATCGACCCGTCGCCCTGACGGGCGCCGGCCCACTTCCCCCTCAACGCCACGCGCCGCAAGCCGCGCATTACTGCACCCCCATCCCCCGCCTC
>JALSJV010000020.1 GCA_026989215.1 Acidimicrobiia bacterium | reverse complement strand
AAGTCCCCGGCGGTCGCCGTCCACACCGGCCAGCAGGAGACCGCGACGACCGGCTGACACAGCTTTGGGGCCGGGCCAATCCCCCCCACTCTCGCCCCACCCACCGGCCCGGCCCCAAACCCCCCTCCCCACCCGGTATCGTCGATGCCATCGACCGGGAGGGAACAACGTGACCGACCCCGTGACGGGCCAGACCGACATCGTCCGCCGCCTCGCAGGGACTCTCGCTCGGGCCTCGGGATGGATGAAGTTCGTCGCCGTCCTCGCCATCGTCGGCGGCGCCCTGTACGTCCTCACCATCGTGGGGATCGTCGTCGCCTGGATCCCGATCTGGCTGGGCGTGCTGCTGTGGCAGGCTGCCGACGCCGCCTCGCGCGCCGAGGCCGACGCCGATCCGGTGCTGCTGGAGCGCGCCCTGGACCGCCTTCGGCTGCTCTTCACCGTCTACGGGGTGATCGCCCTCGTCGGCATCATCCTCGCCGTCCTCGCCGTGGTCCTCATGATCGTGGGGTTCCTCGGGGGGATGAGCGAGCTGCTCCAAGACCTTCAGTGACGAGCCCGGGTCGGGGACGGGGCCAGGAGGCGTCACCGGCCCGTACACTGCCGCCATGATCTGGGCCGACCTCGCCGCCGTCGCCGCGACGATTCTCGCCGTGGCCTTCCTGGTTCCCCAGCTCGTCAAGCTCGCCAGGACGGGAGATCCCGCCGGTGTCTCACCGACCTGGGCGGCGATCGGGGCGGTGAGCAACGCCGCCTGGTTCGCCTACCTGGTGTCGCAGCGGCTGTGGGCCGCCGCCCCGTCGGCTCTGCCCATCATCGCCTTCTACGGACTCACCCTGGTCTACCTGCGACGGGCGGGAGCCCCCGCCCGGGGCGCGGTGTGGCGGGGCATGGTGTGGGCGTCGTTCCTCGCCGCGACCCTGGTCGTCGGGTCGTGGAACGCCCTCGGGCTCGTCCTCGGCTTCTCCTTCGGTCTCCAGATGGCGCCGTCGGTGTGGACGGCCTATCGCTCCCCGGTACCGTCCGGGATCTCCCCCGGCACCTGGTGGATCGGCGTCGTGGAGGCGGTGCTCTGGTTCGTGTACGGCTGGGCCCGGACCGACGTGCCGCTGCAGCTCTTCGGCGCGGTGTACCTGGTCGGCTCTGCGCTCATGCTCGCCCGCTACTACGCCACTCGACGCCGCTTCGCCGTCGCCGCGGCCTGAGCGCTCACCGCTCGACGACGAAGGACGACCCACCGATCGCCTTCGGGTCGTCGAGGTGCAGCAGGCGCACCTGGCCCCGGGCCAGGACCCTGCCGTCCAGCTCCCTGGTCACCTCCACCTGCCAGAGCTGCAGCTTCTTACCTCGATGCACCGGTGTCCCCGCGGCGACGATCGGTCCCTCCCGATGGAACTGAAGGAAGTCGGTGGAGTTGGCCAGGCCCACGACCCCAGGGATGCCCTGGGTGTGGGCCCACACCGCCGCCCCGACCGACGCCACCGACTCGACCATCGACGCGTAGACACCCCCGTGCACGATGCCGTAGGGCTGGAGATGACGATCATCCACCTCGATCCTGGCCACCACCCGGTCGGGCGAGACGTCGACGTACTCCAACCCCAGGAGGCGGTTGAAACCACCCTGGGGGATCTCGGCGGGGTCGATCTGGCTCATGGGCCGAGACCCTAGAACGTCAGATCTCGAAGTTCGTCCCCAGCGCCGCCGGGGCGTCGCTCACCAACAGTCTTCCCAGGAAGGGGAACCGCTCCCCCAGTCGCTGAAGCCGATCGGAGTTCACCACGACCAGGGTGAAGATCATGAGCGGGAAGGGGAGACTGGGCAGGATCTGGGCGACGCCGGGGAACACCGGCTGCAGCTTCAGCGCGAGCACCTGCAGCGCACCGAAGAGGTAGCACCCCAACGCCACCCAGATGGGACGCCACCCCCCGAAGATGACGATGGCGAGAGCGATCCACCCGAAGCCCATCACCTGGGTGTCGGACCAGCCCAGCTTGACGTCCAGGGAGAACGCCGCTCCGGCGATACCGACGAGGGCGCCGCCGACCGCCGCCGCACCGAACCGGTATCGGGACACCGAGATACCCCGGGCGTGGGCCGCCTCCGGCCGCTCCCCCACCGACGCCAACTCCAGCCCGATCCGGGTCCGCCGGAACACCCAGGCCACCACCACGATCAGCACGAGGCTGGCGTAGACCGAGACGTTCTGGTCGAACAGGATCTTGCCGACGAAAGGAAGATCGGAGAGGACGGGGACCGCCATCGGACGGACCGACGGACCGGGCTGGCGGACGAAGGGGTTGCCCAGGAACTGGGCGAGGGCGGCGAGGAACAGGGTGAGCACGAAGCCCACCGCCACCTGGTTGAGGCGGAGCCGGATCCCCGAGAAGGCGACCAGCACCGCCACCAGCGCCGAGAGGAGGGCACCGACGGCGAACCCGAGGACGACGCTGCCGGTGAGGAAGGCCACGGCGAAGGCCGCCATCGCCGACAGGGCGATGCTCCCGTCCAGGGAGAGGTTCACGACCCCTGCCTTCTCGGTGATCGTCTCACCCACGGCCGCGAAGACGAGGGGGGCGGCGGCGGCGACGATCGAGGCGATGGTCGCTTCCATCAGGGCTCCTCCGCATCGCGGCGGTGGAGGGCCTGCCATCCGCCGATGAGGATCACGAACAGGACGAGGATTCCCTGGAGCACCCCGCCGATGGACGAGTCGAGGTCCAGCCGGAGCTGGAGCTGGGCCGAGCCGACCGACAGGATCGCGAAGAACAGGGCGATCGGAGCCACCCAGACGATGCGGTAGGCGGCCAGCAGGACGACGAGGATCGCCAGGAAGCCGCGTCCACCGGCGATGGCGGGGACGAGCTTGTGCTGGATCCCCGTCGCCAACACGGCACCGGCGAGACCCGCCATCCCGCCCCCGAGGGCGAAGGCCCGGAGGATCGTCGCCTCGGTGGGGACACCGAGCAGCCTGGCACTCGCGGGATTGGCGCCGACCGCCTTCAGCCGAAGGCCGAACCGGGTGCCACGCAGCAGCGCCCAGACCACGGCGATGGCGGCGAGGGCGAGGATCACCGCCACCGGTGAGAGCCGGGTTCCGCCGACGGTGGGGAGCCACACCTCCTCGCGAAACGGCTCGGTGCCCGACGTCGAGGCGATCCCCGCCCGCTTCCACGGCCCGATGATGAGGTAGGTGGCGAGGGACTGGGCGACGAACCCGAGCCCCAGCCCTCCGAAGATCTCGTTCACCCCGCCCCGGGTCTTCAACACTCCGGCGGCGAGCGCCCACAACGCCCCCGCCGCGACCCCGGCGGCGAGGGCGGCGGGGATGACGACGAACCCCTCCCCGGGGATCGTTCGGGCGGCCCAGGTCGCCCCGATCGCACCGGCGATGACCTGCCCCTCCACCCCGATGTTCCACAGCCCCGCGACGAAGGTGACGACCAGCCCGGCGGCCGCCAGGGTGAGAGGGACCCACGACATGAGGGTGTCCGCCATCCGCCCTCCGTCCCCCACCGCCCCGTCGAGGACCAGTCCCAGCGCCCGGAAGGGCGGAGCTCCCGCCAGGGCCAAGAGGATGACCGAGACGACGAGGGCGGCCAGCACCGACCACAGCGCCGGGACCACCTGAAGGGCCCGTCTCACGACGCCACCTTGCCACCGATGAGCGTGCCGAGCCGATCGGCGGTCAGCTCGGCGGCGGGAAGATCCGCCAGGACCTTCCCCGAGAAGAAGACGACGACCCGATCTGCGTACCCGACGAGCTCGTCGAGGTCGGCCGACGAGAACACGATGGCGGTGCCCGAGTCCCGCCGGGCCAGCAGGCGGGTCCACACGTAATCGGCCGATTCGATGTCGAGGCCGCGGGTGGGATGCTCCATGAGCAGCACCCGGAGGTCCTCGGGCATCATCGCCAGGAGCAGCCGCTGCTGGTTGCCCCCGGAGAGGGCGTCGGCGGGCGTGTCGGGACCCCCCTTGATGCGGAAATGCTCGATGGCCTCCTCGGCCCGGCTCCGGGCCGCGTCCCAGTCCACCACCCAGTCGGAGAGCCGCGCGGCGAGGGTGAGGTGCTCGGCGATGGTGAGGCCCGGGACCAGCCCCTCCTCCAGCCGTCCGGCGGGGAGGTAGTGCACCCCGGCGGCGACGAAGCCCTCGTATGAGGAACCGTCGAGGGAGCGCCCGTCGATCTCGACGTGTCCCGCCCGTGCCGGCTCGAGCCCGGCGAGCACCCGCAGCAGGGTGCGCTGCCCGCTGCCCTCCAGGCCTGCCAGGCCGACGACCTCCCCGGCGCGCACCTCCAGGTCGACGCCGGTGACGGCCTGGCGTCCCGTTCCCGCAGCCAGCCCGGAGACCCGCAGCGCCGGAGCCCCGATCTCCACCGGAGGACGTGCCGAGGAGACCACCAGATCGCCGAACATGAGCTCCACCAGCTCGTCGGCGGGACAGGGCAGGGCACGCTCCCCCACCACCCGGCCCGCCCTGATCACCGTGACGGTGTCGCAGAGCTCCTCCACCTCCTCCAGCTTGTGGGAGACGAACAGGACGATGAGCCCCTCTCCGGCCAGGGTCCGGAGGGCGGAGAAGAGCTTGGTCCGTTGCTCCGAGGAGATCCCCGAGGTGGGTTCGTCGAGGATCAGCACCTTCACCCCCAGCGACAGCAGCCGTGCGATCTCGAGCTGCTGACGCTCACCCACCGACAGGCTCCGAGCCCGGGCGTCGGGGTCGATGTCGAAGTCGAACCGGGCACAGACCTCACGCAGCTCGCCACGGGCGGCGGCCCGGTCGATCTTCCCTTCCCGTCCGAGGATGAAGTTGTCCAACGCCGTGAAGGGGAGGCAGACCAGGGGATCCTGGTGGAGCATCCCGATCCCGGCCCGCAACGCCGCCCGAGGGGAGCCGGTGGGCACCTCGTGACCGTCGAGGCGGATCCGCCCGGCGTCGGGAGGCAGGAAACCGGAGAGGATCTTCATCAGCGTCGACTTGCCGGCCCCGTTCTCGCCCAGGACGGCGTGCAGCGAACCGGGCGGAACGTCCAGGTCGATGCCGTCGTTGGCGACGACCGGCCCGAACCGCTTGGTGATGCCCCTCAGCTCGAGCATGCGGCGATGTAAGCAGGGAGGGGGGCTCGATGGCCCCCCTCCCCGAGTCGAACGTCGGCTACTCGGCCGAGCTCGCCCCGATCATCCCTTCCAGGAGCTGGGGCATGTACCAGATCTGCAGGTCGGTGGCCTTCTCGCCTTCGGCGAGGAACGGCGTGCCGTCCTGATAGTTGAGGGGTCCGACCCACAGGTCGATCTCACCCGAGGCGAGACCGGCGATGAAGTCCTCCAGATCGGCCTTGGCGTCGCCGAGACCCTCCCCGTACTCGAAGCCGATGGCGCTCGTGTCGGGGTTGTTGATGTCGGACCAGTCGGGACCGACCCACTGGAACTTCGGCTCGAAGGTGCCGTCGATCACCGACTGGGCCACCTCGAGGTAGGAGGGACCCCAGTTGAAGTAGGGGACACCGAGACACACCTCGGGAGCCTCCGCACAGGCGCCTTCGTAGTCGTAGGGCACCGCCCAGACCTTCTCCCCGGCGGCGGACCGCTGCCCGGCCCTCACCAGCGCCTCGGTGGTGTCGATCCCCGAGATCACGACGTCGGCGCCGCCGTCGAAGAAGTCGTTGGTGACCTGGGTCGGGTCGAGGGTCACCCCGGGGATGTTGAACCAGAAGCCGATCCAGTTCACCGAGAAGGTGAGATCGTCGGGGTTCAGCCCCCGGTAGTTCTCATAGCAGTACCGGGCTCCCAGATACGCCGAGTTGGTGAGGCGCCGGGTCTCGTCGTTGATGAGGGGCCCCAGATACCCGATGGACCCGGTCTCGGTCTTCAGCGCCGCCGCACAGCCCGCCATCATCTTGCCGTACTCCATCTGACCCATCACGTTGCCCAGGTTGGGCAGACCGGCGTAGGCCTTGCCGATGTCCCAGGCGGAGTCCCCCGACGACCAGATCATCGGCACGTCGGGATGGGCCTTGGCCGCGGCGAGGATCCCGTCCTTCATGTCGTCGGACGTGGCGAAGATGAGCTGCGCGCCCTGTTCCACCATCTGGTCGACGACCTGTTCCACCGACGTGTCCGGGCGGTCTGCCGGGTTCACCTTGTCGATGACGATCATCTGGGCGCCGAGCTTCTCCTCGACGTACTTGCCGCCCTCGAAGTGCGCCTGCGACCAGCCGCGGTCGTCCTGGGGACCGACCAAGATCATCCCGAAGACGAAGGGTTCGGCCGCGGTCTCGGGAGCCGCGGTCTCGGCGGCCTCGGTCGTCTCGGTGGCACCGTTCCCACCACAGGCGGCCAGCACGAGCGCCACGAGCGCCACCAATGCCGGCCAGATTCTCTTCGCCCGGGTCATGGATCCTCCTCCCGTCGGGGCCTGACCGTCGGAATCCTGGCAGGTCGGAAGCCGCTCCGCCAAGGCGCGAAAACCCGGTTCCGCGGGGCAGATCGAGGCCGAAGACGGCCCGTCAGCGA
>JALSJV010000019.1 GCA_026989215.1 Acidimicrobiia bacterium | reverse complement strand
ACTTCAGGTCTCCCATCGTCTTCTTGTTGATGATGTCCAGGCCCCAGAAGGTGAAGAAGATGTGGGTCTCGATCCCCTCCCCCAGGGCGGCGTTGGCCATGATGAGCGCCGGATAGGCCATGTCCAGCGTTCCCTTGGAGGCGATGAACGCCATCTTCCGATCGGTCTCCTCACCGAAATCCGGGACCAGGGTGGGTGCGTTCTCGGTCGTGGTCATCTCGACCCTCCTTTCCGCTAGACGCAGCCCTTGGGCTTGGGCAGGCCGGCGATGTAGGCCATCTTCTTGGCGGGTTTCTTCGGGAAGAGCTGGAAGAGGCGTTTCGTCGGGAAACCGCCGACCGTCGAGACCCGCCGGAGGGTCGGGGTCTCGCCGTTCGTCCGGTAATCCTCCCGCAGGAAACGGATCACCTTCCAGTGCTCGTCGGTCAGGTCGATGCCGATGTTCTGGGCGAGCTGTTTGGCCAGCTCCTCGTCCCACTCGTCGTACTCGGTGAGGAACCCTTCGGCGTCGACGTGGACCTCACGTCCGGCGATCGTCGTGGTCGCCATGTTCTGACCTCCTGTGGTCGTCGGTGGATTCGGTGTCGAGGGGCGGAGCGGCGGACCGCAACATGTCGAGGACCCGGGCCAGGCCGCGCCGCACCTGCGGGTCGCGCATCTCGCGGAGGAGGGAAACGAGCGATGGCGGTGGGGCCGGCGCGGCCTGGTCCTCCCGAACGGTGTGGACGGTGCGTCGCAGCATCGTCATCACCTCGGGTTGGGTCATCTCTTTGATCGTCTCCAGGATGAGGACGACGTTGTCGCCGAGGGCCCGCACATCCTCCTCGGAGAAGCTGGTGACGACGTTGTCGACCACTCCGAGACCCGCCTTGGCGAAGGCGAAATACCCCTTCTCGTCGAGCTCGGCGAGACGGGCGGTGAGGCTCTCCAGGGCCGGGCGGCCGAGGCCGGAGACCTCCGCGGCCAGCTCGGAGAAGGCCTGGAGGCCGGCGAGGCCTGCCCGAAGGGCGGGGAGAGCCCGGGCCAGATCTTCCAGGAATCCGACGAGGTCGGACAGGTCCACCTCGCCGCTCAGTTCATCCAACTCCCGGCTCACCGACTCGAGGGCGCTGCGGGCCACCGGGGCGAGGTCGGCGGAGAGCTCCCGCCACCGTTCCCGCTCCTCGCGTTGGCGGCGGAGCTCGGCGGCGATCTCGGCGACGGCGGCGTCGAGTCGGTCGAGACGCTCCTCGAGGCGGGCCGAGACCTCGACGGCGGTCATGGCCCCACCTCCTCGATGCGCTTGCCCAGCTTCGACATGAGGGCGGGGAGGGGCAGCTCTCTGCCCGTCACCAGCAGGTTCCAGTACACCCAGCGGAACAGGAGCTTCCCCCAGTGGTTCATCTCCGTCTCCTCGAGGAGACTGAAGGGTCCGACTCCGGGGAGGGGGTACTTGCCCGGCAAGGGCTCGGTCTCGTAGTTGAAGTCGATCATCAACGCCTTCCCGTACCCGGATTCGATGAAGCAGTTGGCATGCCCGTCGAAGTGGGCGCGCATCTCCTTCCCCTCGATGTGGCGGAGGAAGTTCTCGACGAAGATCTCTCCTTCGAAGTGGGCGACCGAGCCCGCCTTCGACGTGGGCAGGTCGGCGGCGTCCCCGAGGACGAAGATGTCGTCGTGCTCGGTCGAGAGGAACGTGTGATGGTCGACGGGCACGTAGTTCAGCTCGTTCCCGAGACCCGACCGGGCGATGAAGTCGGCGCCCATGTTGAGGGGGACGGTCACCAGCAGGTCGAAGGGGATCTCCCGCTCGTCGTAGCTGACGAGGGTCTTCGATTCCGGATCGACCCTTTCCACGTAGAAGTCGGTCTCGGTCGCGATCTTTCGATCCTCCAACATGCCGCCCAGATGGCGGGCGGCGACCGGCTTGGTGAACGCCCCGTCGAGCGGTGTCACGTACACCAGCTCCACCCGATCCCGCATCCCGCGTTCGGCGAAGAAGGCGTCGGCGAGGAAGGTGAACTCGAGGGGCGCCACCGGGCACTTGAAGGGGTAGTCGACGATGTGGACGACGAGCCTGCCACCGTCGAACCGTTCGAGGGCGTCCCGCAGGGCGGTCGCACCCTCCAACGTGTAGAAGGTGTGGATGCTCCTGCCCCACTCGTCGGAGAGCAGACCCGGAGTCTCCTCGGGACGAGGGGTCGTTCCGGTGGCGATGACCAGCTCGTCGTATCCCAGCTCGGTCCCGCCGGCGAGCCGGACCACCTTCGCCTCCGGATCGACCCGGTCGATCTCGTCGATCACGAGCCGCACCCCGTCGGGGAGGAGGCGGCGGCGGGGCTTCGTCACTTCTTCGGGGCGGTAGTCCCCGAAGGGGATGAAGAGGTATCCCGGCTGATAGTGGTGGACCTCGTCCTGGTCGACGATGGTGATCTCCCATTCGTCCTCGGCCAGTCGCGGGCGGAGCTTGTTGACGACCATCGTCCCGGCGGTTCCCGCGCCCAGCACCAAGAGCCTTCTCATCGTTCACTCCTCGAACACGAACGGGGCCCGCGCGGGCCCCGTTCTCGACGGGACTCGCCTCCGCCCGTCGGGGTCGGTCCGGTGGCGTGGAGGTGATGTCCCATGGCGTCCTGTCTCCTGTCTCCCCCTGAACATATGCAGATTCCTGAATGTCTGACAGGGGGAGGAATGCCCTACGGGCAGGGCCCTTGTGCACTAATGCACAAGAGTGGACCGGTGCGGGTGCCCGCCTGCGGGGGAGTACCCGAGCGAAGCGAGGGGGAGGGGGCCCTTCTCCCCCCGCGGTAGCGGGGGGAGTACCCGAGCGAAGCGAGGGGGAGGGGGCCCTTCTCCCCCCACGCCTCACGGCGTGGGGTACTTCCCCCTCAACGCCTCGCGCCGCGAGCCGCGCACTGCCTCACCCCCATCCCCCCACGCCTGACGGCGTGGGGTACTTCCCCCTCAGAGAGGGGGAAGAAAATGAGGGGTCAGCCGAACTCGATCCCCTGGGCCAGGGGGAGCTCGTCCCCCCAGTTGATCGTGGTGGTCTGGCGACGCATGTACGCCTTCCAGGCGTCCGAACCCGCCTCGCGGCCACCGCCGGTCTCCTTCTCGCCGCCGAAGGCCCCACCGATCTCCGCACCCGACGTGCCGATGTTCACGTTGGCGATCCCGCAGTCCGACCCTTCATGGGAGAGGAACCGCTCCGCCGACTTCAACGACTCGGTGAAGATGGCCGACGACAGCCCCTGACGCACCCCGTTCTGGATGGCGATCGCCTCCTCCAGGGTGTCGAACTCGACCAGGTAGAGGAGCGGGGCGAAGGTCTCCTCCTGGAGGATGGGGGCGTCGGCGGGCATCCGCACGATCGTGGGCTCCACGAAATTCGGCCCCAGATCCTCACGCCTGCCGCCGCCCGTGAGCAGTTCGCCGCCCTGGGAGAGGGCGAGGTCGATGGCGGTCATCATCGTGTGGACGGCGGCCTCGTCGACGAGGGGACCCATCAGCACCCCCGGGCGGAGCGGATCGCCGATCGTCACCTGCTCGTAGGCGGCCACCATGCGTTTCGCCATCTCGTCGGCCACGCCCCGCTGGACGAGGAGTCGGCGTAACGTCGTGCACCGCTGCCCCGCCGTGCCGACCGCAGCGAAGAGGGCGGCGCGGGTGGCCAGGTCCAGGTTGGCGTCGTCCATCACGATCACGGCGTTGTTGCCGCCGAGCTCGAGGATCGACCGCCCCATGCGTTTCGCCACCTCGGTCCCCACCTTGTATCCCATGTCGCAGGACCCGGTGGCCGAGATGAGAGGGATACGGCGGTCCTTCACCAGGGCGTCACCGATGTCGGCTCCCCCACCGACCACCAGGTTGAAGACCCCTTCGAAGCCGGAACCCGCCATCACCTCGGCGACGATGTTCGTCACCGCCACCGCGGTGAGCGGCGTGATGCTCGACGGCTTCCAGACGTTGGTGTCACCACAGACGGCGGCGATGAGCGAGTTCCAGGACCAGACGGCGGTCGGGAAGTTGAACGAGGTGATGATGCCCACCGGGCCGAGGGGATGCCACTGCTCGTACATCCGGTGACGGGGCCGCTCCGAGGTCATCGTCAGCCCGTAGAGCTGGCGGGACAGCCCGACCGCGAAATCGGCGATGTCGATCATCTCCTGGACCTCGCCGAGACCCTCCGGGAGGATCTTGCCCATCTCCAGGGTGACGAGGGTGCCGAGGGCCTCCTTGTGGGCACGTAGGGCGTCCCCGATCTCACGGACGTATCGGCCCCGCTCCGGTGCGGGGAGCATCCGCCAACGAACGAAGGTCTCGACGGAGCTCTCCACCACCGCCTCGTAGTCCTCCGGCGAAGCCCGGCGAACCGTGGCGATCACCTCTCCTGTCGCCGGGTTGACGCTCTCGAGATCCCTCCCGTGGGCCTCCCGCCATCCTCCGGCGTACACCCCCGAGTTGTGCTCGGCGAGCCCGAGCTCTGCCAGCACCCTTGCGACCTCCATGCTTCGCCCTCCCGTCAGCGTGCCGCCACGACCTCGATCTCGACCAGGAATCCACCCGGGAGTGCCCCCGCCTGGACGGTGGAGCGGGCAGGTGGTTCCTCCGCGAAGAACGACCCGTACACCTCGTTCACGGTCGGGAAATCGGCGATGTCGGCCAGAAAGATCGTCGTCTTGACGATGTCTGCGTACCCCAGGCCCACGTCGCCGAGGATGAGGCCGATGTTTCGCATCACCTGCTCGGCCTGGGACCGCACGTCGTCAGGGGCCCGCTCACCGGTCGCCGGGTCGATCGCCACCTGGCCGGACACGAACACGAGCCCCGCGGCCTCCACGGCCACCGAGTAGGGGCCGAGGGCACCGGGGGCGCTGGGCGTGGACAGGACGTTCTTCGTCACCGGATGACTCCTGGGTCGGTGACCCCAGGGTACCGGCCGCCGGAGGGACCTGGGTCGCGGGCGCGGGCTCCCCGATCAGGCGAAGCTGTTGCCGCAGCCGCAGGTGCGGGTGACGTTCGGGTTGTCGATGGCGAACCCCGCCCCCATCAGCCCGTCCCGGTAGTCGAGGGTGCTGCCGTGGATCTTCTGGGCGCTCTGGGGATCGACCACGACCTTCACCCCGCCGTACTCGACGACGTGGTCGTCGTCCTCGACCTGGGAGTCGAAGAACATCTCGTAGGAGAACCCCGAACAACCGCCGGGCCTCACGGCCATGCGAAGCGCCAGGTTCGGGTCGCCCTCGGCCTCGAGCAGCTCTCGTAGCTTGGCGGCCGCGGCGTCGGTGACCTTCACGACCTCACGGGCCTTGGGGGGTTTGATCGAGACGAGTTGGGACATGTTCGCTCTGGCCTTCGCTCTCGGTCCGGTTTGTCCGTACTTGGTCGGGCCCCTGCATGATACCCGTCATCCCCGAGAAGACAATTGACACTATGCGAATAGTGGAAATTAGAGTCGGGGTGATGGTGACCCGTGACGACATCCTCGCCGCCCTCCGAGGCGTCCGCGATCCCGAGCTCGGTGGGGACGTCGTCGAGCTCGGCATGGTGAAGGATGTCGACGTCGCCCCCGACGGCCGCGTCCACATCGGGTTGGCCCTCACCATCGCCGAATGCCCCCTCCGAGGCCAGATCACCGACGACGTCCAACGGCGCGTCCGCGCCCTGCCCGGCGTCACCGACGTCGAGATCTCCACGTCGGCGATGACCGCCGACGAGCGCGCCAACCTCATGTCGATCGCCCGTCGGCGAGCTCGCGAGCACGCCCGCCCCACCCAGGTGTCGCCGACCACCCGAGTCGCCGCCATCGCCTCCGGCAAGGGCGGGGTCGGGAAGTCGTCGATCAGTGCCAACCTCGCCGTCGCCCTCGCCCGGCAGGGTCGGCGGGTCGGCCTCCTCGACGCCGACATCTGGGGGTTCTCCCTCCCCCGCATCCTCGGCACCACCGAGCGCCTTCACGCCGACGACGACACCCGCCTCATCATCCCGGCGGAGGTCCACGGGCTGAAGCTCATCTCCACCGGACTGATCGCCGAGAGCGAAGACACCGCCCTCATGTGGCGAGGTCTGATGCTCTCCAAGGCCCTCGAGCAGTTCCTCACCCAAGTCGACTGGGGGGAGCTCGACTACCTGGTGATCGACATGCCCCCGGGCACCGGCGACGTCCAGATGGCGCTGTCTCGGATGCTCCCCCAGGCCGAGATGGTGGTCGTCACCACCCCCCAGGTGGCCGCCCAGAAGGTGGCGATGAGGGTCGCCGACATGGCCCGA
The DNA here is from genome assembly GCA_026989215.1 of Acidimicrobiia bacterium. Lineage (GTDB taxonomy): Bacteria > Actinomycetota > Acidimicrobiia > Spongiisociales > ZC4RG35 > S012-128. The sequence continues at coordinate 300 of JALSJV010000019.1, read as the reverse complement.
CGGTCCCACATGCCGGTGGTCGGCGTCATCGAGAACATGAGTTGGTTCGAATGCGGCCACGGCGAACGCTACGCCCTCTTCGGGGAAGGAGGCGGCGAGACCCTCGCCACCGAGCTGGCGGTGCCGCTCATCGGCAAGATCCCGATCGACCCGGCCGTCGTCGACGCCGGCGACCGCGGCCGTCCCGTGGTGCTCGGCGACGGTCCAGCCGCCGAAGCGCTCGCCGCCGCCGCCGCCCGGCTCACCGAACTGCTCCCCCCTGCGGCCGAAGAGACCTGTACGGGACGCATCGCCCGGCTC
>JALSJV010000018.1 GCA_026989215.1 Acidimicrobiia bacterium | reverse complement strand
GACCGACCCGTCGGGCCCTACTGGCGCCGGGTGGTCGAGGCCAACCGGCCCCACCTCCGCTCCGGCGACCCCGACCTGATCTATCCGGGTGAGGAGATCCGGCTCCCCCCACCCTGACCGGAAACGATCGAGGCGAGCACCTCCGGCTTCCCCCATGAGGAGACAGGCTCAACCCGCCAGAAACGACAGGCAAAAACGCCCCAGCCGAGGAGATCCCACCCCCGGAGGAGACCGCCTCAACCCGCCAGAAACGACAGACGGACCCTGCGCACGGGGTTGTCCCGGTTCGGATCCACCAACACGATCGACTGCCAGGTCCCCAACGCCGGGACCCCGTCGTCCACCGGCACCGAGAGCGACGGGGCGACGAAGGCCGGGAGCAGATGGTCGGCCCCATGTCCGAGCGAGCCATGTCGGTGCACCCAGCGGTCATCACGGGGCAGGAGCCCATCCACCGCCGTCCACAGGTCCCGCTCCGACCCGGCCCCCACCTCGATGATCGCCAGCCCCGCCGTGGCATGGGGCACGAAGACATGGCACAGCCCGTCACCACGGCCATGGCAGAAGGCGACGACCTCGGGGGTCAGGTCGACGATGGCGGGGGCGTGACCGGTACGAACCTCCAAGGTGCGGGACTCCACGATCAGGCCCCCACGACCGCCACCGACAGAAACCCCGACCCCGGAACACCGACCCCGAAGGCACCCGACACCACGATCAAACGTTATCACCGAGGAAGATCTCGGACACCGAACTCTCCATGAAGATCGCCTGCAGCGCCTCGGCGAGGATCGGGGCGATCGAGAGCACCCGCAACGTCTCCAGCTCGAGGGCCGCCTCGGGCACGGGCAGCGTGTTGGTGACGATCACCTCGTCCACGGCGGCGTTCTTCAACCGGTCCACCGCCGGGCCCGACAGGACGGCGTGGGTGGCGACGATCCTCACCGACCGAGCCCCCTTCGCTCGAATCAGATCGGCGGCGTTGCAGGCGGTGCCCGCCGTGTCGATGATGTCGTCGACGATCACCACGTCGGTCCCCTCCACCTCTCCCGACACGTCGAGGGCCGCCGACACGTTGTGGCGGTCGGGGTCCCGACGCTTGTAGACGAACGCCAGCCCCGAAGCCTCCAGGCGCCGGGCGTATTTCTCCGCCCGCTTCACACCGCCGGCGTCGGGCGAGACGATGGTGATCGGGCCGCGCAGCTCCTGGCTGAGGTAGTCGGTGATGATCGGAAGGGCGGTGAGGTGGTCGAAGGGCTTGGGGATGAACCCCTGGAGCTGCCCGGTGTGGAGATCGACCGAGACGAGCCGGTCGGCGCCCGCCGTCATGAACATGTCCCCGATCAGCCGGGCCGTGATCGGCTCCCGGGGCAGCACCTTCTTGTCCTGGCGGGAATACCCGTAGAAGGGCATCACGGCGGTGATCCGCCGGGCCGACGCCCGCCGGAGGGCGTCGATGATGATGAGCTGCTCCATGATCCGGTCGTTGATCGGATCGGAATGGCTCTGCAGAACGAAACAGTCGGCCCCCCGCACGCTCTCCGTCGGCCGGGCGTACAGCTCCCCGTTGGCGAAGGTGGAGAGCTCCAACGCCCCGAGGGGCACCCCCAGCAGATCCGCCACCTCCTGCGCCAGTGTCGGGTTGGCGCCACCGGAGAACAGCATCATCCGATGGCGGCTGACGATGTCCATGCTCAGTCCTCGGCCTCCTGAGCGGCCTTCCGCGCCGCGCGCCGGGCAGCGTAGCCAGGGATCTCCCGTTGCTGCGAACGCTCCACCGCCAGCGCCCCCGGGGCCACGTCCCGGGTGATCACCGAGCCGGCACCCGTCACCGCAGCCTCACCGATCGTCACCGGGGCGACGAGCATCGTGTCCGACCCGATGAAGGCGTCGGCACCGATCTCGGTCCGGTGCTTGTCGTACCCGTCGTAGTTGCAGGTGATCGTCCCCGCCCCCACGTTCGCCCGGTCCCCCACCGAGGCGTCCCCCAGATAGGAGAGGTGCGGGACCTTCGCCCCCTCGCCCACGGACGTGTTCTTCATCTCGACGAACGTCCCCGCCTTCGCCCCCCGAGCGAGGACCGTGCCGGGACGAAGCGAGGCGTAGGGGCCGACCTGCACCTCCGGTCCGACCTCCACGCCCCGCAGCACCGAGTACCACACCCTCGCACCCTCCCCCACCCGACTGTCCTCCAGGTAGACGTCCGGGCCGATCTCGGCGCCCTCCCCGACCCGGGTCGCGCCCCGCAGGTGAACCCCCGGGTGGAGTCGCACGCCGACACCGAGCTCCACCCCGGCGTCCACATACGTCGTGTCGGGATCGGAGACCGCCACCCCTTCGGCCATCCACCGCTCCAGAATCCAGCGACGTCGGACCGCATTCGCCCGGGCGAGCTGGACGTGGTCGTTCACCCCCATCGTCTCGGTGGCAGGCACCTCCACCGCCTCCACCGGCCGACCCCGGGCGACCAACCACCCGACGACGTCGGTGAGGTACTTCTCCCCCTGGGCGTTGTCGTCGCCGATCGCGGCCAACGCCTCATCCAGATCGGCCCGGCGAAACCGGTACATCCCCACGTTGACCTCACGGATCGTCAGGGTCTCCGGGTCGGCGTCGGTCTGTTCGACGACGGCCCGAACCCGACCCCCCTCGTCCCGAACCACCCGCCCGTAGCCGGTCGGATCGTCGAGGGTCGCGGTGAGGATGGTGGCGGCGACGTCGCCGCCTCGGGCGAGCGGAGCGAGGGTGTCGGCGCCGAGCAGCGGCACATCCCCCGGGACCACGACGACGTCCTCGTCTCCGGAGCCGAGATGGCCGAGCGCCACCTCGGTGGCGTGGCCGGTGCCCCCCTGCGGCTCCTGGACGCAGGCCTCCACATCGGGGGGCAACGTGGCCATCACCTGCTCGCCGCCGTACCCGACCACCACGACCGTCCGGGAGGGTTTGGTGGCGACGACGGCGTCGAGCACCCAGGCGAGCATCGGGCGTCCGGCGACCTCGTGCAGCACCTTCGGGAGGGGCGACCGCATGCGGGTGCCCTTGCCGGCGGCGAGCACCACCGCGATGTGATCCATCGAAACTCCTCGTCTCGGTTCGGTCCCCGGAGGGGGACCGCGCTGGGGGGACAGGACTCGAACCCGTACCAGCGGAGCCAAAATCCGCCGTGCTACCCGTTACACCACCCCCCAAAGGGTGCTCATCCGTGGTGTCCGACGGATCATCCTACCGACCCGACCTCGGCCGAGGGATCCCGAAGGACGATCGGAGGAGACCGACCCTCATCCCTGCCGGGCAACCCCTCGGGGCCGTACCGCCGCCGCCGCCCCGGCCCGGGCCTCCGACGGCGCCGCCGCCACCGCTTCGACCGCCTCGTCCTCCGACGGGAACAACGCGAACAGGGCGGGACCGCTCCCCGTCATCACCACGTCCACCCCCCAGACCCGCGTCAGCTCCGCCCGCCACTCGGCCAGCTCGGGACGGAGCGCCGCCGCCGCCGGGTACAGGTCGTTCCGCAGCGGCCCCTCGGCCCGCAACACCGGTGGGAGATCCCGCTCGTTCCACACCGGCCCCTCCGGGCCGTCCAGCCGGTCCCACATCTCGTAGACGGCCGGCGTGGGAAGCTCGAAGGGTGGAACCACCACCGCCGCCGCCACCCCCTCCAGGGGCGGTCGATACCGATGCACCCGCTCGCCCCGACCCTCCATCCAGCAGGTCCCCCCGACGAGGAACAGGGGCACGTCCGCCCCCACCTCGGCGGCGACCCGGGCGACGAGCTCGTGCTCCACCCCCATGATCTCGGCCACCGCCGCCAGCGCCGCCGCGGCGTCGGCGGAGCCCCCACCGAGTCCGGCCGCCACCGCCACCTCCTTCTCCAACCGGAAGTCGAGGCGGGGCCGAGACCGACCGACCGCGGCCGCCAGGCGGTCCGCAGCCACCCACACCAGGTTGGTCGGGCCCGGATCGAGGTCGGCGCCCTCCACGGTGAGTCGATCCTCGTCCGCGACCTCGACGCGCAGCCGGTCGAGCCACTCCAGGGTCTGAACCAGGGACCGGATCGGGTGGTAGCCGTCGTCACGACGCGCCCCGACCAGCAGCGACAGGTTCACCTTGGCGGGGGCCTCCCACTCAGGCATCGGCCACCTCGGCGAGCCGGACCCAATCCGAGGGCGCGAGATCTTCGGCCCGGGCCGTCTCGTCGATGCCCGCCGCCGCCAACGCCGCGCGCGGCTCCGACAGCACCGAGGCCAGGGAGCGACGCAGCATCTTGCGACGTCCACCGAACCCGGCCGCCGCCAACTCGACGGCCCGGTCGGCGACCTCCGGTGCCTCGACCCGATCGAGCCGCACCACCGCCGACGTCACCTGCGGCGGCGGGACGAACACCTGGGGAGCGACGGTGAACTCGATCCGCGCCCGGGCATGCAGCCCGACGACGACGCTCGGAAGCCCGTACTCCTTCGAACCGGGACCGGCGACCAGCCGACGGGCCACCTCGAGCTGCACCATCACGACCATCCTCGTCACCGCCGGCACCTCCCGCAGCACGGTGAGGAGAATGGTGGTGCCGACGCCGTACGGGAGGTTCGCCACCATCGTCCAGGGTCCCGGGCCGAGCTCGGCCGCCAGGTCGACGGCGGCGGCGTCGGCGAACCGCACCTCCACCCCGGAGAGGCCCGCCAAGGCCTCGTCGAGCACCGGGCGAAGCCCCTCGTCCACCTCGTAGGCGACGACGCGAGCGCCCCGCTCGGCGAGGGCGCGGGTGAGGGTGCCCGTCCCCGCGCCGATCTCCACCACCTGGTCGCCCCGCCCCACCTCGGCGACCGAGACGATCCGTTCGACGATGTTCGGGTCGGCGAGGAAATGCTGGCCGAGGGCCTTGCGGGGAGCCACCCCGTGGGCCTCGAGCAGCCGCAGCATCTCGGTCCGGGACTGTCGGGTCATCGGCGGAACACCTTGCCGACCGCAATGCACCCGAGCACAGATTGAACGATCTCGGTCCCAGACCAACCGATCATCGCCGGAACACCCTCTCCGCCCGCCGGGTGGTGAGCGACGCCACCTCCTCCACCCCCATCCCCCAGACCTCCGCCAGGGCACGACCCACGAGCGCGACCCACGCCGGTTCGTTCGGCGCTCCCCGATGGGGAGGTGGCGTCAGGTACGGGGTGTCGGTCTCCACCATCGCCCGGTCGGGCGGCACGACCGCCGCCCCCCTCCGCACCGTGTCACCGTTCGGGAAGGCGACGGGACCGGCGAAGGAGAAGGTGACACCGAGATCGAGGAATCTGCGGGTCCAGCGGGGTCCGCCCGTCCAGCAGTGCAGGACGGCGATCCCGGCCGCACCGGTGGTCTCGAGGAGGTCGTGGACGTCGGCGAAGGCGTCCCGACAGTGCACCACCAGCGGCTTGCCGAGAGCGAGGGCGAGCTCCGCCTGCGCACGGAACGCGGCCCGCTGGTCGGCCCGAGGCGCCAGGTCTCGGTAGTAGTCGAGGCCCGTCTCGCCCACCGCGGCGGCGCCCGCGGCCAGCTCCTCGATCCGCCCGGCCTCCACGGGCCAGCGATCGGCCTCATGGGGGTGGAGGCCGGCGGTGGCGAGGACCCGCTCCGGATGGGCGGCGGCGAGGGCCTGGGCCGCCGCGGACGACGTCGCGTCGATCCCCGGCACCACCACCCAGTCGACGTCGGCGGCCCGATCCAGCAGCGCCGCCGGGTCACGACCGTCGAGCTGAAGATGACAATGGGTGTCGACCCAGGACGTCATCGGCACCACCGTCGGGAGGGAGACGAGACCGGCGTTCGCGCCGACACCGACGGGCAGCCGTCGGTAAGGTGGCGGAGTGTCGGTGGACGACCGGAGAGGGACATGGATTCGGGCATCTCGAGGAAGATCGACGACTTGGGGAGAATCGTCATTCCCGCCGAGACCCGGCGTCTGTTCAACATTCGGGAAGGCGACCACCTGACGATCTCGATCGAAGGGTCGAACATCGTGCTCCGCAAGGTGGAGAGCACCTGCATCTTCTGCGGCTCCACCGAGCAGGTGAGCTCGTTCAAGGGCAAGGGAATCTGCGCCACCTGCCGCGCCCAGCTCGCCTGACGGGCCATCACCCCTCCTTCCCGTGGACGGCTTCGTAGAGCATCCGACGGGGGATGCCGGTGAGCCTGGCGACCTCCCGCACGGCGTCCACCGTCCGCGCCCCCGAGGCGACCAGGCGCGTCACGGCCCCGACGGCCTCCGCCAGCGGATACGAGGGACCGCCGCCGGTGCCGGGGGCGACGACCACCGTGAACTCCCCTCGGGCAGGCTCCGCGGCCCAGCGGGCAGCCGCCTCCCCGAGGGTCCCCCACCACACCTCCTCGTGGAGCTTGGTGAGCTCCCGGGCGACGCAGGCCCGTCGCTCCGCGCCGCAGACCTCCGCCAGGTCGGCGAGGTCGGCCGCCACCCGGTGGGGGCTGCAGAACACGACCACCGGGACCTCGGAGCCCGCGATCCGTTCCAGCCGGGCGGTTCGGGCCGTCCCCTTCCGCGGGAGGAACCCCTCGAAACAGAAGCGGTCGCCGCCCAACCCCGCCACCGCCACCGCCGCCGTCACGGCGCTCGGACCCGGCACCACCG
>JALSJV010000017.1 GCA_026989215.1 Acidimicrobiia bacterium | reverse complement strand
CGCCTCGACCGCCGTCGATGCGTCCGCGGCGCCCAGGTGACGGAGCATGAGCGCCGCGGAGAGCACGGCGGCCACCGGATTCGCCCAACCTCGTCCGGCGATGTCCGGCGCCGACCCGTGCACGGGCTCGAACAGGGACGGATATCGGCGTTCGGGGTCGATGTTGCCGGAGGCCGCCAGACCCATCCCACCCTGCACGGCGGCACCGAGGTCCGTGATGATGTCTCCGAACAGATTGTCGGTGACGACCACGTCGAAGCGTTCCGGCTGGGTCACCAGGTACAGGCAGGCGGCGTCGACGTGGACGTAGGCCGTCTCCACGTCGGGATATTCCGCCGCCACCTCGTCCACCGTCCGCTGCCACAGGTCGCCTGCAAAGGTCAGCACGTTCGTCTTGTGGCACAGGGTGAGATGCCCGCGGCGGGAACGGGCCCATTCGAAGGCGGCGCGGACGATCCGTTCGACCCCGAACCGAGTGTTGAGCGACTCCTGGGTCGCCAACTCGTCGGGTGTTCCCCGGCGGAGGAACCCCCCGGCGCCGGCGTACAGACCCTCGGTGTTCTCTCTCAGCACCACCAGGTCGCAGCGGTCCGGGGTGAGCCCGGCGACCGGGGTGGGAACCCCGTCGTACAGCTTCACCGGACGCAGATTGACGTAGAGGTCGAAGTCGAAGCGGAGGCGCAACAGCAGCCCCCGCTCCAGCACGCCGGGCGGAACCTCGGGGGTGCCGACCGCCCCCAACAGGATGGCGTCGTGGGACGCCAGCTCCTCCTCCACCGAGTCGGGCAGCACCTCCCCGGTGGCCAGATAACGCCTGCCTCCCAGGTCGTACTCGGTGAACTCGACGTCGAACCCGAAGCGGCCGCCGGCGGCCCGGAGCGCCTTGGTCGCCTCGGCGGTGACCTCCGGCCCGACGCCGTCGCCGGGGATGGTGGCGATGCGGAAGGTCGTCACCCACCCACCTTGTTGAGCGCCTCGACGAAGGCCTCGGCGGAGCCCTCCACCACGTCGGTGTTCACCGAGCGGCCCGCGTAGGTGTCGTCACCGACCCGGACGACCACGTTGATCTCCGCCATGGCGTCGGCCCCCGAGGTGACGGGCACCACCCGGTAGTCCACCAGCCGAGCCTCGAAGGGGAACGCCTGGCGGATGGCGGCGAAGGCGGCGTGCACCATCCCGTCGCCGGTGCCGGTGAACTCCCGCACCGTCCCGCCCACGTCGAGCTTCACCACCGCAGTGGGGGTGACCTCGTTGCCGCCGCTCACATGCAGCCCCACCATCGAGACCGGGCCTTCGACGACCACCGACTCCTCCTCGACGATCGCCCGGATCTCGGCTTCGCCGATGTTCACCTTCCGGTCGGCGAGACGCTTGAACTTCTCGAACGCCCGGGCGAAGGCCTCGTCTTCGAGGACGATGCCCATCTTGGTGAGGGCGTCGGCGAACCCGGCCCGCCCCGAATGTTTGCCGAGGATGATCTGGGCGGGCTGTTGGCCCACCATGGCGGCGTCCATGATCTCGTAGGTCTCCCGGGCCCGCAGCACCCCGTGCTGGTGGATGCCCGACTCGTGGGCGAAGGCGTTCCGTCCCACCACCGCCTTGTTGTACTGGACGGGATAGCCGGTGAGGCGCGAGACGAGGCGCGACGTCTCGAAGAGCTGGGTGGTGTCGGTGTTCACCTCGACCTCGAAGACGTCCTGGCGGGTCTTCACCGCCATCACGATCTCCTCGATGGAGGTGTTCCCGGCCCGCTCGCCGATCCCGTTGATCGCCCCCTCGATCTGGCGGGCACCGGCGCGGATCGCCGACAGGGAGTTGGCGACGGCCAGGCCCAGGTCGTTGTGGCAGTGCACCGAGATCACCACGTCGTCCCGGTCGCCCCGCACCTCGGCATACACCCGCTCCAGCAGCTCGACGAAGTCGGCGGGAGTGGCGTACCCCACGGTGTCGGGGATGTTGATGGTCGTCGCTCCCGCCTCTACCGCGGCCCGGCACACCTCGATGAGGAAATCATGGTCGGTCCGGGTCGCGTCCTGAGGAGAGAACTCGACGTCGTCGGTGTACCGACGGGCCTGCTTCACGCCTTCCACCGACGCGGCGAGCACCTCGGCCGGGGTCATCCGCAGCATCTTCTCCATGTGCACCTGCGAGGTGGACATGAAGACGTGGATCCGGAACCGCTCCGCCGCCTTCAAGGCGTCGTAGGCGGCGTCGATGTCGTCGGGATGGGCCCGGGCGAGGCTGGCGATGACCGGACCCTGCACGTCGGCGGCGATCCGGGAGACCGCCTCGAAGTCGCCGGGGGAGGAGGCGGCGAAACCCGCCTCCAATACGTCGACCCTCAGCTTCGCCAACTGGTGGGCGATCGCCACCTTCTCGTCGGGGGTGAGGGCGATGCCGGGTGCCTGCTCGCCGTCACGCAGGGTGGTGTCGAAGATGATCAGTTGGTCGCTCATGGGTGTGCTCCTCGGGGAGTGGAGATACGGAGAGTCGGGACACCGGCGCGCGACGACGCCGCGCCGGTCGGGGTGGCCGGGTCGAGGCTCAGGCCTCGCCCGGCCCCGAAAGCGCCAGCAACCCCCCGGATCCGGAACCCAGGCGGTGCCGCGGCCTCATGACGGCTCCTTGGGGGTGAGGAAGGGCATCAGGCGGCGGAGCTCCCGCCCGACCCGCTCGATCTCGGAGCTCCGCTGCGCTTCACGCTGCTCGAGGAGGAACGGGGCGCCCTCCTTCGCCTGGGCGATCCATTCCCGGGCGAAGGCACCCGACTGGATCTCCTCCAGCACCCGCCGCATCTCGTTGCGGGTCTCCTCGGTGACGATGCGGGGACCCCGGGTGTAGTCGCCGTATTCGGCGGTGTCGGAGATCGAGTAGCGCATCCAGGACAGACCCCCCTCATACAGCAGGTCGACGATGAGCTTGAGCTCGTGGAGCGTCTCGAAGTAGGCGGACTCCGGCTGGTAGCCGGCCTCCACCAACGTCTCGTAGGAGGCCTGGATGAGCGCCGACACGCCTCCGCAGAGGATCACCTGCTCGCCGAACAGGTCGGTCTCGGTCTCCTCCTTGAAGGTGGTCTCCAGCACGCCCGCCCGGGCACCCCCGATCGCCCAGGCGTAGGAGAGGCCCAGCTCCCGGGCGCCGCCGGTGGCGTCCTGGTGGACGGCCAACAGGCAGGGGACGCCGGAGCCCTCCGTGTAGGTTCGGCGGACGAGATGTCCCGGTCCCTTCGGGGCGACCATGAGCACGTCCACGTCGTCGGGAGGCTGGATCGTGCCGTAGTGGATGTTGAACCCGTGGGCGAACATGAGGGCGTCCCGGGAGGAGAGGTGGGGGGCGATCTGCTCGTGATACAGGTCGGCCATGTGCTGGTCGGGGACGAGCAGCATGATCACGTCGGCCCAGGCGGCGGCGTCGGGGACGTCCATCACCGTCAACCCCTCCTCCGCCGCCGTCTCCCGGTTCGACGATCCGGGCCGCAGGCCCACCACGACGTCGACGCCCGAATCGGAGAGGTTGAGGGCGTGGGCGTGGCCCTGGGAGCCGAACCCGATCACGGCCACCTTGCGGGCCCTGATGACCTCGGGGTTCGTGTCGTCGTCGTGGTAGATCGTCGCCATCGGATGTCCTTCAGTTGACCGCTCGCAGCCGACCGGGTTTCGTCTTCTGCTCCCTGGCCATGGCGATCCGTCCCGACTTCACGAGATCGACGATCCCGTAGGGCCGTACCAGGTCCAGGAAGTCGTTGATCTTGGCAGGTGTGCCGGAGATCTGAAAACACATCGAGGACGGTCCGACGTCGACGGCCGTCGCCTTGAAGATGGAGGCGATCTCCAACACCTCGCCTCGCTTGCCGGCAGGGGCGGCCACCCGGACGAGCATGATCTCCCGCTCCAGCGAGTTCGCCGGGTCGAGCTCGGTGATCCGGACCACGTTCACCAGTTTGTGGAGCTGTTTCTTCACCTGCTCCAGCTCGGGGGCGTCGACGACGATCGTCATCCGCGACATGCCCGGCTCCGAGGTGGGGCCCACCGCCAGGGAATGGATGTTGAAGCCACGGCGGGCGAGGAGGGAGGCGACCCGGGCGAGGACCCCGGGACGGTTCTCGACGAGCACCGAGAGGGTGTGTTTCACGAGCTCCTCCCCAGGTCGTCGGGGCCGAGGATGACCTCGTCGTTGGAGGCTCCGGCGGGCACCATCGGGAACACCATCTCGTCGGGGTCCACCACCAGCTCCACGACCACGGGCCGATCGTCGACGGCGAGGGACTTCTCCAGGGTCGGTGCCACCTCGTCGGGTGTCTCCGCCCGGAAACCGACACAGCCGAGACCTTCGGCGACCTTGACGTAGTCCACGCCGTCACCCAGCACGGAGGCGGAGAGCCTGCCGCCGTAGAACAGCTTCTGCCATTGGGTGACCATCCCGTAGGACTGGTTGTTGAACACGGCCACCTTGATCGGGATCCCCTCGTCGGCCGCGGTGATCAGCTCCTGGAAGGTCATCTGGAAGCTGCCGTCCCCGTCGATGGCGTAGACGAGGTCGTCGGGTCGACCCACCTTGGCGCCGATGGCGGCGGGGATGGCGAACCCCATCGTCCCCAGTCCACCGGAGTTGATCCAGCGTCGCGGGTCGGAGAACCGCCAGAACTGGGACGCCCACATCTGGTGTTGGCCGACCCCCGCGACCAGGGTGGCGTCGCCGCCGGTGAGACGGTACAGCTCCTCGATGACGAATTGGGGCTTGATCGGACCGTCGGGCCGCTGGTCGTAGCGCAGGGGGAAGTCCCGCTTCCACGCCGCGATCGTGTCCAGCCACGGCTGGCGATCCGGGGTCTCCCGACCGGCCCAGGCCTCGAGGAGCTGGCCGAGGACCCGTCGGGCGTCGCCGACGATGGGGACGTCGGGGGTACGGACCTTGCCGATCTCGGCCGGGTCCACGTCCACGTGGATCACCTTGGCGTGGGGGGCGAAGGTCTCCACCTTGCCGGTCACCCGGTCGTCGAAGCGGACCCCGATGGCGATGAGGAGGTCGGCCTTCTGGAGGGCGGTGATGGCGGTGTAGGTGCCATGCATGCCCGGCATCCCCAGGGCGAGCCGGTGGTCGTCGGGGAACGCTCCCCGCCCCATGAGGGTGGTGGTGACCGGCACGTTGGTCACTTCGGCGAAACGCCGCAGCTCGGCGGCGGCGTTCGCCTTGATGATCCCGCCGCCGACGTAGAGGACCGGACGCTGCGCCTCGGTGATCAGCTCCACCGCCTCCTTCACCCTGCGGGGATGTCCCTCCACCGTGGGTTTGTACCCGGCGAGAGAGACCGCACCGGGGTCGCGCCAGGTGGTGGTGGCGTTGAGGACGTTCTTGGGGAGGTCGATGAGGACCGGACCGGGGCGTCCGGTGGAGGCGATGTGGAATGCCTCCCGTACCACCTGAGCGATCTCGTCGACGTCGGTGACGAAGTAGTTGTGTTTGGTGGCGGGCATCGTGATCCCGGTGGTGTACGCCTCCTGGAAGGCGTCGTTGCCGACCGACGAGGTGGGGACCTGGCCGGTGATCGCCACCAGGGGCACCGAATCCATGAGGGCGTCGGCCAGCGGCGTCACCAGGTTGGTGGCGCCGGGTCCGGAGGTCGCCATCGCCACCCCCACCCGGCCCGTCGCCCAGGCGTAGCCCTCGGCCATGTGGCCGGCGCCCTGCTCGTGACGGGCAAGGATGTGGCGGATCGGGCTCTCGTGGAGGGGGTCGTAGGCGGGGAGGATCGCTCCGCCGGGGACGCCGAAGACGACGTCGACCCCTTCGTGTTCGAGGGCGGTGATGAGAGCTTGGGCGCCGGTGATCGTGCTCATGGTGGATCCTGGTTCGGGAACGAAAAAACCCTCCTGGTCGGGAGGGCATCGGGAGCGCACACGCCGTTGTCGGAAGGGCGTGTGCGCTACGGAAGTACGAGAATGGTCGCGTTCATCAGGCGCGCAGTATGCCCGATCCGCCCGGGGGATGCAAGGTTTCGGCGCCTCGGTCTGCATACTGGGGCCATGGACATCCCCGACGAGCTGCTGGCACCGGCGGTCGCCGCCGCCCGTCGGGCCCTCGACGAGCTCGACGCATCGGAGGTCCCGGCGAAGCTGCGGAGGGTGGCGGTGTCATCTGCCCGCCGTCTCCCCGCCCCGCTGCTGCGGTCCCTGCTGCAGGAACTCGACGGCTCGGAATGGCTGCGGAGCCGGACTCTCGAGCATCTGGAGGCAGGGGACGATCCTCCGTCCCGGGCATCGCAGCTCTTCTTGGAGCGACCGGCGGGCTGGGAGGGGCAGATGGCCGGGCTCTGCGAGGAGATCCTGGCACGGCAGGAACGACGATCGGAGGAGCGGTACCGCGCCGAGATCACGCGACTGCAGGAGGAGCTGGCGGAGACGACGGAGGCGCTGCGACGGGCCCGTGAGGAGATGCGGACACGGGTCGCCGAGGTGGAGGAGGCGGCACGACGGGCGACGGAGGACCGTCTGCGACGTTCCCGGCGGCGGGTGGACGAGCTGGCCGGGGAAGTGAGCCGCCTTCGGGCCGAACTCGCCCGAAGTGAGGAGGAACGAGCTCGGTTGGAGGAGGAGCTGATGGCCTCGGACCGGCAGATGGTCGGTCTTCGGGAACGGCTCCGACGTCGACACCGCCGCGGAGACGACGAGCCCGCTGGATACGGGTGGTCGCGGACCGACCCCTTCGAACTGGCTCGGGACCTCGACCGGTTGGTGGCATCCCTCGAGGTGGGAGTCGTCGGTCGGGGCGTGCATGCCGAATCCCCCAAGGTGTCGGCGCTGCCGGGAGGTGTCCGTCCCGACGAGGCGGCGGCGATCGAATGGGTGCGTCGCTGGGCGGGTCCGCTGGTGCTGTTGGTGGACGGCCACAACGTGGCGTTCGAGATGGCGGACGGTTCGCCCGACGAGGGCATCCGGCGAAAGTTGGAGGCGTACCTGCGGCGCCTGTGGCGGACCGCCGAGGGGCCGTTGCGAGTCGTCCTGTTCTACGACAGCTCCCATGCGCCCGACGTCGTCACCACGCCGGGCGTGGAGATCCGGTACGTGCCGGACGCCGACGACGCCCTCGTGGAGGCCGTGGAGGGAGCCGCCGTGCCGACGGTCGTCGTCTCTTCCGACCGGGAGGTTCGGGAACGGACCGAGGCGGCAGGAGCCATCACCCTCTGGGCGACGGCGTTGACGGAGTGGATCGGAGCTTGAGGGCGGATTCTTGTCACAGGTCCACGGTATGAGTAGGGGGTATGAACCACCACGACCCCCACACCTCCCTCGTCATCGACTGCACCGCGTGTCTCATGGCGGAGACTGCCGCCTGTGACGACTGCGTCGTCACCTACCTGACCGCCCAGGCGGGACCCCTCGTCCTCGAGGCCGAGGAACGTCAGGCGATCGATGCCCTGGCGGAGGCCGGCCTCGTGCCACGCCTGCGCCTCGTCCCGGGACGGCCGCCCCGCTCCGCCACCGGCTGAGTCCTCTAGCCTCGGAGGCCGATGGGCGACCTCCGAGCACGGATCGACGCGGTGGCGGCCCGGGCCGGGTTGGCGGGGCTCGGAGTGGCCTCGGTCGAACCCTTCACCGAGACCGAGACCGCCCTCCGGGAGCGCAGGCGCACCGGCATGTCGGCTCGGCTCGGATTCACCTTCCGTGACCCGGCGAGGGCCACCGACATCAGGAGGAGCTTCCCCTGGGCGGAGCGCCTCGTCGTCGCCTCCTACCCGTACCTCCCCGCGGCCGGGTCGCCGGGCCCTGGTCGACCCGGGCAGGGGCGGATCGCCCGCTTCGCCGTCGACGACTTCTACGTGCCGCTCCGGCGGGCCCTCGCCTCCGTCGCCGACATCCTCCGGGCGGCCGGGCATCGGGCCGAGGTCCTCGTCGACGACTCCCGTCTCGTCGACCGTGCCGCCGCGGTCCGGGCCGGGGTCGGATGGTGGGGAAAGAACACGATGGTCCTCGCGCCCGGGGAGGGACCGTGGCTGCTGTTGGGTTCGGTGGTCACCGACGCCCTGCTCGAGCCCGACGAGCCGATGCGGCGCGACTGCGGACGCTGCGAGGCGTGTCTGCCCGCGTGTCCGACGGGCGCCCTGGTCGCCCCGGGAGTCCTCGACGCCCGCCGCTGCCTCGCCTACTGGCTTCAGGCCCCCGGTGCGATCCCCCGCGACCTGCGGGAGCCGATGGGTGACCGCTTCTACGGATGCGACGACTGTCTGGAGGCCTGTCCGCCGGGACGGCGAAGCCTCGTCACGGCCGCGGAGGGTCGGGGTCGTGTCGACCTGGGCTGGGTGCTGGCCGCCACCGACGAGGAGCTGCTCGAGACCTTCGCCCGGTTCTACATCCCCCGGCACGATCCGAACATCCTCCGACGGAACGCCCTCGTGGCCGTCGGCAACGTCGGCGACCGGGAGCTGGTGTCGGCGCTGATCCGGTACCTGGGCCATCCCGACCCGATCCTGCGGTCCCACGCCGTCTGGGCCCTGGGTCGGCTCGACCCCGAGGCCCTGGAGGTGCACGCCGAGGGATTGGCGGCAGACCCCGCCCCCGAGGTGGCGGAGGAGCTCCGGGTCTGGCGGAGCGGGTCTCCGGTCGCCACCCCGGAGGGATTTTCCTCCCCACCGACACCGACCGGCTCGTAACATCGTCGCCATGGCGCGCAAGATCCACTCCCACGAGGTCACCGACGGGTTGGCGAAGGCGGGCGCCCGCGCCATGTTGCGGGCGGTCGGGCTCACCGACGACGACTGGTCCAAGCCCCAGGTGGGCATCGTCTCCGCCGGAAACGAAGTCACCCCCTGCAACGTCACCGGCCCGTTCCTTTCCGAGCGAGCCCGCGAGGGGGTGCGGGCGGCGGGGGGAGTGGGTCTCGTGTTCAGCACCATCGCCGTCTCCGACGCCATCGCCATGGGGCACGAAGGGATGCGGGCGTCGCTCGTCTCCCGGGAGGTGATCGCCGACTCGGTCGAGCTCGTCATGCATGCCGAGCGGTTCGACGCCATGGTGACCATCGCCGGATGCGACAAGTCCCTGCCCGGGATGTTGATGGCCGCCGCCCGGACCAACCTGCCGTCGATCTTCCTCTACGGCGGGTCGAGCCTCCCGGGCCGCTATGCGGGTCGGGACATCTCCATCGTCGACGTCTTCGAAGCGGTGGGGGCGGTCGCGGAAGGGCGTCTCGACGCCGACGAGCTCACCGAGATCGAGCGGCGGGCCTGTCCGGGAGCCGGGTCGTGCGCGGGGATGTTCACCGCCAACACGATGGCGTCGGTGGGGGAGGCGATCGGGATGTCTCTCCCCGGTTCGGCGACGGTGCCGGCGGTGGACGCCCGGCTGGAGGCCTTCGCGGTCCGGTCCGGAGAGGCGGTGATGGGTCTGCTGGACGCCGACCTCCGTCCCCGCCAGATCATGACCCGACCCGCCTTCGAGAACGCCATCACCACGGTCATGGCGCTGGGCGGATCCACCAACGCCGTGCTCCACCTCCTCGCCATCGCCCGGGAGGCGGGGGTCGACCTCGACCTCGACGACTTCGACCGGATCAGCCGGCGGACGCCCCATCTGGGGGACCTCAAGCCCTTCGGGACCTACCACATGGTGGATCTCGACCGGATCGGCGGCGTCCCCGTGGTGCTCCGAGCCCTCCTCGACGAGGGTCTCCTCCACGGGGACGTCCCCACGGTGACCGGGCGGACGATGGCGGAGAACCTCGCCGACGTCACCTTCCCCACCGACCAGGACGTGATCAGGACCGTCTCCGAGCCGCTGGCCGCCGAGGGAGGGATCGCCGTGCTGCGGGGCAGCCTCGCCCCCCGAGGGGCGGTGGTGAAGGTGGCCGGGATCGCCTTCGAGACCTTCGAAGGGCCCGCGCGGGTGTTCGAGGGCGAGCAGGAGGCCCTCGACGCCCTCTTCGGCCATCGGATCCGGCCCGGGGACGTGCTGGTGATCCGCACCGAAGGGCCGAAGGGCGGACCCGGGATGAGGGAGATGCTGCAGATCACCGCCGCCATCAAAGGTGCGGGACTCGGCAAGGAGGTCCTGCTCATCACCGACGGTCGCTTCTCGGGAGGGACCACCGGGCTCTGCATCGGGCATGTCGCCCCCGAGTCCGAGGTCGGCGGCCCGATCGGACTCGTCGAGGAGGGGGACCGGATTCGGGTGGACGTGGCGGCGAGGACGATCGATCTGCTGGTCGACGACACCACCTTGGAGGAACGGAAGGCCGGATGGAAACCGCGCCCGCCCCGCTACACGAGCGGGGTGCTCGCCAAGTACGCCCGGCTGGTTGGTCAGGCCGACGAGGGCGCGGTGACCGGCTCGCCGTGATCGCCGTCTACGCCATCGCCACCCTTCTCGGTCTGGTCGCGCTCGTGGCCTGGATCCTGACGGCATCCCTCGGGGGGCGTCTCGACCCCGAGACGCGGTTCGGGACCGGGGGTCGGCGCGTCGTGGCGGGGGTGGCCGGGTTCGGACTGGCGGGGATGGCTGCGGCGTACTCGCCGCTGGATCCGCCCGTGCTGGTCGAGGTCGTCGTCGCCGCGGGTGGTGCCGCCGTCGCCGTCTGGTATGCGGGATGGTCGGCGCCGGGTGGATGAGATGCTGATCGTCTCGGATGTCCATGCCGCCTTCGAGGCGTTGGCCGGAGTGGCCGGGGCCGGGGAGACCCTGCTGATCCTCGGGGACCTCATCAACCTCGTCGACTACCGGACGGGAGAGGGGGCGGTGGCCGAGGTGCTGGGGCCCGAGTTCGGGCGTCGCTCGGCTGCGCTTCGGGGGGCCGGGGACTACGCGGGGATGCGGGCGCTCTGGGTGGAGACCATCGGCGGGCGCTGGGAGGAGGTGCGAGCCGCCATCGACGAGGCGGTGCGGCGGCAGTACCAGGAGATGGCCGACGCCCTGGACGGAGCCACCGGATACGTGACCTTCGGGAACGTGGACCGCCCCGACCAGCTCGCCGCCGCCCTGCCCTCGGGGATGACCTTCGTCGACGGGGACGTCGTGGAGATCGACGGGCTGCGGTTCGGGTTCGTCGGGGGCGGGGTGGAGACGCCGCTGCGGGCCGCCGGAGAGGTGACCGACGAGGAGATGGCGGAGAAGCTCTCCGGGCTCGGAGCCGTCGACGTCCTCTGCTCCCACCTCCCTCCCGCCGTCCCGGCGCTCCACACCGACGTGGTGACCGGACGTCGGGAGCGGGCGTCACGGCCCATCCTCGAATACCTTCGCTCCGTGCGACCCCGGTACCACTTCTTCGGCGACGTCCACCAGCCCCAGGCGCACCGCTGGCGCGTCGGGTCGACGCTCTGCGTCAACGTCGGCTATTTCCGGGCGACGCGGCGGGCGATCCGCTTCGACCCGGTGGACGGACCCGCCTCGACGAGGGTGGTGGGCCGCTAACCTCGACCCCCGGAGGATTCGGGAGCCGTGGCCGACAACACCGTCCAGACCATCGAGATCGACTCGCCGCCGGAGGCGATCTTCGCCGTCGCCGCCGACGTGGCCGCCTATCCGGAGTGGGCGACCGGGATTCGCTCGACCGAGGTCCTCGAGACCGACGAACGGGGCCGTCCCCTCCGGGCCCGTTTCGTCGTCGACGGCATGGTGAAGGAGATCACCTACGTCCTCCGCTACACCTACGACGAGCCCCGGTCGATCTCTTGGGAGGCCGAGCCTGGCCCCGACATCGAGGAGATGGAGGGGTCGTACACCTTCACCGAGATCGAGCCCGGCCGAACCGAGGTGGTCTACGCGCTCCGGGCGGTGCCCGCCTTCACCATCCCCGGGTTCCTCCGTCGCCAGGTGGAGAAACAGATCGTCGGGACGGCATTGCGGGGACTGCGTCGGAGGGTGGAGGAGATCGGGGACGCCTGACGTGCGCATCGTGCTCGGATGATCGGGCTGCGGGTGGCCGGCATCGACGTCGGGGGGACCTTCGTCAAGTGGGTGCTGCTCGGGGACGGGGCGGAGCGCCTCGACGACGGGATGCGGCGGCTCCCCGACGACGGCGTCTTCGAGGCGGTGGCCGACCTGGGTCGAGAGCTGGTGGACCGGGGAGCGGAGGCGGTCGGGGTGGGAGTCGCAGGCCTCGTCGCATGGCCGGAGGGGGATTTCGTCTGGGGTCCGCACGTTCCCGGCCGCTCCGTCCCGTATCGACGACGCCTCGCCTCGACGCTCGGGGTGCCGACCGTGGTCGACAACGACGCCAACCTGGCCGCCTTGGCCGAGCTCCGCCTCGGGGCGGCCCGTGGGCACCGTCACGCCCTGATGCTCACCTTCGGCACCGGGATCGGCGCCGGACTCATCGTGGACCGGCGCATCTTCCGGGGGCGGAACTTCGCCGGGGAGGTGGGCCACATGGTGCTCGATCCCGACGGCCCGCTCTGTGCCTGTGGACGCAGGGGATGTTGGGAGACGTTCGTGTCCGGGTCGCGACTCGACCAGCTCGCTGCCGAGCTGGCCGACCGAGCGCCCGACGGCGCCCTCGCCCGACTCGTCGCCGAGGAGCGGCCCGGCGGGCGGCATCTCACCGAGGCGGCTGCCGCCGGGGATCCGGCGGCGAGAGCGGCACTGGCAGAGGTCGGCGGATGGTTGGGAAGGGGGGTCGCCAACCTGGTCACGATCTTCGACCCGGAGGTGGTGGTGGTCGGAGGCGCCGCCGCCCAGGCCGGGGACCATCTCCTCGACCCGGCCCGACGGGCCATCGCCCAGGTACTCCAGGGAGCCGAGTACCGTCCGACCCTGCCGCTGATCCCGGCCGCCTTCGGTCCGTTGGCCGGAGCGGTGGGAGCCGCCATCCTCGCCACCGAGACCCTCCTGTGACATGAGCGATCCACTCCGGCCCGACGAGATCATCGACCCGGCGATCCCGGCCGCCACGCAGGCGTTCCGGCTGCTCCGGGACACGGTGGGCATGCTGCCCAACCTCCTGAAACTGCTGGCGCGGCTGCTGCGGGATCCCCGGGTTCCGAGACGGTCGAAGCTGGCGGTCGGGCTCGCCCTCGCCTACGTGGTCTCCCCCTTCGACGTGCTGCCCGAGTTCGTCCCCGTGGTCGGGTTCGCCGACGACCTGCTGCTGGTGGCGGCGTCGGTGAACCATCTCATCAAGGTGGCCGGCTCCGAGGTCGTCCTCGAGCATTGGGACGGGCCCCGCGACCTGCTGGAGATGGTGGAGGCCATCTTGGAGACCGCCACCGAGCTGGTGCCGAGCCGGGTGCGGCGAATCGTCTCCAGGCTGGCCGGGGATTGACCGGCCGCCGGTAATCTGCGAAGGATGGAGTTCCGCCGGATCGATCGTCTCCCGCCGTACGTCTTCGCCGAGGTGGATCGCCGCAAGCTGGCCGCCCGGCGGGCCGGGGAGGACATCGTCGATCTCGGGTTCGGGAACCCGGACATCCCGTCTGCTCCCTTCGTGGTGGAGAAGCTCGTCGAGGCCGCCCGGAATCCGCGCAACCACCGGTACTCGGTCTCGAGGGGCCTCCCCAACCTGCGGCGGGCGGTGGCCGAGCGCTATCGACGCCGGTTCGGGGTGGAGCTCGACCCCGAGACCCAGGTCATCTCGACGATCGGCGCCAAGGAGGGGCTCGCCCACCTGCTGTGGACCCTGCTGCAGCCCGGAGACGTGGCGATCGTGCCGGAACCGTCCTATCCGATCCACATCTACGCGCCGATCATCGCCGGTGCCGAGGTCCGCCAGGCCCCCATCGGCCAGGAGTCGGACTACTTCGAGGTGCTGGAACGGATGTTCCGCGATTCCTGGCCGCGGCCCCGGGTCATCATCGTCTCCTTCCCCCACAATCCCACCACCCGCTGTGTCGACCTCCGCTTCTTCGAGCGGCTCGTCGCCTTCGCCCGGGAACACGAGGTGGCGGTGATCCACGACTTCGCCTACGCCGACATCGCCTTCGACGGCTATGAGCCGCCGTCGATGATGCAGGTCCCGGGGGCGGCCGAGGTGGGTGTCGAGCTGTACACCCTCACCAAGGGGCATTCGATGCCCGGGTGGCGGGTCGGGTTCGTGGTGGGGAACACCGAGATGGTGCAGGCCCTGGGCAAGCTCAAGTCGTACCTCGACTACGGCACCTTCCAGCCGATCCAGATCGCGGCGATCGTCGCCCTCAACGAAGGGGACGAGTACGTGGAGCAGGTCAACGCCATCTACCGGAGGCGTCGGGACGCCCTCGTCGACGGGCTGGAACGCACCGGCTGGAAGGTGGACCGTCCCCGGGGCACGATGTTCGTCTGGGCCGCGATCCCCGATCCGTATCGGGAGATGGGATCGCTCCCCTTCGCCCTCGACCTGCTGGATCGGGCGAAGGTGGCGGTGAGTCCCGGCGTCGGGTTCGGACCCTCGGGGGAGGGGTTCGTCAGGTTCGCCCTGGTGGAGAACGAGCATCGGATCGGTCAGGCGGTGCGGGGGATCCGCAAGGCGCTCGACCGGCTCTGAGCTTCGGTCGATTCCACCTATTCTCGGAGCATGGCCTTCTCCGACGGCATCGCCGATTTCCGTTCCGACACCGTCACCCGTCCCACCGCCGCGATGAGGAAGGCGATGGCCGAAGCCGAGGTGGGCGACGACGTCTATTCGGACGATCCGACGGTCAACCTCCTGGAAGAGGAATCGGCCGAGGCGGTCGGCAAGGAGGCGGCCGTGTTCGTGCCGTCGGGGACGATGGGCAACCAACTGGCGGTGATGACCCAGACCCGCCCCGGGGATGAGGTGCTGTGCGACGAAGGAGCCCACGTCCGCAACGTGGAGCGAGGAGCCGCCTCGGCCCTGTCGGGAGTGGCGTTCCGGACGGTTCCCGCCGAAGGGGGACGGATCACGCCGGGGGACGTGGAGGCGGCGATGGCCCTCGCCGGGCGTTTCTTCCCGGCGATCCGACTCATGGTCTGGGAGAACAGCCACAACCTGAGCGGTGGTCGGGTCGTGCCGAAAGAGCTGATGGAGGCCACGAACGAGGCGGCGCGGAGGCACGGGTTGTCGATCCATCTCGACGGCGCCCGGATCTTCAACGCGGCGTTGGCGCTCGGTGTCCCCGCCACGGAGCTCGCCGCCGGCGCGGACACGGTCCAGTTCTGCTTCTCGAAGGGTCTGGGTGCTCCGATCGGGTCGGTCCTCTGCGGCCCGGCCGACCTGATCGCCGAGGCTCGTCATCTGCGGAAACGGCTGGGAGGTGGGATGCGGCAGGTGGGGGTGATCGCCGCTCCCGCTCGGATCGCCCTCGCCGAACGAGCCCGACTGGTCGAAGACCACGCCCTGGCCCGGTCCCTCGCCGAAGCCTTCGCCGCGCGGTACCCGGGCTCGGTCGACCTCGACACGGTGGAGACGAACATCGTCAACGTCGACGTGGCGAAGCTCGGCGTCCCCTACCCGGAGATCGCCGACCGCCTCGCGGCCGCCGGCGTCCTCGTCAACGCCCCCTTCGGGGGTATCTGGCGCCTCGTCACCCATCGGGACGTCGATCAGGCCGACGTCGACCGGCTCCTCGCCGCATTGCCGTAACCTCGGGGTCGCGACGCGAGTCGGAGAGGCCGAATGGGTATCGCGGTGATGTTCCCCGGGCAGGGAAGCCAGTTCGTCGGCATGGGTGCCGACCTGTTCGAGCGACGC
Source organism: Acidimicrobiia bacterium (assembly GCA_026989215.1). GTDB lineage: Bacteria > Actinomycetota > Acidimicrobiia > Spongiisociales > ZC4RG35 > S012-128. The sequence continues at coordinate 18,028 of JALSJV010000017.1, read as the reverse complement.
CCGGATCTGCTGGGGGACGTCGCCGACGAGATCCTCGGCTGGTCGCTCCGAGATGTCTGTCTGAAGGGACCCGAAGAGGCCCTCACGGCGACCGACCGTGCGCAACCGGCCCTGTTCGCCCTCGGTTACGCGCTGTGGACCGAGCTGCGGGCCCGCCTCCCGCTGGCCCCCTCCGCGGCGGCGGGCCACTCCCTCGGGGAGTACACGGCCCTCACCGCCGCCGGCGTCTTCTCCTACACCGACGCTCTGGCGGTCGTCGCCGAGCGGGGACGGGCGATGGCCGAGGCGGCCGCCGCCGCCCCGTCGGGGATGGCGGCGGTGATCGGCGCCGACCGGGCGCTGGCCGACGAGGTCGCCGCCCGGCGGCGGGGGGACGGCGGCCTGCTGTGGGTCGCCAACGTGAACGCTCCCGGACAGATCGTCATGGCCGGGGGCGAGGAGGATCTCCGTTGGCTCGGTGACCACGCCCGGGATCTCGGTCTGCGTCGCGTCATCCCCCTCAAGGTGGCGGGAGCCTTCCACTCCGAGTTCATGGCGCCGGCGGCCGCGCGCGTCGCCGCCGCGTTGGAAGGGGTGGAGATCCACGAGCCCCGGTTCCCCGTGTACTCCAATGTCACCGCCCGGCCCCACGATCCCGATCGGATTCGTGAGCTCCTGGTCGCCCAGGTCGTGTCTCCGGTGCTCTTCGCCGACACCCTGGCGGAGATGGCCGGTCGGGGGATCGACACCTTCGTCCACGTGGGTCCGGGTGACGTCACCGCCGGACTGGCGAAACGAACCGTCCCCGGTGCCCGGGTGGTCACGGTCTCGGAGATGTCGGGAATCCAGCCGGCGGTGGAGGCGCTCTCTACGATGGCCGCGCCCGGAGGAGACGACTGAGATGCGAAACGCCACGATCACCGGTTGGGGAAAGGCGCTCCCGCCCCTGGTGCTCACCAACGCCGACCTCGAGCGGATCGTCGACACCAGCGACGAGTGGATCACCACCCGCACGGGGATCAAGGAGCGTCGGATCTCCCACGTCGAGGCGACCGATCTCGCCACGGTGGCAGGTCGTCACGCGCTGGCGGCCGCCGGGTTGGAGCCCGAGGCCCTCGACCTCATCATCGACGCCACCTGCACCCCCGAATCCCTCATCCCCGCGTCGGCGTCGTACGTGCAGGCGAAGCTGGGTGCGGTGAACGCCGGGGCGATGGACCTGAACGCCAACTGCTCGGGCTTCATCTACGCCCTCGTCACCGGATCGGCGATGGTGTCGGCGGGGGTGGCGGATCGGATCCTGATCGTCGGTGTGGAGAAGCTGAGCTACGTCATGGACCTCTCCGACCGGAGCACCTGTGTGCTGTTCGGGGACGGGGCCGGTGCGGTGGTGCTGGAACCGACCGACGAGCCGGTGGGGCTCGCCGCGTCCGAGCTCGGGGTGGACGGAACGGTCGCGGACATCCTCTGCGTCCCCGAGTTCGGGACGGTGGGGAGTCCGGGGATCCGGGATCCCCGGAGGGCCGGGATCAGGATGGAGGGACCCGAGGTCTTCCGACGGGCCGTCACCAAGATGGGGGAGGCCTCCCTCCACGTCATCGAGCAGGCAGGCTGGGCTCCCGAAGACGTCGATCTTCTCATCCCGCACCAGGCGAACCAGCGCATCATCGACGCCACCGCTCGTCGCCTGAAACTCGACCCGTCGCGGGTCTTCGTCAACATCCACGCCTACGGGAACACGTCGGCGGCGACGATCCCGGTCGCCCTCACCGAGGCGCTCGAGCAGGGACGGGTGCGACCCCACGCCAAGCTCGTGTTCGCCGCCTTCGGCGGTGGACTGACCTGGGCGGCGGCGGCGTTGACCTGGGGGGACCGGGTGACGCCCGTCGCCACCTCCGACGCGCAGGTCCCGGAGACGGACCTCTCGGTGTGGGACGTGCTCGCCCCCAACCTCGAGTTCTACGGGCGTCCGGAGAAGGCGGAATGAGCCGGGTCGCCCTCGTCACCGGAGCGTCGCGTGGCATCGGCCGGGCCGTGGCCGTCGAGCTGTCACGACGGGGGATGGCGGTGGCCGTCAACTACGCCCGCAACGCCGAGGCGGCGGCGGAGGTCGTCGAGGAGATCGTCGGCGCGGGCGGACGGGCCGTCGCGGTCGAAGCCGACGTCTCCGACGGGGACGCAGTCGCCGGGCTGTTCGATTCGGTCGTCGCAGAACTGGGTCCGGTGGAGGTGCTGGTCAACAACGCCGGCATCACCCGGGACGATCTGATCCTGCGAATGTCACCCGAGGCGTTCGACGAGGTGATCGCCGTCAACCTGCGGTCGGCGTTCCTCTGCACCAAGGTGGCGCTTCGTCGCATGGTCAGGGCCCGTTGGGGGCGGATCGTGTGCGTGGGATCGGTGGCGGGGATCGGCGGGAATGCGGGCCAGGCCAACTACGCCGCCTCGAAGGCGGGTCTGATCGGACTCGTCAAGTCGGTGGCGAAGGAGGTCGGCTCCCGGGGGATCACGGCCAACGTCGTCGCGCCCGGGTTCATCACGACCGACCTCACCGATGAGCTTGGCGACAAGGTGCGGGAGGCGTCCCTCGGGGCGATCTCCCTGGGCAGGTTCGGGTCACCGGAAGAGGTCGCGGCGGTGGTCGGCTTCCTGTGTTCGGAGGAGGCCTCGTACGTGACCGGCCAGGTGATCCGAGTCGACGGCGGCATGGCCCTCTAGGGTTTGGCCGACTCGACGAGAGAGAAGAGGAGAGGACACGATGGATCGTTCCGAGATCGAAACCAGACTCATCCAGGTGCTGGTGGACGAACTGGGCCTCGACGCCGACAAGATCAGCCCCGACGCCGACTTCGAGAAGGATCTCGAAGTCGACTCCCTGGGCGTGGTCGAGCTGCTGATGGCGTTGGAGGACGAGTTCGGCGTGAAGATCCCCGACGAGGAAGCGGAGAACATCCACACCGTCGGAGAGGCCATCGACCTGGTGAGCTCGAAGCTCGGCGCCTGATCCCATGTCCCTCGACCGACGTCGGGTGGTGGTCACCGGGATCGGTGCCGTCACGCCCCTCGGCAACGACGCCCCGACGACCTGGGACCGGATGGTCGCCGGGGTCTCGGGGGCGGGACCGATCACGCGGTTCGACGCGTCCGATCACACCGTGCGGATCGCGGCCGAGCTGAAGGGATTCGACCCGGAGGAGCACTTCCCACGCCGTGAGCTCCGACGCCTCGACCCCTTCAGCCAGTACTTCCTGGTCGCGGTCCGGGAGGCGCTCGCCGATGCCGGACTCTCCTTCGGGGAGGACTCGGAGGAGGCGTACCGCGCCGGGGTGGTCGCCGGCGTCGGGTTCGGCGGGATGCAGTCGTTCATCGAAGAGATCGACGTGCTGCATTCCCGGGGCCCCGACCGGGTCAGCCCGGTGGGAGTCCCGAAGATCATCCCGAACATCGCCGCCGGCCTGGCGTCGATCGAGCATCATCTCATGGGTCCGGTCACCTGTGTGGTCACCGCCTGCGCCGCCTCGGCGAACGCCATCGGGGACGCCGCCGAGCTGATCCGGCGGGGAGCGGCGGACGTGATGCTGGCCGGTGGATCCGAGGCCGGGATCACCGACTACGCGATGGCCGCGTTCGCCAAGGCGCGGGCGCTCTCGACGAGGAACGACGACCCGGCGCGGGCGTCTCGACCCTTCGACGCCGAGCGGGACGGGTTCCTCATGGGGGAGGGGGCGGGGGTGCTGGTCTTGGAGGAGCGGGAGCGGGCACTCGCCCGCGGGGCGGAGGTCTACGGCGAGATCCTCGGGTACGGCTCCTCCGCCGACGCCTACCACATCACGCTGCCCCGTCCCGGGGGCACGGGTCCGGCACGGGCGATGCAGGCGGCGCTCGCCGACGCCGGCCTGGAGGCGGAAGCGATCGACTACGTCAACGCCCACGGGACGTCGACGCCCGCCAACGACGTCACCGAGACATCGGCCATCAAGATCGCGTTGGGTGAGGACGTCGCCCGCCGGGTGGCGATCTCATCGACGAAGTCGATGACCGGTCACATGCTGGGTGCGGCGGGGGCGGTGGAGGCGATCGCCTGTCTGATGGCGATCCGGTTCGGGGTGGCGCCTCCGACGATCAACTACGAGACGCCGGATCCCGAATGTGACCTCGACTACGTCCCGAACGAGGCGCGGGAGATCGACATCCGGTACGCGATGTCGAACAACTTCGGGTTCGGCGGGCACAACGCGGTGCTGGTGCTCGGTCGGGCCTGACCTTCCTGTTCAGACCTCGCAGCCCGGGCCGGGGGGTTCCTCGCCCCGGGCGGTGGCCTCCCGGTACTCGGCGAGGGAGCGGAGGACCAGCACCACCACCACCGCCATGCCGACGGTGACGACGAGGAAGGCGCCGACGGCGACCACCAGTGCCAGTCCGACACAGGAGGCGGGCCGGCAGCTCACATCGGTGACGATCCACCCCAGGACACCGCCCAGCAGCCCCATCAGGAGCGACGGGATCGCCACCCACGGGTTGGGTCGTCTCACCGTTTCGGCCGCCCTCGCTCATCGAGCCCGGCGGCCTCGAGGATCTCGGGGGGCGCGAGCTCGGGCGGGATCCGCACCGACTCGGATCGCCGCGTCAGCGGTCGGGCGGCGATGAGGACCCCTTTGGTCCAGGCGAGCGCGCCGGAGACGATCCCCGCCAGGGCGAGCACGATCCCGGCGGATCCCCCTTCGACGACCCCGGTGACGACGGCGGCGACCGGGTAGAGCACCCGCACCGCCACCACGGCCCCCCGCACCGTCTTCGCGTACCAGAACGCGGCGACGGGAGCCACGACGATCCCGACGACACCGGCGGGACCGAGCCCGGTCGGCGCTGCAGCTCCCACGATTCCCGGGACGGCGAGCAGGAGGATCTCCAGGATGACGGCCACCTCGGGGGGACCGAGGGCGGCGGGACGCTCGCGGACCCATCCCTTCAGCCATGGGCCGGTGAGGCCCGCCAGAGCCGCGGCCGAGAGGGAGGCCGCCGCCGCCCAGGCAGGGCCGAACGCGAGGAACGCCCCCACCACGAGCCCGACGGCGCTGGTGCCGATGCAGAGGCGGCGGGCCCAGCGGGACCGGCCCAGGACCATCCCGATCACCCCCACCGTCGCCAGCAGCACGAGGTCGGCGGCGATGGCGACGGCGGCGGTTCGGGACCACGGCCCCTCCAGGGTCATCAGTGCCCACGCCCAGGCCAGGGCGGCGAGGAGGGGAGCGGCGGCGGCGACGAAGACGGAGAACATGGGCTGGCGAAGCTGTCCGGGTTGCGGCAGAGTTGCGATGATGAGTGTCGATGGAGTGGCGGCGGAACGCAAACCATGAGTGGCCATCCGGACCTCTGGCCGGGCGAGTTCCGATTCTGTCCCATGTGTGGTACCCGTCTCGTCCCCCGATCCGTCGCCGGGCGGGTACGGATGACCTGTGGGTCGTGCGAGTGGGTGCATTTCCGCGATCCCGGGGTGGGCGCGGCCGTCGTCGTGTTCGACGACCGTGGCCGGGTGCTGTTGGTACGGAGGGGTCCCGGATCGAGTCGGGCGGGTCTCTGGTCGCTCCCCGCCGGATACGTCGACTACGGGGAGGAGATCCGCGCCGCCGCCGCCCGGGAGTTGCGAGAGGAGACCGGCCTCATCGCCGAGATCGGCGACGTCGTCTGGGTCTCCACCAACTTCCACGATCCGGCGAAGGTCACGGTGGGGGTGTGGTTCGAGGCCCGGGTGACGGGAGGGATCCTGGTCGCAGGAGACGATGCCGTCGAGGCCCGCTACTTTCCTCCCGGGGCGCTGCCGGAGTTGGCGTTTCCCGCCGACGCCGAGGTGATCGCCGCGTTGGTGGGGGGCGGGAGGTCGTGATCGGGCGGATCCCACCGCTCCCGCTCGCGCCACGGAACGCCCGGCTCCAACGTGATCACCGTGGCGTGGCGCGGCTTGTCGTCGTGGAGCCCGCTCAGTCGCCGCCCGGTGAGGAAGAGGCGGACCGCCTGCAGCGGGTCCTGGTGACCGACCACGACGACGTCCCCGCCGGAGGTGGCGGCCACGTCGTCGAGGGCGTCGGCCATCCGTCGGGCGAGGTCGTCGAGGCTCTCGGCGGAGAAGGGGAGGCGATGCGGGTGGGCGAGGTAGGCCTCGACCTCGCCGGGCCGCACCGTGGCCAGGTCGTCCCAGGGAATCCCCTGCCAGCGGTCCGTGAGGCGCCACTCGCCGAGTCGCTCGTCCACCTGCACCACCAGACCTCGAGGCAGGGCGATCTCGGCGGCGGTCTCGAGGGCCCGCTGGAGCGGCGAGGACCACACCGCCACGATTGGACGATCGGCCAGGTGGGCGGCTGCAGCCCGGGCCTGCCGCCGGCCGCGGGGCGAGAGGCCGAATCCGGCGAGGCGGGCGTAGACGAGATGGCCGGGATTGTGGACTTCGCCGTGACGGACGAGGTGGATACGGAGGGTCACGGCGGGTCAGGTTAGGGCGAAGGGTCGAGCTCGTCCGCACTACCGTGACCGGGGTGACCTTCACGGAGCCGATCCTCCATGTGGACATGGATGCGTTCTTCGTCGCGGTCGAACGTCGGCGTCGACCCGAGCTGGGGGGCCGCCCGGTGGCGGTGGGGGGGACCGGGCCGAGGGGGGTCGTCGCCTCGGCCTCGTACGAGGCGAGGGCCTTCGGGGTGCGTTCGGCGATGCCGACGGCGAGGGCTCGTCGCCTCTGCCCCGACCTGGTGGTGGTCGCACCCGACCATGCGGCCTACGTCCAGGCGTCCGAAGAGGTGTTCGAGATCTTCCGCTCCTTCACCCCGCGGGTGGAGGGCCTCTCCTTGGACGAGGCCTTCCTCGACGTCTCGGGGCTGCGTCTTCACCATCCGGATCCCGAGGCGGTCGCCACCGAGCTTCGACGGAGGATCCGTGAACGGACGGGCCTGGTGGCCTCCGTCGGAATCGCCAGCACCAAGTTGGTGGCGAAGCTGGCGTCGGCGGATGCCAAACCCGACGGGGTGCTCCGAGTGCCCGTCGACGAGGTCGAGCGCTACCTGGCGCCGAAACCGGTGCGGGCGCTCTGGGGTGTGGGCGAGGCCACCCACGCGGCGCTGGAGCGGTTGGGCGTGACGACGGTCGGGGATCTGGCCGCGCTGACACCTCGCGTTCTCGAACGTGAGCTGGGGGCCGCCCTGGGCGCCCATCTCTCCCGTATGGCCCGTGGGATCGATCCCCGGCCGGTGGTCGCCGAGTCGGAGGTGAAGTCGGTCTCGGTGGAGCGCACGTATCCGGCCGACCTCACCGACCGGGCGCACATCGAGGCCGAGCTGCTGAAACACACCGACCGGCTCGCCTACCGGCTGCGCCGGGCGGGGCTGCGGGCCCGCACGATCACGCTGAAGGTCCGGTTCCCCGACTTCTCGACGGTGACCAGGTCCCACACCCGATCGGAGCCGACGGCGACGACCCCCGAGCTCTACGACGACGTTCGTCGGCTGCTGGCCAGGGTGGGGCCGCTGAGGGCGGTCCGACTCCTCGGGGTCGGCGCCGGCGGCCTCGAACCGGCTGCAGCACCGCGCCAGCTCCAGGTGGGGGCGGACGACGGCTGGGAGCGGGTGAGCGAGGCGGTGGATGCGGTACGGGAACGGTTCGGGGCGGACGCCGTCGTCCCGGCGCGCCTGGTACCCGAATCGCGTCAGGGTCGGGCCTCATCGTGAGCCGGAACCTCACGTATACTGATGGCCAGGACACCCGACGGGCAACGCATGAGCCGAGGTGATGGGATGCCCTTGGACGACCGTGAGCAGAGGATCCTGGCGGAGATCGAGCGCCAGTTCTACGAGGAGGACCCGGGGCTGGCCCACGCGGTGCGAAACATCGACCGGTCGGGCCGTTTCGGCACCCGCCTGCCCCTGCTCGGGGTGGTCGTGGGGATCGTCGTCGTCCTCGTCTCCTTCACGGTCTCGACGGTGATCGCCGTCGCCGGGTTCCTGCTGATGGTCGTCTCGGCCACCGCCCTCGCCCATGGCATTCGAGCCCGGGGTGGGCTCGGGCTCGGTCCGAGCGGCGCACGGAGCCCGCGGATCCGGTTCCGACGGGGGTCCTGAGGGCCCCCGGGGCCCTTCGATGGGGCCCGGAGAGGACGGTTCCGTCGCCCGCCGAAGAGAATCCCCGGCTGGCGGACTCCGCTGGTTCACGTTGGCTAGAGTGCGCTGCGCCGCGGATGCCCGCCGGGGTGCATGAGGCATCCACGGCACGATCGAGGAGGGACGACGACCGGCCACCGCATCCCGGTCGTCCGGACGACGAGAGGACCGCGTTTGGTGGAAGGATTCACCGCTCAGCAGGCCTGCAAGCTGACCAACTGCACGCCCCATCAGCTGAGGTACTGGGACCGGGTCGGGTTGGTGTCACCATCGCTGCAAGGAACCGGGGGCAGACCCGGTGTCCGGAGGCTCTACTCCTTCCGGGACCTGGTCGCCCTGAGGGTGGTGCGAAGCCTGCTCGACAACGGCATGTCGCTCCAGCGGGTGCGCCGGGCCTGGGACTATCTGCGGCGGAACGCAGAGCTCGATGAACATCTCGCCGGCGTGAAGCTGGTGACCGACGGCCAGAGCATCTTTCGGGTCTCCGACGACGAGTCCGAGCTCCTCGACGCGCTGCGTGAGGGCCAGCTCGCGTTCTTCGTCGCGATCGACGAGATCACCCGCAGGGTCGAGGAGGACGTCACCCGGTTCGAGCTCGACCGGGGTGCGTTCCTGGAGATGATCCGCCGGGTCGAGGACGACGTCCTCGAGGAGAAACAGAACGTCGCCGAGGGCTGAGACGCGCCGAAGGTCGCTCAGCGCGGTCGCCGCAGCGACGTCGGGCGGAACCAGCTGTAGATCCGGGTGGACCGTTCGAAACGATCCTGCAGGGCCCGATCGGCCGTCTCGAAGTGCGGACGGGGATCCGCCACGACGGTGCCGGGTGGACCGTAGGTCGCCGCCGAGTACACCTCGGCGAGGGGGCGGAGGGCGGGCTCGTGCTCGGCCGCCATCTCCAGGGGGGTCCGGTCGGCGCTCACGTCGGCGCCGAGGTCTCGGAGACGATCGACGATCTCCTCCCAGGCGGCGGTGACGTCACCGGCGGCGAGCCGACGAAGTCGTCGACGACGGCGGATCAGCTTGAACCCGGGGATCGTCGAGGCCGTGGCGGTGAGGGCGAGGAGTCCCCACACCCAGCCGGGAAGGTCCAGGCGGAACCCGGTGGGCCGGAGATCCGGGGTGGGATCCCCGGAGGCGATGTCGAGCCCCTCGGGGAGACGCTGCTCGTCCCGTTCGCCGGTGAGCGCCCGGGTGGCGGCCGTCTCCGGTTCCTCGGGGGCGGGGATGAAGTTCCGGGGGTCGAAGCCGATGATGTCCCGGGTGGTCGCCGGATTGATGTTGTCGGACCGGGGGGTCGGGTCGAACCGGACCCATCCCTGGTCGTCCATCCACAGCTCCACCCAGGAGTGGGCGTTGCGTTCCCGTACGACGATGATCTCCGAGCCGTCGGCGGCCCGTTCGACGTCGCCGGGGGCGAAGCCCAGGATCACCCGTGAGGGGATCCCGAGGGTGCGGGCCATCACCGCCATCGACGTGGCGAACTGCTCGCAGTAGCCCACCCGGTAGTTGACGCTGTTCGGATCGGTCAGCCAGGCCTCCAGGTCGAGGGCGGACGACCCGGTCGTGACGTCGGTCGAGTAGCGGAACTGGGTCGGATCTCGGAACCACGCCTCCAGGAGGGCGGCCTGTTCGAACCGGGTGATCCCGCCTTCGGTGACCTGACGGGCGAGGGTTCGGATCCCCACCGGGAGATCGTCGGGCAGCTCGAGGTAGTAGTCGAGATCGTCGGGTTTCTCGGCGAACGACGGTCCCTCGGGGTCGTCCCGGAACACTCCCACGGAGGCGGCTTCGGCGAAGATCGGGGAGAGCTCCCCGCCGACGGACGCCAACCTTCCGAAGTCGGGCTGGGGGATGTCGGCGATGATCTCGTACTCCCATCCCCGCTTGGTGCGGACGTCGATCCCGATCGACCCGTCCTCTCTGACCCTGAAGGACTCGGAGATGAGGGGGATGGGGCTCTCGAGGGAGACCGGGGAGTAGAGGGTGGGGAGGAGCTGCTCGGCCAGGCCTTCGATCCGGATGCGGGCCGCCACCCGCACGGTCGGTCCCTGGAACTTCCAGTCTTCACGTTCCCAGCGGGTGCCACCTCGGTACGGTCGGCTGAAGGACTGAGCCGAGGGCATCCAGTTGACCCCGTCGAAGGTGTCCAGGGTGATCAGCTTCCAGTACAGCTCGGAGTTGTCGGGGGCCGACTCGGAGACCCGGGCGACGAACATCGGCTCGTCGCTCAGGGACGTGATGCTCTGTTTGAGCCCGACGAAGAGGTTGAAGGAGGTTCCGCCGTAGAGCCCGGCGCCCAGACCGGATTGGGAGCGCCAGGGAAGGACGCCGAGGTTCGGGACGGCCCTGGCCAGTCCCATCGAGGCGGCGAGGGAGGCTCCGACGACGACGATCGCCACGGCAAGGGTGACCTGGGGGGCGCTCCGTGGCAGGAAACGCCCATCGACGGTGCGCACGCGGCCGCTCCCGCGTCGACGGGTGGGGGCGGCTGCCAGGAGCACGAGGACGAGCACCGCCGCGAAGGCGAGCATCCAGCGCAGGTCGGAGGGTTCGCGGTCGAGGGTGGCGAGTTGCAGGTAGAAGACGAGGGGAGCGACGGTGGCGATGAGCGTCCGGCCGGTCGCCATGCCGGCGACGGCCAGGGCGCCCAGCATCCAGAAGATGGCCGCCACCAACGCCACCAACCCGGCGACGGGGAGCACCGGCGCGGCGCCGAAGCGGACGAGCTCGACGGCGAAGGCCAGCTCCTCGGCCAGGGTGGACAGGGTCTCACCGGTGGGGACCACCCCGAACGTGAGGGTTTGGGGGGCGGCGACCCGGAGGACGGCCACCGTGACCCCGGCGAGGTCGATCGCCGCCACGATCCAGGCGGAGAGCCGGTAGGTGAGCGCCGTCCAGGTGAAGATCGCCCCGAGCACCGCGGCCGCCGCCAGGACGAGCTGCCAGGGCGGCCCTTCACCGGTGTTCGGCTGCAGGAGCCGGTTCATCCGGGCGAGGGCGAGGGCGATCCCCGCCGCGGCGCTCAGCCAGCCGAGGCGCCGTGCCATGTTCGGTTGGTCGTCATCATCCATGCCTCCGACCAGGAGTCCGTCGGGCGCACCGTGACGGTGAGCACGCCGGCTCGCTGGAACGACAAGGTCGAACTGGTCTCGGTCTCGGTGGCGGACAGCAGGATCGTCGAGCGGTAGTCGCGGGCGAGGGCCTGATGGACGCCGAGGAGGTCGTGATCGGGGATCCCGGAGACCAGGAACAGGGCTCCGCCCCGTCCCGTGCGGCCGATGTTGGCCGCCACGGTGCGGAGGTCGAGGCGCGAGAACGGCCGCGCCGCCGCCAGTCGCTCCATGGCCACCGCGTAATGGTCGGAAGCCACCGTGGTGGTGCCTCCTGCCCAGAGCTCGGCGTCGAAACCCGAGGTGGCGAGATGTCGGAACACCGAGGCCGCGCCTCGCACCGCCTTCTCGAAGCAGGCGTCGTTCTCATAGGCGCGGGCTCGGAGATCCAACAGGACGAGGGCGCGGGCCTGCCAGGGGGTCTCGAGCTGGCGGATCATCAGCTCGTCCCTCTTGGCCGACGAAGGCCAGTGGACCCGACGGAGGTCGTCCCCGGTCTGATACTCGCGGAGGGTGAAGAAGTCTTCACCGCCACGGTGGCTGAATTCGGGCCGCGAGGCATGGACGGCCGGGTCGCGACCGCGGACCAGGGGAAAGCCGGTGAGCTCCTCCACCGCCGGGTAGACGACGAGACGGTCCTTCGGACCGGCAGGCCCTCCGAGCTCGGTGAGCCCCATCGGATCGGTGACGACGATCTCGGCAGGTCCGACCTCGTAGACACCCCGGGGCCTGCAGATGATGTGGTAGCGGGCGTGGACCGTCTCCCCGGGTCGGATCCGCCCCACCTCGAAGGTCGCGGTTCCCAGGGAACCGACCGAGTCCCGGAGGACGACGCCGGTGAGGGATCTCCGTCGGCGGTTGGTGACGACGACCTCGACCGTGGCCTGGTCGCCCTCGTGGACGGCGTCGGGGGTGAGACGCCGGATGAGCTCGACGCGAGGGGCGCCGGATCGGCTCCAGAGCGCGGCGACCCCGACTCCGAGGGCGAGGAGCACCCCCGTGACCAGCAGCTCGACCTCACCGAACCCGATCCACAGCGCCAAACCGGCCCCCCCCGCTCCCAGGACGGCCCAGCCGCGCTCGGTGAGCATCAGGTGGCGACCCTGGTACTCCCCGGTACCCGGAGATGGCGGAGGATCGACGCCAGGACGTCACGGAGGTCGGTTCCCCGCATCTGGGCTTCGGGGCGCAACGCCATGCGGTGTTCGAGCACGGGGACACAGAGGGCCTTGATGTCGTCGGGGGTGACGAAGGCCCGTCCCTCGGTCGCGGCCCGCACCCGGGCGACGCGTTGCAGGAACAATGCGGAGCGGGGCGAGGCTCCGAGGAGGACCTCGGTGTGGTTTCTGGTGGCCTCCACCAGGTCGATGAGGTAGCTCCGAATGGAGGGGGCGACATGGATGTGCCGGGCCGCATCGATCATCGCCACCACCTCGTCGGCGCCGACGACCGGGGTCAGATCGGGGAAGGTCGACCGGATCCCGTGGGTGTCGAGCATCTCGAGCTCCTTCTCCCGGGTGGGATACCCGAGCGTCACCCGCATCATGAAGCGGTCGAGCTGGGCTTCGGGAAGGGGGTAGGTCCCTTCGTGCTCGAGGGGGTTCTGGGTGGCGACGACCATGAAGGGGGGATCGAGGGGGCGGGTGACGCCGTCGACGGTGACCTGTCGTTCCTCCATTGCCTCGAGGAGGGCGGCCTGGGTCTTCGGGGAGGCCCGGTTGATCTCGTCGCCCACCACGACGTTGGCGAAGATGGCGCCGGGTTTGAAGGCGAACTCCGAACGCTGTCGGTCCCAGACCGAGACCCCGGTGATGTCGGAGGGCAGCAGGTCGGGAGTGAACTGGATCCGGTTGAAGGAGCAGTCGATGGAGCGGGCGATCGACTTGGCCAGGAGGGTCTTGCCGACGCCGGGGACGTCCTCGATGAGGGCGTGACCCTCGGCCATGAGGCACATGAGGACCTGCTCGATGGCCGGCCGCTTCCCCTGGATCACCCGCTCGACGTTGCCGGCGATCGCGTCGAAACGTTCGGCGAACCAGGCGGCTCGCTCGTCGATACCCACGTCCACCACTGAGCTCCATCTGATCGCGGTCGTGATGCACTCTACCCCTGGACCGAACTTCGGCCTCGGGTAACCTGTGGGGGTGGGCAGGGTGGTGTGTCTGGGAGGCAAGGTGGTGAGGAGATCGATCGAAGGGAGCCGTCTGGGCCGTCGCCCGGATCTGTGGCTCGAAGCCCTGCGTGCGTATGCCGCCCACGTGCGTCTGCGTTGGTGGGCGCGGCCTCCGTTCCTCCCCATCCCCGATGGGCGGTACCTGGCATGGCGCCGTGAGACCGTGTACGGGGACCCGCGGGCCCGGATCGAGGCGGCCGACCTGGTCGCGTACCTGGAGTGGCGACGTCGGCTGCGGAGGGCGGCCTCGTGAGCATCGAAGAGCGCCTCCGCCAGGTGGAGGGGGTCGCCGGCATCGAGCTGGAGCTCGGCGAGGAGGGCCTGAGGGGTATCAAGGTCCGGATGGAGGCGGACGGCGACGAGGCGGCGGTCCTCGACGAGATCCGCCGGATCCTCACCGCCTACGGCCTGCGGTCGCGGCGCGAGGGTATCGGCGTGTTGGGTGGCTCCGGGGGGATCGGGGAGCCGCCCCGGATCCGGGTGCGGTCGCCGTCGGGACGGCCGGGGAGCCGTCGGAGAGCGCCGGTGGAGATCAGGCGTATCGCCGACGGTCTCCAGGTCGAGCTCCGGCGTGACGGGCGCACCATCATCCGACGGGGCGAGGCGACACCGATGGGGGCGGCGAAGGCGATGGTGGCCGCGGAGGCCGCGGATCGCGGGATCGATGCCCCCCGGGTGCTCGGTGTGCGGCGGGTACGCCTGGGGGAGGCCGAGGCGCTGGTCGTGGCGCTCGACGACGACGCAGGTCCGGTGGTGGGCGCGGCGCTCTGCACCGAGGGGATCACGCAGGCACTGTGGGCGGCGGTGGATGAGGCGTTGTCCCGGCTGACGCAACGCTGAGTCGCGTCGGCTTGTAGTCTGGCCCGGACAGGAGGGACAAGGTGCGCCGGGTCCTCGTTCTCAACGCCAGCTACGAGCCCCTGTCGGTGGTCACCACTCGGCGGGCGGTGGTCCTCGTCCTGCGGGAGAAGGCGGTGGTCGTCACCTCGCGGGGGGAGTCGTGGCGGTCGGAACGGGCCGAGATCGAGGTTCCGTCGGTGGTCCGCCTCACGTCGTATGTGAAGGTGCCGATGCGTCGGGTCGTCCCGGTCACCCGTCGTGCGGTGTTCGGGCGGGACCAGAACCGCTGTCAGTACTGTGAAGCACCCGCCGAGTCGATCGACCATGTCGTTCCTCGGTCGAGGGGCGGGAAACACACCTGGGACAACGTCGTCGCCTGCTGTCGGCGATGCAACGTCCACAAGGGCGATCGACTCCCCTCGGAGGCGGGGCTCCGGCTCCGACGTCAGCCACGACCCCCGCGACGCTACGGCTGGATCTTCGCCAGCGCGGGCTACTCGCTCGATCCGGACTGGCGTCCCTACCTCCTCGCCGACTCGGCGTGAGCCCGGTCAGTCGCGAAGGATGAGCACCGGGCACGGCGCCCGGCGGGCCAGCTTGGTGCTGGTGGAGCCCAGCAGCCCTTCGAAGCGTCCGAGGCCGCGGGCTCCGATGCAGAGGACGTCGACGCCGAGGCGGCTCACCGCGTCGAGGATCGTCCGGGCGGCGTCCTCGGCGTCTTCGCCCACCACCTCCGGTTCGATCCCCCGTGTCTCGAGGGCCTGGCGGAGAGGTCCGAGGCGCCGCTCGGTCACGTCGTCCACGTAGCGGGAGATCATGGTGTCGTCACCGGGCCATCCCACCGCCAGGTGGGGTGTGGCGGCGGTGGCGGAGACGTACTCGGCGTCGGTGTCGACGGGTGGGCCGGGCTCGATGTCCTCGTAGGCCCTGCGGAGGTCCTCGAGGAGACTCCGCGGGACCTCCACGACCGTGTAGAGGGTCACCTTCCCGTCGTCGTCGACCAGACGCCGGACGAACTCCACGGTCGTGTCGACCGGCAGGTTCCCGTCGGATGCCACCAGCACATGCATGGTTCCTCCCGCGTTGGCGGCGCCACCCTACCGGCTCGGCGGGTCGTGGGGTGGATGGTGGGGGGGTCGGGGGTGGAGAAGGGGCAGAATGGGGGGCAATGTGGGTGAAAGTGTTGACAAAGGGCGCGAAGTGGGGCATAGTGGCGCGACCGGTCACGAGAGGCCGGACGGACGGACGGAAGCAGTGGTGTGTTTGTCGGGACGTATCTGCACACGGTCGACGCCAAGGGACGGGTGGTCTTGCCCTCGTCCTTTCGCGACCGGTTCACGGTCGTCGAGGACGACGCCGTCACTCGCCGCTGCGTGGTCACCAAGGGCCGTGACGGCCAGCTCGTCGTCTATCCCATGTCCGTCTGGCGGCGGGAGGCCGAGGAGATCTCGTCACTTCCTCCCACCCCGCGCAACCGACGGAAGCAGCGGGCCTTCTTCGGGCAGGCCTCCGAGCAGATCCTCGACAAGCAGGGGCGACTCCGCCTCAATCCCGAGCTGCGGGAGTTCGCGTCCATCGATGCTCCCTCCGACGTCTACATGGTCGGCGTCTACCACCACATCGAGCTGTGGAACAAGGACGTCTACGAGCGCGAGCAGGAGCGCCAGGACCAGGAGCTGGTCGAGGCAGACGATGACGAGGAGGAGCGCGAGATCGACGAGTAGGTGATCCCATCGATGTTGGCGGCGGGTTCCTGACCCATCGCCAGCCCCCCGGAACCAAAGGGAAGGCCCCTGACTCCGCCCGCTTCCTGTTTGGTGCCAGCGCCCGGGGGGCTGGCCATGGGCCAGAACCAGGAACCAGAGGAACCGACGAAGGAGGACCGACATGGACGCGACTACCACCGGCCCGTACTGGCCGCCGAGGTCGTCGAGCTGTTCCGTCCCGTCCTCCCCGGGGTGGTGGTCGACGCGACCTTCGGCGGCGGGGGCCACACCCGACGCCTCCTCGACGCGTTCGGAGATCGGGTGAGGATGATCGCGATCGACCGCGACCCCGACACTGCAGCGCAGGCAGAGGGCTTGGGCGTGACCTTCCTCGCCGGAGACTTCCGAGATCTCGCCCGACTCCTCGACGGGATCGGCGTCACCGGGCTGCGAGGGGTGCTGTTCGACTTCGGCGTGTCGTCCCATCAGCTCGACACCCCGAGCCGCGGCTTCTCCTACCGCAAGACCGGCCCCCTCGACATGCGGATGGACCCCTCGGCGCCGCTCACCGCCGCCACGATCGTCAACACGTGGCCCGTCGAGGACCTGATCCGCATCCTCCGGGAGTGGGGCGAGGAGCCGCATGCCGAACGGATCGCCCGGGCGATCGTCGCTGCCCGTCCGCTCCACACGACGACGGAGCTGGCGGAGGTCGTGGCCGACGCGGTCCCGGCGGTTCGCCGTCGGAGAGGCCATCCGGCTCGCAAGACCTTTCAGGCCCTGCGGATCGCCACGAACGACGAGCTGGCGGCGATCTCCTCCGGGCTCGATGCCGCCATCGACCTCCTGGAGCCGGGTGGTCGCTGCGTGGCCATCTCCTATCACTCCCTCGAGGATCGGATCGTCAAGCAGCGTCTCCGTGAGGGTGCAGGCGAGTGCGTGTGCCCCCCCGAGCTGCCCGTCTGCGGCTGCGGGGCCCGGGCCGAGCTCCGAATCCTCACTCCCAAACCGGTGACGCCCTCCGCCGACGAGATCGCGGCCAATGCCCGGGCCCGATCCGCTCGGCTCCGGGCAGCGGAGAAGGTGGCGGCATGACGGCACGTCCGGCACGGTCGATCGCGGCACGACCCCGGCTGCGGGTCCTCGAGGGTCGGCGACCCCGTCGGCGCCCGGTGGCGCCTTGGATGGTGTTCACCCTGGTGGTGGTGGTGGCCTTCGTCGGGCTGGCGGTGGCACGGACCGCACTCGACCGCGGGGCCTTCGAGTTGGCCGAGCTGGAGACCCGCATCGCCCAGGCGGAGACGGAGAACACCCAGCTTCGCCTGGAGATCGCGCGGCTGGAGAACCCGGCGCGGATCGCCCCACTCGCCGAAGAGCTCGGATTCGTGTACCCGACGCAGCGCCGGTCGCTGCTCGTCTCCGGGGTGGTCGTCGAC
The DNA here is from genome assembly GCA_026989215.1 of Acidimicrobiia bacterium. Taxonomy (GTDB): domain Bacteria; phylum Actinomycetota; class Acidimicrobiia; order Spongiisociales; family ZC4RG35; genus S012-128. The sequence goes on along the minus strand of JALSJV010000017.1, from coordinate 640 downwards.
ACCCGCGACGCCGACCCGCGGTGGGCGGAGATCGATCGGCTGGCGGCAGCACCATGATCACCCGACGACGCGCTGGAGCCGGGTGGAGCCACCTCTACGGTCGAGGTCGGTTCCGTCTCCAGCACGGGAGTTGAACGGTGGCGGCACGCCGCGCCGCCCGCGCCGCCTCCCCGATCCGCACTCGGCTCCTGGTGGTCGGGTTGGCTCTCGTCCTCGCCTGGCTGGGTCTGGGGTATCGGTTGATCCAGGTGCAGGTGGTCAGGGCGGCCGAGTACGCGGAGCGGGGTTTGGCCCAGCGTCTCACGCGGAAGACCGTCGCCCCCACCCGCGGCAAGATCTTCGATCGCAACGGCGATCCCCTGGCGATGACGGTCGAGGCGAAGAGCATCTACGCCGTCCCCGACGAGGTCGACGATCCGCTGCTCACCGCCCAGGAGGTGGCGCTCCGTACGGGCGGTGACACCGCCGAGCTGCTGGAGGCCCTCGAATCGGGGCGGGACTTCGTCTACCTCGCGAGACAGGTGGAGCTCGACATCGCCCAGCAGATCGAGGCGCTGGACCTCCCCGGCGTGTTCTCCCATCCCGAATCGAAGCGGGTCTACCCGGCGGGGACGGTCGCTGCACAGGTGGTCGGTGTCGC
>JALSJV010000016.1 GCA_026989215.1 Acidimicrobiia bacterium | reverse complement strand
ACACCCCCATCGAGGTGGAGTACTACCGCCACGGCGGGATCCTCCACTACGTGCTGCGCCAGATGGCGAAAAGCTGACGGTTACGAGCAGGGGGGACCGGGGTCTTCTCGGACCTCGTCCCTCAGCCCGTGCTGAGCTCCCAGACCCGCACCTGCCAGAGGTGCCGGCTGCCTCGCTGGGACAGCTCGGCGACGCCGCGCCGCACCAGTTCGGGGAGGGCGCGGCCTGCCATGAGCTGGCCGGGCAGGGGGATCGCCTTGGAGATCAGCTCCCGCACCGAACCGTACAGTCCCCGCGCCACCTCCAGGATCGCCGCCTCGTTCTGCAGGGATCCGGTCGGCAGGAGCAGCCTTCCGGTGTCCTTCAGCCAGCGCCGGGCCTCCTGCAGCATCCGCTGGGGCAGCTCGGCACCGGTGGGCCCGCCGCCCCGACCGTCCGGGAACCATCCGCTCTCGGCAGCCAGCTCGTCGGGGATGCCCGAGACGTCGCCGATGATGAGGTCGGCTTCGACACCTTCGGGGATCGGCTCGAACAGATCACCCCGATAGAACGTGATCCGATCGGCGACGCCATGCGCTTCGGCGTTGGCGGTCCCCACCTCCACGACGTCGGGGGAGACGTCGACGGCGTGGACGTGACCGGCACCCATCTTGGCGGCGAGGATCGCCAGGATCCCGCATCCGCATCCCATGTCGATCACGGTGTCGCCCTCTTCGACTTCGAGCACCTGCGCGATGAGGGTGGTGACGGTGGACGGCCGGAACACGCGGTCACTGAGCCGGAACCTGAGGGGCCCCAACCGTCCTTTCCAATCGAACCAGGTCTCGTTCATCACCGTGTCGCCTGAACTCTATCCCCGTCACGTTTCTGATGGGCCGCAGAGACGCCTCGGCGTCGCCGACTTGCAGCCGACGCTCCGCCCCGTAGGATGGCGGTGCTGGGCTGGTGAGGCGTGAACGAGACATGAGACGCATCCTCACCGCCACCGTGATCATCCTCGCCGCCTGCGGCGCCCCCACGCCCGAAGCGGTCCCGCTGCCGCCTCCCCCGACGGTCGCGCCCGCAGAGCTGCCCGGCATCCAGGTCCTGGCGTCGGAGGTCCCCGACCCCCAGGCGGACGGTCCGGTCGTCACCTCGAAAGGGGAGATCGACCCCACCACGACGACCAGCAGCCGACCCCAAGACACCACGACCACCACCGTCGCCCCGACCACCACCACCGTCCCGACGACCACGACCACCGCTACCCAACCGGCCCCCCGGCCGATCACGACGACCACCTCGACGACCGCCCCTGCCCCGCCACCGGAAGCCGTCCCCGACCCCGCCGCCGAGACCCAGTTCCTCTCCCTCGTCAACGGCCTCCGCAGCTCCCGCGGGGTTCCTCCCCTCAGCATGGACGGCTCGCTGCGGTCCTACGCCCGTTCCTGGTCCGTCCGGATGGCCACCACCGGAACCTTCGCCCATTCGAACATCTCGTCGCTCCTGGACCCCTGGTCGGCGGTGGCCGAGAACATCGCCACCGGCGCCGGCGTCGCCTCCCTCTTCGACGCCCTCGTCGCCAGTCCCAGCCACCTGGAGAACATGCTGAACCCCGCCTACGGGGCCACCGGGGTGGGTGTGGCGGTGGACGCCGACGGGGTGGTGTGGATCACCCAGGTCTTCGCCGGGTGACGCTCAGTCCCCCCAGTACCGCTGCTCCGCCCACGGATCGCCCCGCATGTGGTAGCCGTTGCGCTCCCAGAAGCCGGGTTCGTCGTGATCGAGGAAGGTGAGTCCCCGCACCCACTTCACCGACTTCCAGAAGTACAGGTGCGGTACGACGAGACGGAGGGGCCATCCGTGGTCGGGTTCCAGCTCCTCGCCTCCGAACCGGTAGGCGAAGAGGTTGTCGTCCCGGAGGAAGTCCTCCAAGGCCAGGTTGGCGGTGAATCCGTGCTCCGCCCGGACGATCACATGGGTCGCTTCGGGCGCCAACGCCACCCGTGACATCAGCTCGGGGACCGACACCCCTTCCCACACGGTGTCGAGCTTCGTCCATTTGGTGACGCAGTGGATGTCGGCCACGACCTTCACCGACGGCATCGCCCGGATCTCCTCGTAGGTCCATCTCACCGGCTCGGCGACCAGCCCGTCGACGGTGAAATCCCAGGTGCCGAGATCCACGGTCGGGGTCACCCCGGCGTGCAGCACGGGGAACCGGTCGGTCGTGTACTGGCCGGGCGGGACCCTCGACGGGTCGACGCCCCGGGCGGCGAGTTCGTCGCGTCGTCGTGAGAAGAAACTCATGATCTCGGGGAGGTCGGAGGCGAGTAGCCTACCGGGCCGTGGAGCGTTCACGACCCGAACCGTCGAGCGACACGCCGCCGACGGAGACGTCGGAGGAGATGATGGACGGGGAGCGTCCACGACCCGAACCTGCAGGCGACACCCCGCCCACCGTCGAGCCTCTGGACCGCTGGCGGGGACGCCTCACCCTCGTCTTCGCGGTGTTGGTGGGCATCGGCCTCCTCGTCGGGACGTTGGCCTCGCAGTCGGATGGGGGCTCGCCGTCGAGCCGCACCCCCGAACCGGCTCCCGACTTCAGCGTCCCCCTCTTCGACGGCTCCACCTTCACGCTCTCGGAGCATCTCCGTCGGGACGGCCGCCCCGTCGTCCTCAACCTGTTCGCCTCCTGGTGCCTCCCCTGCCGGGAGGAGATCCCCGAGCTGAGCCGTTTCGCCGTCGACCGTCCCGACGTGCTGGTGCTGGGGGTCGCGGTCCAGGACCGATGGGAGGACGCCCTCGCCCTCGTGGAGGAGCTCGCCCCCACCTATCCGACCGGTTTCGACACGGACGATCAGGTGCTCCTCGCGTATCCGATCCTCGGTGTCCCCACGACCTTCGTCATCGCCCCCGACGGGACGATCGCCGAGCGGTACAGCGGGAAACTCACCTACGAGGACCTCGCCGAGCTGGTCGGCGGGTGACCGGGCCGGGCCGCCACGGCACCGCCTCCGCGCCGTGCCGACCCCGTCCGCGCAGGCGTGGGCACGGTCATTCGAGCTCGACGAGGGGGTCGCCCTCGGCGACGAGCTGACCCTCCCGGACATGGATGATCTTCACGCTCCCGGCCGTCGGTGCGGTGGCGGGGATCTCCATCTTCATGGATTCGAGGATCACGAGCTCGTCTCCGGCCGAGACCTCCTCGCCCACCGACACCCGCACCTTCCACACCGTCGCCGGCATCTCGCATCGCACGATCATGACCGCCAGAGGCTACCGGCTCACCAGCCAGACGAAGCCGACGAGGAGGCCGAGGACGACGGCCACGAGGGTGAGCCCGATCAGGTAGCTGCGGAGGGTGCTCGCCCGCTCCATGCGAGCGTGCTCGCGGGCGGCGTCGACGGCGTCCCGTTCGAACTCGGACATGGCCCACAAGCCTACGTCGAGACCTCACGGGCCGGGGCTCATCCGACGTCTTGAAGGAACGCCTCCACGGCGGCCTGGGCGAAGGCGTAGTTGGGTCCTTCCACCAGCTCGGCGAAGATGATGAGACGCTGACGAGCCGAGTATTTCGGCGCGCAGGTCGTCAACGTGAGCCACGCCCCGCGACGATTCTCCGTCACCCACACGTCGGTCGGTTCGACGATGATCGACTCTCGCACCACGTACCGGTGGACGCCGATCGCCGTCTCCACCTCGATGACGTCGCCGGGGACGAGGAGGTCGAGGTCGAAGAAGGGAGCGCCGTAGGTGGTGCGGTGGCCGCTGAGCACGGCGTTCCCCGGCTGTCCCGGCAGCGGCGTCCACGGCATGTGCCCGGGCCCCTTCTTCAGGGTCTCGGGATCCACGCCTTCGAAGATGACCGTGTCCAGACCGATCTTCGGGATGCGGAGCACCCCGAAGGGTTCGCCCTCGGCGACCGGTTCCTCTTCGTAGAGCTCGACCGGAGGCGCCGTGGTGGACGTGGTCGCCGGACCCGTAGGTTGGGGCCTCGCCACCGTCACGAGACGCGGTGCAGGCGGCTCCACTCGGCGCTGCTCGAAGCTGTCGGCCAGGACGGCCCGCGCCTCGGTCTGGGCCCGGGCGGTGGAGATGCCCGTCCCGTAGAGCTGCCAACCGGCGAAGGCCAGGAGGAAGATCCCCGACCAGACCATCGACCAACCGGCGATCCGAATCTTGCGGCGCACGAAGGTCAGGCTATCGACGTTCGGGGTCTGCGCAATCTCACCGGTGGCTCCACCGCGGCGGACGTTTCTCGAGGAACGCCTGGATCCCCTCTCGGGAGTCCTGGGTCATGGTGACGGCGGTGAGCCCCCCTTGGAGTTGGTCGAGCGCCGCGTCGAAGGGGAGGTCCGCCGTGTCGTAGAAGAGGTCGCGCCCCATCGCCAGCACGGCCGCCGATTTGGAGGCGAGGGACTCCACCACCTCGTCCACGACGTCGTCCAGTTCGTCCCGGGTCACGACCCGAGAGACCGCCCCGAGGCGGTATGCCTCCTCGGCGGTGATGATCCTCCCGGTCATCATCAGCTCCAACGCCGCCTTGCGGGGCATGACCCGGGTGAGGATGGCGGAGATCATCGCCGGCCACAGACCCACGCCGATCTCCGGTGTGCCCATCTTGGCGTCGTCGACGGCCACGACCACGTCACACGCCACGGCCAGACCGAACCCCCCGGCGAGAGCGTGGCCGTTGACCCGGGCCACCGTGGGTTTCCCACCCCGGTGGAGCAGCCGGAACAGGTCGGCGAGGGCGCCTCGGCTGCGGTGGAGGCCGACCGGGTCGTCGACGAAGCCTCCGGCGAGGTCGCCACCGGCGGAGAACGCCTTCTCCCCCGCTCCCGTGATGACGATCACGGCGACGTCCGGGTCGTCGACGGCGTCGCCCACCCGCTCCACGAGTGCCGACATCGTCTCCACCGAGAGCGGGTTGCGCCGCTCGGGCTGATCGAGGGTGATGGTGGCTCGACGGCCCTCCACCTCGTAGCGAACCATGGTCGGATCCTGCCTCTCTCCGGAGCTGTGATACCTTGGCCCCATGTTATGGCTGGCGCTCGTCCTGTTCGTGGCGCTGACCATCTCGGTGCTCCGAGGCGGACGTCTCTCGAACCTGGCCGACATCCACCTCCGCCTGTGGTGGCTGCTCGTCGTGGCCTTCGGCCTGCAGATCGCCGCCGACCGCCTCCCCGATCGGAGCTGGGCGGACGAGACCGCCCTGGGGTTCATCCTCGTCTCCTATGTGCTGCTCGTGGTGATGGTGTTCGCCAACCGGGACCGCCCCGGGATGTGGCTGGCCGGACTCGGTGTCCTGATGAACTTCACCGTGATCGTCCTCAACGGGGGGATGCCGGTGCTGGCGGAGGCGGCGAAGGTGGCCTCCGGTTTCACGATCGAGCCGGAGATCACCGGCAGCGCCAAACACCTGGCGGTCGGGCCCGAGGTGCATCTCCCGTTCCTCGCCGACGTCATCCCCATCCGCTTCGCCGGTCAAGGCCAGGTGATCTCCCTCGGCGACGTCTTCTTGGCGGTGGGGCTCGCCAGCTTCCTCGAAGCCGAGCTTCGCCGCCCGATCCGCTGGTTCAAGCGGGGAGCCCGCGCCCAGGCCGGGTCGGCGATGCGGGACCGGGGCTGATCACCCGGCCCGGACGGGATGCCCGAACACGCCCCGGGATTCGAGGACCCGACGCAGGGACGCCACCACCATCGGGTCGAAGTCGTAGACGGAGCCCTGGTGGAGTCGTTCCATCGCCTCGAGGGGGGTGAGCTCGTCCTCGGTGACCGCCTGATCGTAGGCGGAGGCGACGCGGATGATCCGTGAGGGGAGCGGCACGTCGGGGTCCCGCTCCTCGCCGGGTTTGCGGTACGAGTCGTATTGACGCCGGACGTAGGTCGCCACCTTCTCGAGGTAGGGGGTCTCGCCGATGATCTCCGAGCCCCACTGGGCGAGCTGCTCCTTCGTGTATCCCATCCGGATGATCGACGGCTCGTTGAGGGTGATCCGCCCGATGTCGTGCATCTGGGCGGCGTATTCGAGGTCGTCGACGACCGACGGGCGCAGACCGATCTCCTTGGCGATCGCCACGGCCAGCTCGGCCGTGCGGTCGGCATGGCCTGGATGAGAGAACCCGGCGATCTCGGGGATCTGGGAGAGCGCCCGGATCGTCTGCCCGTAGGTGTCCTTCGTCTCGAGGAACCGCCGGAACGCGCCGTGGGCGAACGAGTAGGGGAGGATGGCCACCGCCAGCGCCCACCATCCGATGGCGGGGAAGGCGAGGCCGAACAGGGCCCCCGATCCGACGAGGGCGGCGAAGGCGTCGAAGTCCTTGAAGGCGGAGAGGAACCGGTACCGGGACGAGGTGCGCCGAGGCCCGAGATGGAGGATGGTGGCGAGCACAACGTCGACCAGGAACCATCCGATGGCGGAGATCGCCAACACGGTGACGAGCTGCCAGTCCGGCGAGATCACCTTCACCACCTGGGGTTCGGTCGTCTCGAACAGCCAGGCGAAGGCGACGAATCCGACGAAGGACCGCACCGACAGGACGAGGACCTGACGTTGGTCGTCGCCCCGGGCCGTCCGTAGCACCCACAGCAGCGCCAGGCCGCCTGCGTACACCGCGAGCAGGGTGCGGGAGTCGATCGGGGCTCCG
>JALSJV010000015.1 GCA_026989215.1 Acidimicrobiia bacterium | reverse complement strand
CATCGCCGACGCCACCGACCTGCCGGTCATGCTCTACAACATCCCCAGTCGGACGGGCCGGCTCATCGAGGTGGAGACCCTCGCCAGGCTCTCCGACCATCCCAACATCGTGGCGGTGAAGGACGCAGTCATGGACATCGACCACACCTCCCGGGTCGTCACCGAGGTGCCGTCCCTCGCCGTCTATTCCGGCCAGGACTCCTACACCTTCCCGATGATGGCGGTCGGCGCGGTCGGTGTCGTTTCGGTGATCTCCCATCTGGCGGGCCGCGAGGTGAAGGCGATGGTACGAGCCGCGGCCGTCGGGAACCTGGAGGAGGCCCGCCGCCTCCACCAGCGGCTCCTGGCGCTGTGCTGGGCCTGTTTCCTGGAGACGAACCCGGCACCGGTCAAAGGAGCGATGTCGGCGCTGTGGGAGCCCTGTGGGGATCCCCGCCTTCCCCTCGTCCCCGCGTCGTCGACGACCCTGCAGGCCATCAAGGACGCCCTCGCCGAGCTGCAGACTCCATGACGGTCCGCGTCACCTTCCTGGGCGGTCTCGGCGAGATCGGACGGAACTGCGCGGCGATCGAGCACGACGGGAAGATCGCCCTCGTCGACGTCGGTCTCATGTTCCCCGAGGAGGACATGCTGGGCGTCGACCTCGTGTTCCCCAATTGGCGGTGGCTGCTCGAGCGGGTCGACGACGTCGAATGTGTGGTCCTCACCCATGGCCACGAAGACCACATCGGTGCCCTCGGGTACTTTCTGCGGGACATCCCCGTCCCCGTGTACGGCACGAAGCTCACCCTGGAACTGGCCAAGGGGCGGGTGGAGGAGCTGAAGGTCGACGCCGAGTTCCGGGTGGTGAAGGAGAACCAGTGGGTGAAGGCGGGGCCCTTCCGGTTCCGCCACATCCCCGTCAGCCATTCGGTGCCCGACGCCACCGCCGTGGCCTTCGACACACCGGAGGGCATCGTCCTCCACTCGGGGGACTTCAAGCTCGACCCGACCCCGATCGATTCCCGACCGACCGACCTTCCGTCCTTCGCGGCGTTGGGGCGCCGCGGGGTGCGGCTGCTCCTGTCGGATTCGACGAACGCCGAACGCCCGGGCTTCGTCCCCTCGGAGCGCTCCCTGTCGGAGCCGATCTACGACATCATCCGTGACGCTCCGGGACGGGTGGTGGCGGCCTGTTTCTCCTCGCACATCCACCGGGTCCAGCAGATCGCCGACGCCGGGCTGCGGGCTGGACGGACCATCGCCTTCTTCGGGCGGTCGATGCATCGAAACACGGCGGTGGGGACCGACCTGGGGGTGTTGCGACTCCCCGACGAGGCGGTGGTGGACATCGCCGACCTGTTGGAGATGCCCGAGGAACGTCAGCTCCTGATCACGACGGGCAGCCAGGGGGAGCCCTTCGCCGCCCTCTCGTTGATGGCGCAGGGACGGCACAAGTTCGTGGACGTGCAGCCGGGGGACACGATCCTGATCTCGGCGACGCCGATCCCGGGGAACGAGACCGCGGTCTCGAAGGTGATCAGCAGGTTGTTGAAGCGGGGAGCCACCGTGTTCCACGGCCGGAACGCCGACGTGCACGTCTCGGGGCACGGGGCCCGCAACGAGCTGCAGACGTTCCTCAACGTGATCCGACCTCGGGCGTTCGTCCCGGTCCACGGTGAATACCGTCATCTCCACGCCCACGCCGCTCTCGCCCGGGAGATGGGGGTGCCGTGGGTAGAGGTGTTGGAAGACGGCGACGCCGTGATCCTCGACGGGAAGAAGACGACGGTGGAGCGTCGAGCCGTGGACGCCAGCTACGTGTACCTGGACGGCGCCACCGTCGGTGAGGTGCAGCGTGGGGTACTGCGGGACCGGGGCCATCTCGCCGACGACGGCGTGGTGGTGGTGACGGTGGCGGTCGACCATCGCACGGGCGCGCTGGTGTACGGCCCGGAGCTGGACAGCCACGGCGTGATGGACGATCCCGCCCCGGTGCTGGCGAAGGCGGCGGAGGCGGTGCGGCAGACGGTCCTCGACCATGGGGGGAAACGCAACGGGGACGTCGCCTCCCTGCGCCAGGCGATCCGGCAGGCCGCCGCCCGGGTGGTCCGGGCGGAGACGGCACGGCGGCCCGTCATCCTGCCCGTGGTCATGGAGCTGTGATCCGGCGGATTCGGGGATGGACCGTCTGGGCGCTCGTGGTCGCCGCCTGTGGTGTGCCGACGGTCGCCATCACCCAGGAGCTGGCCTGGTTCGACGGCGGGACTCTGGTGGGTCGGGAGGTGATCTCGGTGGCACCGGGACCGGCCCGGTGCGGGTGGGAGTCGGCCGCATTCCTGCGGATGACCTGGCCTCCGGGCGAGGCGACCGACGAGGTTCGGCTCTACGTCCGCGACCCGGAGGAGGTGCTCCCCCCCGAGCGTCTGGCGGCACCGTTCGGGCTCTACGCCAGCCTGCCCGACGGGGCGAGGTTCACCGGGCTCGAGACCGAGACCTTCCAGCTCTGGGTGGCTCCCGACTCCGACGTCTACGTCTACGTCGTGTACGGGCCGAGGGTGGAGGCGTGGCCCCGCACCGACCCCGACCTCGACTGCTGACCGACCTCCACCAGCACGTCTTCGAGGGGCTTTCTTCGGAGGTCGGGGACTCGGCAGTCGTCGGCGGGGAATCCGATCGGGAACAGGCAGAAGGGGCGCTCGTTGTCGGGCCTGCCGAGGAGGCGTCGGAGGAATGCCATCGGTGAGGGGGTGTGGGTGAGGGTCGCCAGGCCCATGCGGTGCAGCGCGGTGATGAAGATCCCGGCGGCGATCCCGACCGATTCCTTCACGTAGAAGTGGTGCCGGACCGAGCCGTCGGGCTCGTATCCATGGCGCTGCTCGAACAGCACGACGATCCACGGCACGATCTCGAGGAAGGGCTTGCGCCAGTCCGTACCCAGGGGTTCGAGGGCCGCTCGCCAGTGGGGCGGCAGCCGTCCTCCTTCGTAGTTCTGTCGCTCTTCGGCCTCGGCCGCTTCGCGGATCCGCCGTTTCAGTTCGGGGTCTCCGACGAGGACGAAGGTCCACGGCTGGCGGTGGGCGCCCGACGGTGCGGTCGAAGCGGCGGCGACCGCCAACTCGATGGCTTCCCGGGGCACGGGATCGGGGGAGAAGTGCCGGATGCTCCTCCGCCTCTGCATCTCGTCGAAGAACGCACGGCCGGCAGCGATGAGGTCGGCGGGGTCGCGGCGGGGGAGATGGTAGGGGATGGTGGGGGCAGGCATGGCCGCACGGTACCGGAGAAGGCGGTTTCCCAAGGATGGATCGCGCGGACCGCGCGTGCAGTCGCGCGGTCCGCGCGCAAAAGCGTTGGCGCAACCGGCGGGGTCGTCTAACGTCGACGCGACATGACAACCAAGACACCCACCCGTCGGGGGTCTGGAGGGCGGAGTCGGGTGTCGAAACCGGCGGCGCGGACCTCACGGGCCCGCCCCGCCACAACGAAGACGAAGCGGAGGAAGCCGCCACGCCGTCCGGTGCTGGAGACGGTGCGCCTCTTCCTCCGAGACCGCCTGGGACGCCAGGCCGACGACGTCTGGGGTCTCGTCCTCCTCGTCGTCGCGGTCCTCGTCGTACTCGCCTTCTTCGGCAAAGCCGGCCCCGTGGGGCGTCTCCTCGACGCCGGACTCACCTTGCTGTTCGGGCTCTGGGCCTACGCCGTGCCCGCCGTCCTCGCCGGGATCGCCTCCAGCCTCATCGTCGGCCGTCCCCGGGACGGCGCGGGGCGCCTCGTGCTCGGCGCCGTCGCCGCCTTCGTCGGGTCCCTGGCGCTGTTCCATCTCCTCACCGGGGCCGTCTCCCTCGCCAGCTCCATCGACGCGGTGAAGCAGCGGGGTGGGGCCGTCGGTTCGCTGGTGGCCTTCCCCCTCCGAAGGCTGCTCGGGAGCTGGGGGGCGTTCGTCGTGCTCACCGCCGTCACCGGGATGGGGATCCTCGTGCTCACCCGGACGACGGTGCGAGAGCTCGCCCTCGCCGTGGCCGACCTGCTGAAGGCGGTCCGTGCCTTCGCCGCCTCTGCTCGGGTGGCCGCCGCCGACCGGAGGGCGACCCGACGGGTGGCGCGGCGCATCGGACGCCACGAGGCGGCGCCGGAGCCCGCCGTCGCCCCTCCACGTCCCCGACCGGCGAAGCAGCGGCCGAAGGCCACACCACAGCCGAAGAAGACGAGGCAGAGGACCAAACCGCAGCCGACGAAGCCTCCGAAGCAGCCGGTGCCGGTTACCACCGGTGGCAGCTACCAGCTTCCGCCCCTCGACCTGCTCGACCTGGGTGGAGGAGAGGAGCAGAACCGTCGGTTGCTCGAAGACACCGCCAACCAGCTGGAGGACACCCTCCGCCAGCACGGCGTGGACGCCCGCCTCACCAAGATCGTGCCCGGCCCGACCGTCACCCGCTACGAGATCGAGCTCGCCCCCGGGGTGAAGGTGAACCGGGTCTCCAACCTGGCCCACGACATCGCCTACGCCCTCGCCACCCCCGACGTCCGGCTCCTCGTCCCCATCCCCGGCAAGTCGGCGATCGGGGTGGAGGTGCCGAATCGCCGGCGGCGCCTCGTCAGCCTCGGCGACATCCTGCGCTCCGACGAGGCGGCACGGGCGACCCATCCCCTCACCGTCGGGCTCGGCATGGACATCTCCGGACGGCCCGTGATGCTCAACCTGGCGGAACTGCCCCACGTCCTCATCGCCGGGGCGACGGGGGCGGGCAAGTCGTCGTGCATCAACTCGATCGTGACGTCGCTGCTGATGCGCACCACCCCCGACGACGTGCGTCTCATCATGGTGGATCCGAAACGCGTGGAGCTCGGCCAATACAACGGGGTGCCGCACCTGCTCACCCGGGTCATCGTGAACCCGAAGAAGGCGGCGGACGCCCTCAAATGGGCGGTGGCCGAGATGGACCGCCGCTACGACCTGCTGGCCGACGCCGGGGTCCGGGACATCATCGGGTACCGGGAGAAGCTCGACGCCGGCGGCCTCGACCCCGACCAGTTCGACCGGTTCCCCTACATCGTGGTGGTCGTCGACGAGCTCAACGACCTGATGATGGTCGCCGGGCGGGAGGTCGAGGAGGCGATCGTGCGGATCGCCCAGATGGCCCGGGCCGTGGGGATCCACCTGGTGATCGCCACCCAGCGCCCGTCGGTGGACGTGATCACCGGGGTGATCAAGGCCAACATTCCCAGCCGACTCGCCTTCTCCGTCGCATCGCAGACCGACAGTCGGGTCATCATCGACGGGTCCGGCGCGGAGAAGCTGGTGGGGATGGGAGACATGCTGGTCGTCACCGCCAAGGAGCCGCGTCCCCAGCGGATCCAGGGGGCATGGGTGCGGGAGGAGGAGATCCATGCCGTCGTGGAATGGGTGAAGGCCCAACGGGAGGCGCAGTACCGGGACAAGGAGGTCCTGGAGGCCGCGGCAGCCGCGGCGGCCGCGAAGGCCGAGGAGTTGGAGGACGAGGACGCCCGACTGGTCCGTCAGGCGATGGAGCTCGTCGTCCGCTCCCAGCTCGGGTCCACCTCGATGCTCCAGCGGAAGCTCCGGATCGGGTTCGCCCGGGCGGGGCGCATCATGGACATCCTCGAACAGCGGGGCGTCGTGGGCCCGTCGGAGGGCTCCAAGGCCCGGGCGGTGCTCATGACCGAAGAGGAGCTGGAGGAGGCGCTGGCGCGGGAGGGTGGCGAAGCTCGCTGATCGAGCTCGGCGCTGCTCGGTGGCGATATCGCGTAGGGGGAGCGCGGAGAGTCACGGCTGCGGGCAAGCCTCGTTGACCAGGTACCACTCGTCCTGGTTCATGGAGGGAAGGAAGGTGTAGGGAATCCAGGCTCCCCCTTGGCTCTCTGCGAATCGTTCGAATGACGGAGGTTCAGGGATCTGAAACCCAAGCCTTTCCAGGCAGGCGGCGACTTCGATCTGTAGTTCGTAGAACCGGCGTAACTCGTCGGCGTCGAGGGGGCGGGGTGGTGCGAGTCGCCTGACCTCTTCGGCGCAGGTCTCACCCGCAGCCGATGCAGCCTTCTCCTGACCCGGCGGGGGATTCACCTCACTTCCCCCGTCCGGAGTCGAGATCACGTCGAAACCTCGTTCTGCCATACATTCGGCAAAGATCTGTTGGGCTGTCTCTCGGAACGCCTCACCGTCGTCCATGGAGAATGAGGTGGTCGATGCGGTCTCCACGGAGATGTCGGTTGCTCGATCTTCGCCACCCGCGCAGGCCGCGATGACGAGCGCACTCACGACGAGGAGGGCTAGAGGGGAGAGATGCCGATGGGCGGGATCACGCGCGGTGCGGAGGTCTCGCCTGTCACGGGTCATCGCACTCAGCATACGTACCCGACGGCGTCCACGCGAGGGGCCAGTCGGTCATGAGCTCGTAGGTACCCGAACCGACGGACCAGCTTCGGACACTCACGTGGTACCTGCCAAAGAGACTCCATGCATACTTCGAGGAGCCCGCCACGACGTGGCGGTGGTTCCCCGTCGACGCGATTCGCGTGAAGATCGTCGTCGCACCGCAGGTTTTGCTGCCGGTTCTGAGATGATCCCAGAACCAATGCGCTGCAGCCGGCGATGCGACCATCGACATGCTCGCCATCAGGCTGACTGCCACGATCAGCCTCCGCATGGGAACGTC
>JALSJV010000014.1 GCA_026989215.1 Acidimicrobiia bacterium | reverse complement strand
CGAGCGGAACCGGGCCCAGGCCTCGGGGTCCCGATGCCCGTCGGCGAACTGGCTCATCACCGGGACCAGCCGATCCTGGTCGTCGAGGATGAGGATCGAGCATCGCTCGAATCCGGTGACCCGGGCGGAGTTGAGCGCCACCGCCGCCAGCACCGAGGTCATCTCGGTGGACTCCCCCAGCACTCGGGCCACCTCCAGCAGCGCCTCGGCCTCTTGCGCCCGGGCGTTCTCCCGCTCGAATGCCTTGGCGTTCTCCAACGCCAGCGCCACGAACCCGGCGAACTCGGCGATGTCGTCGCGTCGCTCCCAGAGGTCGCCGAGGTCGCCCTCCACCACCAGGACCCCCTCCAGGTTGTCCTGAGCACGGAGGGCGACGAGGAGCATCGACCGGATGTCGAACTCGTCGATCAGCTCCTCGGGGAGGATCTCGGCCGGGTCCCCCACCATGACCGAGTCTTCACCCGCGCGTAACCGGGCGGCGACGTTGGATTCGTCGAGATGACGGAGCGTCTTCCACTTCTCCAACTGCTGCGGCGAGCGCCTGCCCGACGCGTACTCGGAGACGTACGGAACGAGCCGACCCTCCTCGTCGGTGAGGTACACGCCCACCCGATACACGGCGAGCATCTCCCCGATGAACCTGGTCATCCCGGCCAACACCCTCGTGGTCGACCGTTCGCTCCCGGCGCGGCGGACGAACTCGAGCAGGCGCCTGGTGAATGTGGGGGAATGCATGTTGTCGAGGTCTCGGTGGGCCGGTGGTTGGTCCTCTTTATGTCGGCCGGAACACCCACGGAGTTGAGAACTGGCCGCGGGGTGTTCGCCACCGCCGGACCCGACACGACGGTTGATGCAGCCCGGTCGGAGACGACACCGACCGGGCTGTCATCACGAAGGTCAGACCAGGTTCCGCGGCACGAAGCTCATGCGGAAGGCATCCTTCCACTCTGAAGGCCCCAGATACTCGACCTTTCCACGCCCCAATTTGAAGTTGTAACGAAGATTCAGGGGCTGCAGGCTGGTGTCGGCGGGAACCAGGCTGTTCATCGGCTGTCCTGGGTACAGGAAGTAGGTGAAGAGGACCCCAGCCGGAACGGTGTCGGTGACGTACGCCACCGCCGTCACCTCTGCATACATCTCCTCGCCGAGCTGGTCGACCACACGATCACTCCAGATCCGCACCCAGTCACCGGACTCGACGCCCAGCCGATCGGCGTCCGAGGGTGAGATCTCGACGAAGTTCACCGGCCAACGCTCCACGTTGTAGCTCATCCGGAGCTGATCCCCGAGGTTGTTCCACAGGGCATTGACACGACCGTTGAGCACGAAGAACTCATCGGGGCCGGGACCGAGGATGCGAAGACGCTCGGCGACCGCGTCCCAGTCGGGCAGGGTGAAGTTCGCCTTGCCGGAATCGGTCTTGAACACGAGGTCTTCGTGAAGGCGGACCGTACCCTTGAGCGCCTCCCCCTCCCGGCGGACGGGCGCCTGGATCCCTGCAGCCTCTGCATACGACCCCTCGGCCGCCTTCATGGTCGAGAACCCCTTGAGGACGTCGTGGGCCCTCATCCCCCGTTCCCTCGCGAACTCGACCAGCTCGTTGTACGCCTTTCGGCCCCCGGAACGGGGCCCACCTTCTTCGAAGATGGCGTTCGTATCGGGCCATTCGAAACCTTCGAACCCCATACGCTGCGCGATCATCGAAGCGATCTTCCAGTCGGGGAGTGCCTCACCGGGAGGATCAGCCACCTTCTCGTAGAGGTACAACCGCCGTTCGGCGCTCATCCGCACATAGGTCTCTTCGCCCCATCCGGCGGCTGCGAGGACGAGGTCCGCATACTCGGTGGTCTCGTTCGGATACAACTCCTGGTGCACCAGCACGGTGCCACCGGCGTCGATCCGGGCCGTGAGGGCTTCCACCGCACGGTCGGGATCGGTACTCGTCACCTCCGGGCCGGTCCGGCGCACCAGCTCCTCGAGTCGCCGGCGGAGCCGCTGGCTGGCTGCCATCGCACCGACCCAGTTCGTCCCGATCACCCACATGAAACGGGTGTTTCCCTCGACGAACCACCGGTCGGTGTCCATCTCGACCTTGTTGCCTTCATACTCGTGAGGCGATTTCTCCTTCGGGTAGCCGGCACCGCTCAACCCTCCGCGCTGATGCCCGCCGAGGCGCGACGTGGTCCTTCCGGGTCGCCCGACGGCTCCGATGAGCACCCCGAGAGATCCCACGGCAGCCGTGTTCTCGTAGTTGTGCGACCAGTAGAGGCCCTTCTCGAACCGGATGCTCGCCTTCTTCCGGGATCCGTCGGGATTCGGAGCCGCCAGCATCTCGGCAGCCTTCCGGATCTTCGAGGCGGGTACGCCGGTGATCGCCTCGGCGCCCTCGGGTGTGAACTCGTCCCGGGAGAACAGATAGTCCCGATATTCCTCGAACGTGAGTGCGAACTTCTTGCGCCTCCAATGAGTCTCCCGCTCGAGCTCGGCTCGGGTGGCCACCCGTTCGGCGATGAACTCGGTGTCCTCCCACCCCTGGGCGATGATCTCCCGGGCGATGGCGTTGAGAAGGGCTGTATCCGTTCCCGGCCTGAGTTGCAGATGAAGTCCGCCGTTCTTCTCGGCCCTTCGAGCCGTGAAGCCGGCACGGGGACCGACCTGGATGATCGGCGTCTCCCGCATCCAGGTGGTGTAGCGGACGGTCTTCGTCTCGTACGGATCCGACCCGATGATCATCAACACGTCCGCTTCCTTGTCGTCCAGGTACGACGAGTTGAAGGCGTCGATGCCACAGTCCGACAATCCCGGCGTGTCATCTCCCTCGGCCGGCGCGTGGTGGGGAGCCCAGTTGGGAGTCCCGATGGATCCCCGAGCCAGCTTCGAGATGGCGTAGGTGTTCTCGAAGAACTGATACGAGTAGATCTTCACGCCCCACGCCAGCTCCCCGTAGGTGTCGAGAACGTGGCGACTCACCCGGGAGAAGATCTCGATGGCGGCCTCCCAGGAAATCGGCTGCAGCTCGCCGCGGACCCGCAGCATCGGAGTCACGAACCGTTCGGCGGTACGCGTGCCGGGGTTGTAGAGCTTCCGGGCCAACACACCGCCTCGGATCGAGTGATCACCGCTCACGTTGGCGACGTCGACGTCGGGATCGGGCTGGACGATGATGTTGTGCAGCTTCCCGCCGTAGGTCACGACGTTGTGCATGTTCGGTGAGATCCCCTGGCCGATCGCGCCCGGAAAATCGACGCCGAGAGCGTTCTCGGAGGCGGTGGGCCCCCCTTCGCTCCCGACCGGCCAACGGAACACCCGATATCGACACGCGACCGGGCAGAACTCGCAGGCGATGTGGATCACCTCGGCGTCCCGAGGGGGAATGGGAATCGTCGGGTTCGTCGTCATGAGGTCACCTCGGCGGGTTCGCCGTCCTTGAGGTTGTCCCGGTACCCGTAGATCAGACCGAGAACACCTTCGGCGTAGATCGTGCCTTCCTCGTCGATCACCAGGGCGACCTGGGGAAGGCGCTGCGTCGCCTGCCCCAGGGCCACTTGGCCGCCGAGGGTGGCGTCGAACGTCGAGAAGTGGCCGGGACAGGGCCCGAAGACGCAGTTCTCGGGATCGAATACGCCGTCCAGGGGCCACCCCATGTGCGAGCACCGGGTGGAGAACGCGACGACATCTCCGTCTGGCCCCACCCCGTACAGCGCGGGCCGACCCAGTTTGACGAGCGCCGATGTCTGCCCGGCGAGGGGGTATTCGAACATGACGGGTGTCCCGACCTCCAGCTCGTCGAGGTTGCCGATCGGCACCTTCGGGTAGAAGACGAGCATCTCGGGATCGGCACCGGCGACTTCCGACGGAGGCCTCACCACCGTGACCTCATCCTTGCTCGCGTTCCAGTAGCCGATGCCGACGCCGCCGACACCGCCCACCACCACCCCCCCTCCGATCGCCATGAGTAGCGTGACGAATTCCCGTCGGTTCACCTCGGTCCCGCCGTGGTCCGGTGTGAGCGCATCGGCAACGTCGCGAGCGCGCTCCGCCGGATCAGGACCGGTGTCCGGCGTGCGAGGCATACGTCCTCCTCTCGTCGGGCACCGAACGAATCGAGTCGTCGATCCGGCGGCGCCGAAACCGATAAATTGCGAGACATCCTGCCGGGATCCCCCGGCGACTCCATATGGCAAGAGACCCATCCGAAGGGTCCGAAAGACCCATCCGGGTTCGAGCCACGGCTGATCCGGGAGACAGGCAGAACGTATGGAGCGCCAACATGGGCTGTGAGGCCGGCCACGGCCGGCGCATTGCATGTACCGTCGGCGGTCGTCACCGCCGCTCAAGCAAACCGGCCCGCGCCGGCCTGTTCTCACACCGAAGGCTTCCGTCGGGTCGAGGGACCGAACGACGCCCGGAGCCCACCACCCCACCAACCGCACGGTGGCGCCACGTTCCAGGTACCGTCCTGGACCGTGAGCGAGATCCGAGCCCGTCGCCCCCCGCCGCCGTTCCGACGGGTCACCGTCGTACGTACGACGCGTCTCGGACCCCGGATGATGCGGGTGACCCTCGCCGGTGACGAGTTGGAGGGGTTCCCGCCTCCCGAGCCCGCGGCGAGCGTTCGCCTTCTGCTTCCGACGGCGGACGGTCTCGTCATCCCCGAATGGACCGGCAACGTCTTCGTCCTCCCCGATGGTCGACGGGCGACCATCCGCACCTTCACTCCCCGCCGATTCGACCCCGACCGGCTCGAACTCGACCTCGACATCGTCCTCCATGGTTCGGGGGCGGCCTCGACCTGGGCCGAGGGGGCACGACCGGGAGACGAGGTGGCCGTCTCGGGACCGGGCCGCGGGTATGCGATCGACCCGGACGCCGAGGCCTTCCACCTCCTCGGCGACGAGACGGCGATCCCGGCGATCTCCCAGCTCCTCGAGCACCTGCCGGAGGTCCCGATCCGAGTGGACGTCGAGGTCGCCGAGCCCGACGTCAGGCTCGCCCTGGGCCGCGACGTCGACGAGCGCCGGCATGTGCTCCCCTCGGGGTCGGCGCCCGGCTCGACCCTCGTCGACGCCCTTCGGGACGCCGAGCTGCCTGCCGGGGTTCGTATCTGGGCTGCCGGCGAAGCGGCGGCGATGCAGCGTCTCCGACGCCACTGCTTCGAGGAGCGGGGCCTCCCCCGGACATCCGCCACGATCCGGGGGTATTGGAAGGCGGGCCGTGCCGGCTGACGGGGACGGATTCGACGCTTCGGCGACGGCGCTACGATCGTCGGCGGCGTGCGACCGCGACTGACCACCCTCGCCCTCGTCGGTCTCGGAACCCTGGTCGGCCACGCGATGGCCTACGCGGTTCCGGGAGCGGGAGCGGCCACCGACGCGACCCACGGCTACCTGCGGATCGCCACCCTCCTCGCGATCCCCGTCGCCCTCGTCGCCACGGTGGTGCTGCTCCGTCGCGACGGAGAAGGGATCCCCCGCCTCGTCGAGCTCGCGGGCTGCCAGATCGTCGTCTACGTCCTGCAGGAGACGGCAGAGCGGAGCGCGATGGGGATGTCGCCGGGATCACTGCTCGCCGACCCGGTCCTGTGGTGGGGCCTCCTGGCCCAGGTGACGGTGGCCGCCCTGGCCCGGATGTCGATCCGTATCTCGGTGCGCCTCGCCCGGTTCCTCCGGCGTCTGCTCCGCCCGGCAGGCCGTCTCGGCGTGGTCGGAGCCCTCACCCGAGTCGAACGAACCGGTCGGCCTCGCCGCTGCATGCCCGATCCGTTCCGGACTCGGGCCCCTCCCGTTCCCGTCGTCTGATCCCACCCACGGAATCGACGGACGACACGAGAGGGGGTCATCATGGCCCGGCGGATCCCCCGCCACGTCCTCGCCGTCGCCCTGCTGCTCGCAGGCTGTGCCGCTCCGGCCCCGACCGGCAGGCTCCAGGGCGTCGTCGTCGAGGACCCGACACCGAAACCGAGCTTCGTGCTCACCGACACCGCAGGCGAGCGCTACGACTTCGCCGCCCGCACCGACGGCAAGCTCACCTTGCTGTTCTTCGGATACACGAGCTGTCCCGACATCTGCCCGGTGCAGCTCTCCCAGATCGCCGAGGTGCTCCAGCAGATGCCCGACGTCGCCGCCCGCACCGAGGTGGTGTTCGTGGGCGTCGACTGGGAGCGGGACACTCCCGAGAGGATCCGCTCCTATCTGGACCGCATCGATCCCCGCTTCGTCGGCCTGACCGGGGCCCCGGAGGAGCTCCGGGCCGCCCAGGAGGCAGCCGGGGTACCGCCGGCCTTCATCGAGGATGGAACCGTCGCCCACGCGAGCTGGGTCATCGCCTACGCACCCGACGGCCTCAACCGCACGATCTACCCCTTCGGCACCCGCCAGGCGACCTGGCGCAACGATCTCCCGATCCTGGCGGCGATGGGCGAGGAGGGGCGGCGATGACCGCGCTCCGACTCGCCGCCGCGGTGGCCCTCGCCCTGGTCTCGGCGAGCTGCGTCGGTAGGGGCGTGCCCGAGGTCTCCTCTGCCCGGATCTCCTACGGCGGTGGGGAGACGGCGGTGGTGTATCTCGTCGCCGAAGGGGGCGCAGACCGGCTCGTCGACGTGGAGGTGGACGGCATCATCGGCCACTTCCACGAGACGGTCCTCGACGAAGACGGCCGGATGACGATGCGCCCC
>JALSJV010000013.1 GCA_026989215.1 Acidimicrobiia bacterium | reverse complement strand
CGCCCCCCCATGGCCCTCCGGGGCGCCGTCTCCAAGGTACGGGATCCCTGTGACATTTTTTCTTCACCCTTCGCACCGACCCGACCATCTCGGGACGGCGCCTCCCGCCTCCCCCGTCCTCGGTGCGCCCGGGGCAGGAGGGCGACGACGCCAATCGGGATCCACGGGCGGAGACGGCCCGTCCCCACCCACGCTACCGGCGGAGGTGACGGTCCCGGGGGATCGATGGGCGACGGAAGCGCCCGGAACGGTCACACCCGGTCACGCATGATCCGGTACATCGCCTTCACGTCCTCGATGTAATGGTCCATCAGGGCGCCGAACCGTTCGGCCTCGTCGCTCGCGCCGGTCCGCATCCCCATCGCCTTGGCAGCGAACTTGGCGCCACGGAAATAGGTGACGAGGTCGGTGAAGGGCATCGCCCCGGGGCCGGGCTCGGGGGTTCCGGGGGTCGGCGGCGGTTGGCGTACCGGAGCCAGTCCCAACGCCCGCACCGCTTCCAAGGCGGCGTCCTCGAAGGGCCGATCGGCGAAGTCGCGGCTGACGATCCGCATCACCTCGTCCCCCTCCGGGCCGATCACCACGACCGCCGGGATCGCCAGGCCTCGGGGATCGTCGGGATTCTTCAGCCCGTAAGGACCGATCGCTCCGTTCCGGTCGGGATCCGACAGCATGGGGAAGGGGAGGTTGAGCTTCTCCACCATCGCCGCATGCTGCCCAGGGCTGTCGACGTCGATGGCGACGACGACCGCCCCGGCATCGGTGAACGCCTCATGCCGCAGAGCCAGGCTGACCAGCTGGCCGTTGCAGTACGGTCACCAGTCGCCCCTCAGGAACACCACCACCACGGCGTGGCCGCGGTGATCCGAGAGGGTCCAGGGGTTCCCGGCCTGATCGGGGAGGGTGAAGTCGGGAGCGATCATGGACGGGACGGTAGCTTCCATGCGCCATCGCCCGCCACCGCTTTGTCGGCCCGGCCGACGATCGACGTCGGCCGGGGGAAGTCCCGACGCCGGAGCCGACGAGAGAAGACCCCGACCTCGCAGTGATCCGGGTGTGACGGCGCGGCGGCTCCCGCCCCGGTAACCTCGCCGCATGTTCCGCCTCAGCGCCCCGACCGTCAAGACCTTCACTCTCGGTGCCCTCGCCCTCGTCGCGGGGATCGTTCTCCACCAGGGCTGGGTGGGGATCGAGGTCGACGCCGACGTCGTCTACTGGCTCACCGCGGGCGGCGGCATCCTCCTCGCCCTCGGCGCGATGCTCACCAAGTTCTGACCCACCGGGGCGAGTTCTCACCACGTACTCATCTCGGATTCACCGGCGGCCAATGTGGCAGGCCGACCTTGAGCACATGAAGTCTCGAATCCGTCGCCTCGCCTCCAGCCCCGCCGCAATCACGTTCCTCCTCGCCCCCGTCGTGGGTGAGCTCATCTCGACGTCGGCTCCCCTGCCGGGCTTCCTCGTCGGCTGGCCCCCCTTCGCCGTGCTCTACGGGTGTGGCGTGCTGCTGGTGCGAGAGGTCGCCCACCGCTGGGGGTCCGGCTGGCTGGGCGTGGGGCTGCTCGGTGCCGCCTACGGGATCGTCGAGGAGGGCCTGGTCACCCGGGCATTCTTCGACCCGACGTGGGAGGACCTGGGGAAGCTGGCGGTCTTCGGTCGTGACGGCGGGGTGAACTGGTTGTGGGCGACCCAGCTCACGATCTACCACGCGGCGGTGAGCGTCGGCGTCACCCTGACGGTGGCGGGGTTGCTGTTCCCCGACCGCCGGGAGGAGCCGTGGTTGGGACGTCGGGGACTCGGATGGTCGGCGGCCGGGATCGGAGCCTGGGTTCTGGCGGGGTTCGCCTTCTACCGCCCGCCGGCGCCGCACCTGGCCGCGACCTGGGTGGCGGTCGCGGTCCTGGTCGTGGCGGCCCGCCTGGTCCGTCCCCGCCCACCACGCCCTTCGACGGGCCCCGTCCCCCGACCCCGCCGATTCCTCCTCCTCGGTGTCGCCGCCTGGGTGACGGTGATGCTGTTGCCCCACCTGTTCGCCGAGATCCCGGGGACCTCACCGGAGGCGGCGTGGCTGCTCATGGTCGGGTCCGCCTTGGGCGCGGTCGCCCTCGTGCGGACCTGGTCGGGAGACATGACCGCCTGGGACGACCGGCACCGCCTCGCCCTCGCCTTCGGGATCATGGCCCCCTTCGTCGCCCTCGGGCCCGTCTTCGCCGGGCCGGTCTGGGGGTCGATCGTCACCGTCGCCACCCTCTGGGCGTCGTGGCGGCTGTGGCGACGGGTCGGCGGCCGCGCCCCATCCACCCTCGATGCCGAAGGGTCGATCTCGGTCCCCGAAGACGATCAGAGCCGACAGTCGTGAGCCCGGAACTCGTCGATGACCCGACGGTACTCCAGCACACCGCCGTCGGGGCTTTCGAAGACCGCCTCCTCGCCCCCTGGTGCGATGCGGAAGGATCCGGTGACGCTCAACCTGCCCCGCCACGTGTCCGGGATGGTGTCGTCGGTCTCCCACAGTCGACCGTCGACTTCGATGTCGGGGTTGCTGCAGGGCCCGTCGACCCGGAGCTCGACCTCGGTGCCGCCGCAGGCACCGACAGCCACACCGAACACGAGCACTGCGACGATCCGGCGGCGGCCACGTAACGACCTCGGCATCCGCTCCACCATCCTTCACCGATTCACGGCCGGGCACGCCCCCCACTGGTTGGCTGGGAGATACCGCGCACCGGACGCGCAGTTGAAGTCGAAACCGAGTTGAGTCTTCACGTCGTAGGCTGTGCCAAAGAGTACTTCGCCAGAAGGTGCTGCCTTCACGATGATGGATCGCGTCCCGTGATGTGGTGTAAGTCGGTGTGGCCCTCAGCGTTGTTCCCGCCGGGTTAGGCGGCGGGGAGTTGGTGCTGGTGGTTGGTGTTCACCTCCTTGTTGGGGTCATTGTGGTCGGTGGGGTCGATGAGTGCCATGGAGGCTTCGGACAGGTAGCGGCGGTCGGTGACTTGCCATTCATCGTGCTGTTCGGCCAATACGGCGCCGACGAGGCGGATGACGGCCTGGTCGTCGAGGTGAGATGCCGACGACATCGCAGCGTCGTTCGGTTCTCGCGGTGGAGCCGTTCGAGGGGTTTGGTGGACCAGATCTTGCGCCAGTGGGGGCGGGGGAAGCCGGCGTAGGCGATGAGGTCGGCTTCGGCGTCGTCCAACAGATCGGCGACGTCGGCGAACCGGCCCCGGAGGGTGTCGGCGACGGCCCGCAGCTGGGTGCGGGCGGCGTCGGCGTCGGGCTGAGCGAAGATGGTGCGGACGGTGGCGGCGACCATCTCGGTGTGCGCCTTGGGGACCCGTCGGATCACGTTGCGCATCAGATGCACCCGGCAGCGTTGCCAGGAGGCGCCGATGAGGGTCTTGCCGACCGCGGCCTTGAGGCCTTCGTGAGCGTCGCAGAGGTCACCAGCCGGACGCCGGAGAGGCCCCGCTGTTTGAGGCGACGGAGGAACTGGGTCCAGAACACTTCGTCTTCGGAATCACCGACTGCCACGTCGAGGACCTCCCGCATCCCCTCAGCCGTGACGGCGGTGGCGACCACCACCGCCGGGGAGACGACCCGATGGTCCTTGCGGGCCTTGATGTAGGTGGCGTCCAGCCAAAGGTACGGGAAGGTAGTGTGATCCAACGGCCGGCTGCGGAACGCGTCGACCTCGACGTCGATCTCGGCACAGATACGGGACACCGTCGACTTCGACACCCCGGTGTCGCAGCCCAGGGCCCGCACCAGGTCGTCGACCTTCCTCGTCGACGTGCCGGTCACATACGCGGTCATGATCACTGCCCACAAGGCCCGATCCACCCTGCGGCGGGGCTCCAACAGCGACGGGAAGAAGCTGCCGACCCGCACCTTCGGGATCTTCAACTCCACGTCCCCCGCCGGAGTCGACAACACCCTCCGGCGGGACCCGTTGCGCCGATTCGTCCTCGTCTCGGTCCGCTCATGGGGCGCCGCCCCGATCGCTGCGGTCAACTCGGCGTCGATCAATTCCTGGAGTGCCCGTCGCATCAGCTCCCGGAACAAGCCCCGAACCCGGTCACCACCGGATTCTGCAACCAGCTCCATCAGTTCCCTCAAACGGGCATCATGGACATCGGCCATCGTGCGTCTCCTCTCGAGTCCGCGGCTACGAACTCGCCGGCGGTCGCACGGTGGCCCCACCGCGTCACGGACCCCCGCCCCTACTTACACCACTCCAAGGGACATGAACTGTCGCGGACCACGATGGCATACTCATGGCGGTTGCGGTGAGGAGAGGATCGTGCTGCTCCCGGGGAACGTTGAGCTTCCGGGCGAACTCGATGAAGCGCTGCGAAGCGGCAGACTCGTCTTATTCGCGGGAGCCGGGATCTCTGTCGACCCGCCCTCGGATCTCCCTCTCTTCGAAGGCCTGACAAGGGAGGTTCTCCGGTTGGCCGGTTCGACCGATGAGCCGGACGCCAAACTCGGGTTCGATCGTCAGCTCGGTTCGCTCGTCGACGCGCAGGACTTCGACGTCCATGGGGCGGTCCGGAATGTCCTGGGGAGAGCTGGCTCGTCCCCGAACCGGTGGCATACGGCCATCGTCTCCCTGTTCTCTGATCGCGGCGCGCTCCGGATCGTCACCACCAACTACGACCCTCACCTCGAAACCGCCGCCACGGACGCGTACGGTGCCCCACCCGCCGTGTGGACGGCCCCGGCCCTGCCCTTGGGTCGCACATTCCGAGGCATCGTCCATCTCCACGGCTCCATCGACGGCCCTGACGAGGGCCTGGTGGTCACCGACGCGGACTTCGCCAGGGCCTATCTGACCGAAGGGTGGGCGCGGAGGTTCCTCGTCGACCTCTTCCAGCACAACGTGGTGCTGTTCGTCGGGTACAGCCACGACGACGTGGTCATGCAATACCTCGCACGCGGCCTCCCGCCCGGAACCTCCAGGTTCGCACTGATCCGTGCGGGCGACAACGACGAAGAGAAATGGCAGCGTCTGGGAATCATCCCGGTGTCCTGGGAGGACGACGGCGGTGGCAACCCGTGGGAACCGGGCGTCGAAGCCCTCACATACTGGGGCCGGTCGGCCAAGAAGCTTCCCCTCGAGCATCGGGAGGAGATCAGACGCCTCGTCGATGCCGGACCTCCAGTGGATCCGCTGGACGACGACTACCTGCGCGCCGTGATCACTGATCCCGTCCAAGTTCGCTTCTTCCGTGAGGAGGCCCAGGGCGACGTATGGCTCGAATGGGTCTCGAAGACCGACACGTTCCGGGGACTGTGTGATCGTGACGCCGTAGCCAACGAGGCCCAGGCAGCGTTGGCCGCATGGTTTGCCGAACGGTGCGCGTTCAGCTTCCCGGACCTCGCGCAGCACATCGTCGCCCAGCTCGGCGGGAAGCTGTCCCTGAGCCTCTGGTCTGCGCTCGCCGACACGCTGTGGAGAAACAAGCCGGAGGATCCGAAGGTGTTCTCCTCCTGGGTCGCGATCCTCGTGGATCAGGTGTACGGCGCCGCGTGTGACAAGTTGCTCAACTACCTGGCCACGAAGTGCGCACTGCCTGAGGACCTCAATGCTCTCGCGATGCTGCTCCAGCTCCTGGTCCGGCCTCAGATACGCCTGAGGCCTGGGATCGAGCTCGACGGCCAGACGACGCCGATCCATCCTGAGATCGTCCTTCGAGGAGATCCCTACTGGCTCGCCGAGCTTCGGGACAACGTTATCGCACCCGCGCTCGACGAGGTCGCCGGCGTGATCTACAGCATCACGGTAGGAGCGCTCTGCGACGCTCACCGGATGCTCGCCGCCCTAGGTCAGGCCACCGAGACCCATGACTCGATCTCGTTCCTCCGATCTGCGATCGAACCTCACGAGCAGGACCGTCGCGAGTCCGCCATGGGAGTCCTGATCGATCTGGCCCGTGACGCCGCGAGGGCTCGCGCCTCACGGACCGGCACCTGGGCTGTCGTCAACGACCTTCTCCGCAGGCGAGTGCCCATCCTCACCCGGCTGGCGATCTGGCTCGTCGACAATGCGACTGACGTCGATCCCGAGGCGAAGCTCGTCTGGTGTCTCGACCGGGGCCTCCTCAGCGAAGCTTTATTCCGTCACGAGGTGTTCAAGCTGCTCGAAGGAGCGTTTCCGGGAGCCCCGGAGGAGCTGAGGACTCGCGTCTGGGAGGCAGGTTCCGAACCCGAGATCGAAGACCCAGATACGCGGGCGTATGAGGCGTACAACTTCGCGGTCTGGGTCAATCGGATCGATCCCGGATTCGGGCCAGCCCGAGAGCACCTCGAAGCGGCTTGTCGTGAGCATCCAGAATGGCAGCCAAGAGACCATCCCGACCTCATCGCTTGGACGGGACCGGTGAAGTCGGGCTGGGCGGAGGTCGCAGGGTCACCAATCCAGGACCTCACACAGCTTTCATTCGAAGAGCTACGCGAGAGGGAACTCGCGCAGGGATCTGAGCCTTGGGCGTTCCGCTTCCGCGAACACGTGGCGGCCGCGGTGTCGGATTCACCAGAGTGGGGTCTCTCGGTCCTCGAAGGCCTCTCCCAGGAGGGTGACTGGGAGTCGGAGCTTTGGACTGGTGTGGCGGCAGGACTGACCCAAGGCACTTTGAGCGAAGAACAGTGGCGTCGTCTCCTTGAGCTCTACCGGAACCACGGGCGGCC
>JALSJV010000012.1 GCA_026989215.1 Acidimicrobiia bacterium | reverse complement strand
GGCCGAACAACCCGCCTCTTCTTCCCCCTCTCTGAGGGGGAAGTACCCCACGCCGTCAGGCGTGGGGGGATGGGGGTGCAGCAGTGCGCGGCCTGCGGCGCGTGGCGTTGAGGGGGAAGTACCCCACGCCGTCAGGCGTGGGGGGATGGGTGTGCAGCAGTGCGCGGCCTGCGGCGCGTGGCGTTGAGGGGGAAGTACCCGCCGACGAAGGAGGCGGGGGATGGGGGTGCAGCAGTGCGCAGACTGCGGCGCGTGGCGTTGAGAGGGAAGTGGCCGCCGACGAAGGAGGCGGGGGATGGGGGTGCAGCAGTGCGCGGCCTTGCCCCCTCCCCTCGCTTCGCTCGGGCACTCCCCCGCGGGGCGAGAAGAAAACCCCTTGACATTCCAGCCGGGTGGAAGGTGTAGCTTGGCGCACGACACGAACAGGAGGTCGAAGACATGCGAGATCCGGTCTGCGGAATGACCGTGGGCGAGGGCTCCCTCCGGGTGGAGGGACACCCCGACCTCGGCTTCTGCTCCGAGCATTGCCGGTCCGCCTTCCTCGCCGACCCCGACCGCTATCTCGGTGAGTCGGAAGGTGAGGGACACGGCGGTCATCACGGCCACGGCGACTCGGACGAAGAGGAGGAAGACGACGTCGGGCATGGGTTCGCCGGCAGGCGGGACATCATCCACCTGTCGGTCGAAGGGATGTCGTGCGCGTCGTGCGTGGCGACGATCGAGAAGGCCCTCTCGTCGACTCCGGGGGTGGTCGCCGCCCGGGTGAACTTCGCCAACGAGGAGGCCACCGTCGAGGTGGACGGTGCGGAGGTGGACGCCCTGGTCGCCGCCGTGGAGCGTGCCGGCTACCACGCCCGTCCCGTCGCCGAGGACGCCGAGGCGGAGGACGCCGAGGCGGAGGCTCGGGAGCGTCTCTATCGGACGCTGCTGAAGAAGTTCTGGTTCGCGGCGATCATCTCGCTGCCGGTCATCTACTTCTCGTATCCCGAGATCTTCCCCGGCATCCCCCCGAAGGGGTCCACCGCCCTCAACCTGATCTGGGCGGGGATGGCGGTCGCCACGCTGCCGGTGCTGTTCTGGTCGGGCGGGCAGTTCTTCACGGGCGCCTGGTCGGCCTTCAAGCACCGGACGGCGAACATGTACACGCTGATCTCCATCGGCATCACCGCCGCCTGGTTGTATTCGACGGCGGCGCTGCTGTTCCCAGGGATGTTCCCCGAGGAGCGGCTCCGCGACGTCTTCTTCGACGTCACCGCCGTCGTCACCGCCCTGGTGGTGTTGGGCTCGGCGTTGGAGCTGCGGGCCCGGGCGAAGACGTCGGAGGCGTTGAAGAAGCTGATCGGCATGCAGCCGAAGACCGCCCGGGTGGTCCGTGACGGCGTCGAGGTGGACATCCCGGTGGAGGACGTGGTCGTCGGCGACATCGTCGTGGTCCGTCCCGGGGAGAAGATCCCGGTGGACGGGGTGATCGTCTCGGGTGCGTCGACGGTGGACGAGTCGATGGTGACGGGGGAGTCGATCCCGGTGGAGAAGGTGGAGGGCGACCCGGTGATCGGGGCGACCATCAACCGCACCGGGACGTTCCGGTTCGAAGCGACCCGGGTCGGCAAGGAGACGATGCTGTCGCAGATCATCCAGATGGTCCGCGACGCCCAGGGGTCGAAGGCGCCGATCCAGCGCACCGTCGACAAGGTCGCCAGCTACTTCGTGCCCGCGGTGCTGATCATCGCCATCCTCACCTTCATGACCTGGTACACCTTCGGGCCGAGCCCCGCACTGCTGTATGCGGTGATCACGATGGTGACCGTGCTGGTCATCGCCTGCCCCTGCGCCCTCGGGTTGGCGACCCCGACGTCCCTGATGGTGGGGATCGGCAAGGGCGCCGAGGCGGGGATTCTGATCAAGAGCGGCGACGCGTTGGAGACGGCCCACCGGATCGACACCGTCGTGTTGGACAAGACCGGCACCGTCACCGAGGGGCGTCCGTCCCTCACCGACGTGGTGGTCCTCGGCGACGTCGAGGAGGACCGGCTGTTGGCGCTCGCCGCCTCCGCCGAGCGGGGGTCTGAGCATCCTCTGGGCGAGGCGATCGTCGAGGGGGCGAAGGAGCGGGGTCTGACGCTGTCGGAGCCCGACGATTTCGAGGCGGTGCCCGGCCACGGGATCGCCGCCACGGTGGACGGCCATCGGGTCGTCTTGGGCAACCTCAAGTTCATGGCCGATCAGGGCATCGCCGCCGGTGCGGCGGAGGAGGTCCTGGCTCGACTGTCCGACGAGGGCAAGACGGCGATGGTGGTCGGCATCGACGGCAGGCTCGCCGGGGTGGTGGCGGTGGCCGACACGATCAAGGCCGATTCGGTGGCGGCGATCCGGCGGATGCACCAGCTCGGCCTCGAGGTGGTGATGCTCACCGGCGACAACGTCCGCACCGCCGAGGCGATCGCCCGCCAGGTGGGGATCGACCGGGTCCGGGCCGAGGTGCTGCCCGGCGACAAGGCCGCCGAGGTGAAGGCGCTGCAGGCCGAGGGCAAGGTGGTGGCGATGGTGGGCGACGGGATCAACGACGCCCCCGCCCTCGCCCAGGCGGATGTCGGTCTCGCCATGGGGACGGGCACCGACGTGGCGATGGAGTCGGGCGACATCACCTTGGTGAAGGGCAGCCTCACCGGGGTGGTGACCGCCATCGAGCTCTCGAAGGCGACGATGCGCAACATCTACCAGAACCTGGTGGGTGCGTTCGCCTACAACACCTTGGGGATCCCGATCGCCGCCGGGGTGCTGTACCCGTTCTTCGGGATTCTGCTGAGTCCCCTCATCGCCGGGGCGGCCATGGCCTTCTCGTCGGTGACGGTGGTGTCGAACGCCAACCGGCTGCGCCGTTGGCGGCCCTCGTTCTCCCAGGAGGTGGCGTGATGGATGTGGTGATCGTGAATCTGGTGGGGGTGGCGCTGATCGCCCTCATCGTCTGGTACTTCTGGCTGTCGTCGAGCGAGGGGACGGCGGCGACCGTCACCGCCGGCGGCGTCCAGGAGACCCGGGTGGTGGTGCACGGCGGGTACGAGCCGGACACGATCCGGGTGAAGGCCGGCCAGAAGGTGCGCCTGCTGTTCACCCGCCAGGACGCCGACCCCTGCTCGGAGAAGGTCGTCTTCGACGAGTTCGGGATCGCTGCCGACCTTCCCACCGGGGTGGAGGTCCCCGTCGAGTTCCTGCCGGAACGGCCGGGCGAGTACGAGTTCGCCTGCCAGATGGGGATGCTGCGGGGGAAGGTGATCGTGGAATGAGCGACGACGATCGTCTCCCGTACCGCCCCTACGGATGGGAGATGGTGTTCGCCTGGTGCTCCTCCGACGTCGCCGTCTTCGGCGATGACGAGGAGGCCGAGGAGGACCAGCCCGGGGCGCCGGTCGCCCGCCCCGGGCACCCGGTCCGTCGACGGTGGCGACGCCGCTGACGGACGATGGGCCGATGGGGGTGTTCTTGCCCCCCTCCCTTCGCTCGGGTTCTCCCCCCGCCGGCGCGGGGGGAGAACCCATTTGTCTTCTTCCCCCTCTCTGAGGGGGAAGTACCCCACGCCGTGAGGCGTGGGGGGATGGGGGTGCGGCAGTGCGCGGCGTGCGGCGCGTCGACGGCGTAGGGTCGGGGCATGGGCCGTGGAACGGGTGAAGTCGACGTGAAGTCCGAGACCGTCGTCCTCGAGGTCGGCGGCATGCAGTTCGCCTCCGAGCAGCAGAAGGTGGCCGCCTTCCTGGGGCGGCTGCCCGGGGTGGTCTCGGTCGAGGTGAACCCGGTGGCGCAGTCCGCCACCGTCACCTTCGACCCGTCGGTGACGTCTGCCGACGAGCTGCGGGAGCGGGTGGTCGAGTGCGGCTACCACTGCGCGGGCGAGGTGGTGCCCGACCATGTGTGCTGGGTGGAGCGGCCGGAGCCTGCAGAGGGCGAGTCCCGTTCCCCCCATGCCGTGATGGGTCACGGCAGCCACGGTTCGATGTCGATGGAGGCGATGGTCGCCGACATGCGGAACCGTTTCGTGGTGGCGGCCGTCTTCGCCGTCCCCGTGCTGTTGTATTCCCGTCTGGGTCGGGAGGTGCTCGGGTTCCGTCTCCCCGCCCCCTTCGGCCTCCGTGACGACGTCTTCTCCCTCGTCTTGAGCCTGCCGGTGGTGTTCTGGGCGGCGTGGATCTTCTTCGAGGGGGCGGTGGCGGCGCTGCGTCGACGCACCCTCGACATGATGGTGTTGGTGGCGGTGGGGATCGGTGCCGGCTGGCTCTATTCCCTGGTCGTGACGCTCACCGGTGGCGGGGAGGTGTTCTACGAGGCGGCGGTGATGCTGGCCGCGTTCGTGCTGCTGGGTCACTGGTTCGAGATGCGGGCGCGGGGCGGGGCGAACGATGCCATCCGTGCCCTCATGGATCTGGCCCCGCCGATGGCGGTGGTGATCCGGGACGGTCGGGAGCTGGAGGTTCCGACCGCCGAGGTGCGGGTGGGGGATCTGCTGTTGGTGCGTCCGGGTGCCCGGATCCCGGTGGACGGGGTGGTGGTGGAGGGCGAGTCCGAGGTGGACGAGTCGATGGTGACGGGGGAGAGCCTCCCGGTGCACAAGGAGCCGGGGA
The DNA here is from genome assembly GCA_026989215.1 of Acidimicrobiia bacterium. Lineage (GTDB taxonomy): Bacteria > Actinomycetota > Acidimicrobiia > Spongiisociales > ZC4RG35 > S012-128. The sequence goes on along the minus strand of JALSJV010000012.1, from coordinate 2,147 downwards.
GCGAGGTGGTGGGAGCCACCATCAACGTGAACGGGACGCTGCGGGTTCGGGCGACGAAGGTGGGGGCCGACACCGCCTTGGCGCAGATCGTCAAGCTGGTGCAGGAGGCGCAGAACTCGAAGGCGCCGGGCCAGCGGTTGGCCGACCGGGCCGCCTTCTGGTTGGTGTTCGTCGCTTTGGTGGGCGGCGGGCTCACCTTGTCGGGCTGGTTGTTGGCGGGGGCGTCGTTCTCCCGGGCGCTGCTGTTCGCCATCACGGTGGTGGTGATCACCTGTCCGGACGCCCTGGGTCTGGCGACCCCGACGGCGATCATGGTGGGGACGGGTCTGGGGGCGCGGCGGGGGATCCTCTTCAAGAACGCCGCCGCGTTGGAGGCGTCGGCCCGGATCGACACGGTGGTGATGGACAAGACGGGGACGTTGACGAGGGGCGAGCCGGAGGTGACTGAGGTGGTCGCCGAGGAGGACGTCCTCCGGTTGGTGGCGGCGGTGGAGCGGGAGTCGGAGCATCCCCTGGCCGAGGCGGTGGTGCGGTTCGCGGAGTCCCAGGGGATGTCGTTGCCGCCGGTGTCGTCGTTCGAGAACGTCCCCGGGCACGGGGCGATCGGCGTGGTGGAGGGTCGGCGGGTGGTGGTGGGCAATCTACGGCTGATGGAGCGGGAGGGGGTGGAGGTCGGGCCGTTGGCGGCGCAGCGGGACCGGCTGGCGGCGGAGGGCCAGACGGCGGTGCTGGCGGCGGTGGACGGCCGGGCGGTGGCGGTGATCGGGATCGCCGATGCGGTGCGGGAGTCGTCGGCGCGGGCGGTGGCGGAGCTGCACGAGCTGGGGATCGAGGTGGTGATGTTGACCGGCGACAACCGGGCGACGGCGGAGCGCATCGCCTCGCTGCTGGGGATCGACACGGTGATCGCCGAGGTGCTTCCCGAGGACAAGGCCCGGAAGGTGGCGGAGCTGCAGGGGCAGGGGCGGAGGGTGGCGATGGTGGGGGACGGCGTGAACGACGCTCCGGCGTTGGCGCTGGCCGATCTGGGGGTGGCGATCGGGGCGGGCACGGACGTGGCGATCGAGACCGCCGATGTGGTGCTGATGCGTTCGGATCCGCTGGACGTGCCGGTGGCGGTGCGGATCGGTCGGGGGACGGTGCGGAAGATGCGTCAGAATCTGGCGTGGGCGGTGGGGTACAACGTGGTGGCGTTGCCGGTCGCCGCCGGGCTGTTCGAGCCGTCGCTGGGTCTGGTGTTGCGGCCGGAGTGGGCGGCGTTGGCGATGTCGGGCTCCAGTTTCATCGTGGCCACGAACGCGGTGCTGTTGAAACGGCTTCACCTTCCCGCCTCGGAGGTTCCTCCGTCCTGACCCCTTGACATTCCAGTCGGATGGAAGGTGTATGTTGTCGGGGTAAGGGGCAAGCGATCGAGAGGAGGTGTCACATGAAGAGGCAACGGTGGCAAGACTGGTTGCTCCTCATCGGTGGCATCTGGCTGTTCGTGGCCCCCTGGGCGCTCGGTTCCAGCACCGATGCGGCCTCGTCGTGGAACGCCTGGATCGTCGGTCTGCTGGTCGTGGCGTCCGGATGGTGGGCTCTGTCCCGTCCGAGCGAGCGAGCTCCCGAGTGGCTCCAGGCGCTCTTCGGCGTCTGGCTGTTCATCGCCCCCTGGGTGCTCGGCTTCTCGGCGGTGACCGCTGCCGCCTGGAACGCCTGGCTGGTCGGCGCTGCCGTGCTCATCCTGGGCCTGTGGGCCCTGGCCGACATGGGTGCGGCGGCTCCGTCCACGGTCGATTCGGAGCATCCGGTGGCCCACTGACCCGAACAGTTCCCACCCTGCCGGAACCCCCACCGGCATGCGGGGCCGGTGATCTCCCTGGCCACCGGCCCCGCACCTCCCTCCCAAGGACTGAAGGATGAATACGAACACGATCGAGTCTGGACATCGTCTCCGTCCCGAGGGGCGGGCCCCCAAGCGGTTCGCCGAGGGGCGGGTCTGCACCCATCCGGACTGTGGCACCCGTCTCAGCGTCTACAACCGCCGGGACACCTGTTTCCGCCACAGTCCGATCCGCTTTCCCCGGGTCCGCGGCCGGACGTGACTCTCCACCTCTTCTTCCCCCTCTCCGAGGGGGAAGTGGCCCACGCCGTGAGGCGTGGGGGGA
>JALSJV010000011.1 GCA_026989215.1 Acidimicrobiia bacterium | reverse complement strand
CCCGCCAACACCACACCACGTCGGACACACCCCCCAACCTACGACACCCACCCACCCCCGACAAGAGGGCCACCCACCAACCCAGGGTCCACACCACAACCCAGGGCCCCACACCACCACCACGGAGGCCACCAACCCAGGGCTCAGCGCCCCCGAACCGAGATCACTCCTCCCGGGCCCGTCGAGCCAGCTCCACCACCGGGGCGACGGGGCCGCCCTCCCGGAGCCAGTCCGCCGGGGTGCGACCCCCCAACCCCGGATGCGGCTCGGAGAGCCACGCCGCCGTCTCCCACGGGTCGAACCCCTCCCCGAGCGCCTCCCGCACCGCCCCCAGGCCCGGCAGCGGATACCCCTCCGGTGTGAACTGGAACGCCGGATACACCTCCTCCACCGCGTAGGCGCCGCCCAGCGCCAGCACGCCGTCGAGTCCGTCGACGGTGCGCGCCGCAGCCTCCCGCCGGGTGAGAAACGGTCCGCGCAGCAGGATGAAGTCGCTCATGGGTCTCCCCGTCGGCCGCCACCCCGACGAGTTCAGATCACGTCGGGAGGGACGTCGGGCGCCACCGACGCGGTGAGGAACTGGATCGTCGCCACCCCCGCCACCACCAACCCCACCCCGACGAGCTGGACCACGGTCAACGCCTGGCCGAGCACCATCCACGCCACCAGGGCGGCGACGGCCGGCTCGGAGGTGGCAGCCACCCCGACCCTCCCGGCGTCGGCCCGACGGACGGCGGCGATCTCCAACAGGAACGGAACGGCGGTCCCACCCACCACCACCCAGGCCAGCTCCAGCCACACCCTCGTCGAGACCGAAGGGACCGACACCGGAGCCATCACCACCCAGATGAGCCCGGAGAAGGCGAACCCGTGGGCGGTCACCGACAGGCCCGACAGCCGTCGCCCGAGCCGCTCCCCGAGGATCAGGTAGGCGGCGAAGGCGACGGCGGCGACCGCCCCCGCGACGATCCCCACCGGGTCGACCACCCCAAGATCCCAGGCCCGGTTCACCAGGGCGGTGCCCCCGACCGCCATCGCCGCGCCCGCCCAGGCGAAGGGCGGGACGGGACGTCCCTGGACGACGGCCATCCACACGAGGACCACGACCGGGCCGAGGAACTGGACGGTCACCCCCGGACCGACGCCGAGCCGGTCGATCGCCACATAGAAGGCGACGGTCACCACCGCCAACACCCCGCCGAGGGCGGCCAACTCGCCGAGGCGGCCTCCCGTCGAGACGTCCCGCCGCCGATACGCGACCGCCCCGAGGATCAGGGCAGCGCCGACGCTGCGGATCTGGGCGAGCTGGACCGGGTCGACCTCGGCGAAGGCGTCGGCGGCGACCACCCCCGAGACCCCGAAGAAGACGGCGGCGACGAGGGCGAGGGCGACCCCGGAGCGTGGCATCGGCGCAGCGTAGGCCCCGCCGGGGCGCGCCCCGGCGGCCGGTACCCTGCCGGTGATGTCCGACACCGGCTATTTCGTCGCCCCACCCGACCGACCGGGCCCGGGGGTGCTGTTGCTGCCCTCCTGGTGGGGTCTCACCCCGTTCTGGCGTCGGACCGCCGACCGGCTCTCCGACGAGGGCTACTCGGTGCTCGCCCCGGACCTCAACTTCGGCGCCGTCTTCGACGACCCCGAGGCCGCCCGACGTCACCTGGCCGACGCCGACGCCGACCGGCTGGCCCGTCTCACGGTGACGGCGGCGGCGCTGCTCGCCGAGAAGGCCGCGGCCGGGCGCATCGGCGTGGTCGGATTCTCGATGGGGGCGTCGCTCGGTCTGTGGGCGTCGGTGCGGATGCCGGACGTGATCGGGGCGGTCGTCGCCTTCTACGGCACCCAGAGCATCGACTTCGACGGCTCGGAGGCCGCCTACCAGCTCCACCTCGCCGACGCCGACGACCTCGTCTCCGACGACGACGCCGCCTTCCTGGAGGCGACGATCGGGCTGGTCGGCCGCCCCCTCGAGGTGTTCCGGTATCCGGGGACGTCGCATTGGTTCTTCGAGGCGGACCGACCCTCCTACCAGCCGGCGGCGGCCCGCCGGGCGTGGGAGCGGACGCTGAGATTCCTCGACGCCCACCTGGGCGGTTAGGGCACCTGGAGCACCACCCGGTCCCCCGGCCGGATCGTGCCGGGGGTGAGCACCCGGGCGTACATCCGGCTGCGGCCCGGATGCCGCCGGTGATCCATCACCGAGACGTCTCCGTCGGCGAACCACCGCCGGTTCTTCCAGCAGGGGGTGGCGGGCCGGGTGATCTCCACCTCCACCTCCCCCAGCCGGAGCCGGGCCCCGGACGTCACCCGCTCCCAGGGGATCCCGGCGACGGTGACGTTCTCACCCGCCGCCCCCGGGTAGATCCCGTGACCGTCGGCCTGCAGCGACTCGATCACCTCCAGCGACCAGAGACACAGCGCCCGCTCCGGCCCCCCATGATGGGTGGTGTCCTCGTGGTCGTCGCCTTCGATCCCCAGCTCCCCGACGACCGCGACCCGGACCGGGGCCTTGGGGACGCCCCCGGACGAGATGCTGAGCTGGTGGACGGTCCCCTCCGTCACGACCTTCCTCCGGCGGGAACGGAGCGGGAGCCGGGCAGGTCGGAGGGGACGGGAAACCAGCGGAGGGCCTCGGCGGCGGGTGGGAGGCGGGGGCAGCCGGTGGCCTCCGGTGCCGCCGAGGCGAGGATCCTCCGGGCCTCGGCCAGGTAGTCGGGGAGTCGGGACAGGGGCTCGGTGCGCCGCCGCGACGGGTACCGCATCGCTCCGTCCAGGTAGTGGACGTCGTGGAGGGACATGGGGGGCTCGGCGAGCCCGTCCCGGTGCCGCCACAGGGCGGTGTCGGGATGGAAGACGTAGTCGCCGAGGAGCCTCCATCCTTCGTCGGCGACGAGGTGGACGGCGTCGACGATGTAGGTGAACTCCTCTTCGGGGATGAAGTAGTTGAAGTTCACCCGCACCCATCCGGGTTTGACGACTTCGCAGCCGGCGGCGATCTCCTCCTCGTAGCGGTGGGAGAGCTCCAGGTCGATGCCGAGGAGGCGATGTCCGTACGGTCCGGCGCAGGAGCATCCTCCCCGGGCCTGGATGCCGAACAGGTCGTTGAGGACCGCCACCACGAAGTTGTGGTGGAGGTATCGGCCTTCGCCGAGATGGTCGGGGGCTCGGATCACGAAGGAGACGATGGAGAGGCGTTCGGCGTCGGGGTTGCCGAGGATCCGGATGTTGGGGTTCTGCCGCCAGGAGGCGATGGCCCGTCGGATGAAGTCGGTCTCCCGCTCCCTGATGGTCCCGTAGCCGACGGCCTCCTTCAGCTGGAACACCAGCCCGGCCCGGATGGATTCGACGATGGCCGGGGTGCCGCCCTCCTCCCGATGCTCGGGGTCGGAGAGGTAGACGTGTTCGACCGGGTTGACGTAGGCGACGGTGCCACCGCCGGGGACCGACGGCACCCGGTTGCGGAGGAGGTCACGGCGGACGGCGAGCACGCCCGGGGTGCCGGGGCCGCCGATGAACTTGTGGGGGGAGATGAAGACGGCGTCTTTGTAGTCGTCGCCGTGGGTGGTGGGCGAGCGGAGCTCGATGTCGACGTAGGGGGCGGCGGCGGCGAAATCCCAGAAGGAGAGGGCCCCGTGACGGTGGAGCAGCGACGAGATGGCGGAGGTGTCGGAGATGATGCCGGTGACGTTGGAGGCGGCGGAGAACGAGCCGATCCGCAGGGGCCGGTGGGCGTACTCGACGAGCCGTCGTTCGAGGTCGTCGAGGTCGATGTGCCCGTCGGCGTCTTCGGGGATCTCGACGACGTCGGCGATCGACTCCCGCCAGGGGAGCTCGTTGGAGTGATGTTCGTACGGTCCGACGAAGACGACGGGACGTTCGTCGGGGGGGATGAGGTCGGAGAGCCGATATCGGTCGTCGAGCTCGTCGGGGATGCGGAGGCCGAGGATGGCGATGAGCCGGGTGATCGCCCCGGTCGATCCGGAGCCGGTGAAGATGACGGCGTGCTCCTCCCGGGTGCCACCGAGGCAGTGGCGGATGATGTCACGGGCGTCTTCTCGGAAGCGGGTGGTCTGCAGCCCGGTGCCGGAGGTCTCGGTGTGGGTGTTGGCGTAGAGGGGGAGCACCTGGTCGCGGATGAAGTCCTCGATGAAGGTGAGGCTGCGTCCGGAGGCGGTGTAGTCGGCGTAGGTGACCCGCCGCCACCCGTAGGGGGTTCTGACGGCGGTGTCCTTGCCGATGACGGCCTCGCGGATGGTCTCGACGAGTCGGTTGGGCATGTGGGCGTCAGGCTACCCGGCCGTCGGTGACGGCGAGCCCAGGGTTGGTCACCACCGCTCCGGTGGTCCCCGGCCCTGGGCTGCCACGGACCCAGGGTTCCCCACCACCGCCACGGTGGTCCCCGGCCCTGGGCCGGTGGCCGGGGCGCCGACTTGCTACCTTCGGACCACGCGAGCGAGGACGGGAGGTCATGGGTTCGTTCTCCGACTACGAGGAGTTCGACGCCACCGGATTGGGTGAGCTCGTCGCCGGGGGCGAGGTCGCCCCCCGAGAGTTGGTCGAGGCCGCCATCGAACGGATCGAGCGGCACGACACGACGCTCAACGCCGTCGTCCACCGGGATTTCGACCGGGCCCTGGAGGCGGCCGAGCGCCCCGTCCCCGCCGACGCTCCCTTCCCCGGCGTCCCCTTCCTCCTCAAGGATCTCCACGCCGCCTACGCCGGAGCCCCGCTCACCTCCGGATCCCGGGCCCTCGCCGACTACGTCCCCGACCACAACTCCGAGCTCGTGGACCGTCACCTCCGGGCGGGCCTCATCGTCCTCGGCAAGACGAACACCCCCGAATTCGGCCTGGCCCCGGTCACCGAACCCGACCTGTTCGGTCCCACCCGGAACCCGTGGAACCTCGAGCGCACCCCGGGCGGCTCCAGCGGAGGGTCCGCCGCGGCCGTCGCCGCCCGCTACGTCCCGATGGCCCACGCCTCCGACGGCGGCGGGTCGATCCGCATCCCGGCGTCGGCCTGCGGGCTGTTCGGCCTGAAACCCACCCGGGGGCGAACCCCCCTGGGTCCCGACTTCGCCGAGGCGTGGTTCGGCCTCTCCGAAGCCCACGTCGTCTCCCGGTCGGTCCGGGACAGCGCCCGGATCCTGGACGCCACCGCGGGTCCCGACGTCGGCGCCCCCTACGTCGCTCCGCCGCCCGCCCGTCCCTTCGCCGAGGAGGTGGGAGCACCGCCCGGTCGGCTCCGGATCGCCTTCAGCACCGGCGCCCTTCTCTCCGAGGAGATCCATCCCGACTGCAAAGAGGCGGTGCTCGAGACGGCCCGGCTGTGCGAAGAGCTCGGACACGACGTCACCGAGGCCGCGCCCCGACTCGACGTCGAGGAACTGACCGCCGTCTTCGTCACCTTGGCGACGGCGGGGGGCGCCTTCGAGGCCGAGTACGCGGCGCGCCTGCGGGGCCGTCCCCTCGGCAAGGGCGACCTGGAGCTGGTGCAGTCGGTCCTCGTCAAGGTGGCGAAGAAGACGCCGGCCGATCAGCTCGCCTGGGCGATCCACACCGCCAAACAGACCGGCCGGACGATGGGGCGGTTCCTCTCCGACTTCGACGTGTTCCTCACGTCGACGCTGGCGGAGCCGCCGTGGCCGATCGGGGCGTTGGATCCCGCTCCCAACGAGGTTCGGATGCTCCGGGTGGTGGACGCCCTGCCCGCCAAACCGCTCCTCGACGCCCTGGTGCGACAGCTCTCCGGAGAGCTGCTGCGCCCCATCCCGAACACCCCGCTGTTCAACATGAGCGGTCAGCCGGCGATGAACCTGCCCCTGCACTGGAACGACGACGGCCTCCCGGTGGGGGTCCAGTTCGCCGGCCGGTTCGGGGACGAGGCGACCCTGTTCCGCCTCGCCGCCCAGCTCGAGGAGGCCCGCCCGTGGGCCCAGAGGAGACCGAGCCTCGGTTGAGGGTCTGCAATCCAGGGCCCGGGACGACCGCCACGGTGGCCACGAGCCCTGGGCTCGCGACGTCTACGATTGGGCCTTGATGGCACGGTTCGGTTCGCGGACGTGTAGCCGCTCTCGGGTGGTCCGCCCGGGTGCTGCACGTGGTGCCCGCCGTTAGCGACGCCTCCCACCCGAGAGCCTCCGTTCCGGCGTCGCCTACACATCCGCCTTCTGGAGAAAGGAGCCGACGTGACCATCGTCGCCGAGCCCCGCACCGAACCGCAGCGGGATCTCGTCTACGACGCCCTCGTCTACGGCCTCGGAGCCACCCTCGGCGACCTGGCCGAGAGCCGGGTCGGCGCGGCCCTCGCCGAGGAGCTGCACAAGGCCATCGGGCGTCACATCTCCGAGTTCCTGGCCCGCCACGGCGTCACCTACGAGGTGGGCGACGCCCCCGAAGACGTCGCCAGGGCGGTGATCGGGGCGTTCACGGAACAGCTCGGTTTCGCCGTCTTGGAGAGCACCGAGGGGACCGAGGATCGTGGCGTCCATGGGACGTGGCGGGACATCCTCGGGCTCGCCGCCTACGCCGAACTGGAGCGGGACTACCCGGATCCGTTCCTCGCCTGCCCGCTCAACGCGGTCATCCGTTTCGAACTGGAGAAGCTGGGTCACACCATCGAGGTGCACGGATCGCGGAGCCGACCCTCCGAAGGGGTCCTGGAGTCCTGGGAGGAGGTGAGGCCGGGAACCCGGTTCCTCGCCCGTTGACCGTCCGGCGGCGGGGTCGTCCCGAGGGCGGCCCCGCCGTCACCGGCCTGCCCCCCC
>JALSJV010000010.1 GCA_026989215.1 Acidimicrobiia bacterium | reverse complement strand
ATCGCGGTGGGCGACCGGTCGTTGACGGTGGCCGTGGCGGACACCCCGGCCCGGAGGGCCCAGGGGCTGATGGGGGTGCGGGACCTCGGCGACCTCGACGGGATGCTCTTCGTCTTCGACCGCGTCCGCCCCGTGGCGTTCTGGATGAAGGACACCCTCATCCCCCTCCGGGTGGGCTACTTCGACGCACAGGGGGTGCTCTTCCAGGTCGAACGGATGGAACCCTGCCCGGGTGACGACTGCCCGACGTATCCCTCCTCCGGGGACGTGCGTTGGGCCCTGGAGATCCCCGCCGATCGTGATTTCCCACCCCTCGGTTCGGTCCTGTCGGTGCCGGACGCCCGAGGGAACCGCCCTTCAAGGTGACGTCTTCGATGCCGATGAGAAGAGTGGCGCGCCCCGTGGCGCCGACACCCACATGCTCACGAAACGACACGTCATCGAGATCGGAAACTCGTTCGTCGTCTGGGTCGGTCTCGCCGCCGCCCTCTCGATCGCCTTCGGATTCGTCCCCGAGGAAGGGTCGCTGATTCGGCTCGTCGGGTTGATCCCGCCGCTGGTGGCCGGGGCTGCCGGTCTGCTGCTCTGGTGGTCCGCCCGGTACGCTCCCGAGGACGACCAGTACAGCTTCCGCCTCGTCGGACTGGGCGTGATCGCCGCCGGCGCCGGGGCGGTGGTACGAGGGACCGGGACCGTCGCAGATACCTCCACCCTTGCCGCCATCGGCGAGGTCACCGGCCTCGCCTTCTACCCCCTCGCGATCGCCGGTCTCATCCGGTACCCGTCCCTGAAGCAGACCCGGGCGGCGACGCTGCGCACGGCGCTCGACACCCTGGCGGGATCGGTCGCCGCGCTGGTCATCGGATGGGAGCTGTTGGGGGAGACGGTGTTCGTGGGGACCGACACGATCGATCGGTTCGTCTCCGCCGCCTACCCGGCGGCGGCGCTGGTGCTGTTCGCCGTCCTCATGGCGGTCCTCATTCGCCGCAGCCCCTATGTGGAGGACCGCAGGCTGGTGGCGATCGCCCTCGGGATCGGGGCGGTGGTCGTGTTCGACGTGTTCGGGCCGGTGATCTCACGGACGTCGGTGGCCGCCGACGTCGCGCTCCAGGCGCTGTGGCTGGCGGCGTTCAGCGCCTTCGGCATCGCCGCCTCGATGGTGAGGCGCCCACCGAGGAGACGTCAGGTCCCGATGGAACGCCCGCCGCTGTGGAAGACGATCCTCCCCTACGGCTTCGTCGGGGTCCTCGTCGCCATGCTGTTCATCAGGATCTTCACCGTCGCCGGGGCCGAACTCGGCTTGATGGCCTGGGCGACGTTGATCGCCGGAGCGGCGGTCGCCGGGCGACAGTCGATCGGGGCGAGGGAGCGACGCGAGATGATGGAGCGTGAACGCGACGAGATCGTCGTCGGGATCTCCCGGCGACTCCGGAACCCGCTGGCGGCCGTCACCGGATTCGCCGAGGTGTTGGAGCGAGACTGGGAGGCTCAGGACGACGAGGAGCGCCGTGAGATGGTGCGGATCATCGTGGGTCAGGCTCGGGAGCTGGGACTCGTCGTCGCCGACTTCCTGGAACTCGCCCGGGGTGAGCTCTCCCAGACGCCGCTGTCGAAGGCGCGGCTCGACGGCAAGGGCCTCGTCGCCGAGGCGATCAAGCAGGTATGGGACCTGGAGGCAGGGCCGCCCCCGGTGAAGGCGGCCGTCGAGCCGTTCGTCGAGCTCGTCGGTGACCGTCGCCGCCTGTTGCAGGTCCTCGTGAGCCTCCTGGAGAACGCCAAGAACTTCGGCGGTGGCAAGACCCTCATCGTCGTGAAACGGAACGGGCCCGAGCGTCTGATCGAGATCCACGACGACGGTCCCGGCGTGCCGCCCCGGTTCGAAGGGCTCATCTGGGAGCGCTTCGAACGGGGAGAGAACCAATTCAACGAGGCGATTCCGGGGACGGGGGTGGGACTGGCCGTCGTGCGTGCCCTCGTCGAAGCCCACGGCGGCAGGGTCGGGTATCGACGCTCCGAACGGCTGGGAGGAGCCTGCTTCTGGCTGGCACTTCCCTACGAGGTCTCCGAGCCCCTCGTGCGGGAGGACGTGCCGGTCTCGGTCGGCTGAGCCGCCATCTTCCCAGACCGCCTCGGGCTGGGTACACTTGCGCACCGTCTCTTCGGCGAAGACGCCGAACACACCTGCTCCGCAGCCGACGCGGAGCCGTCCGTTCCCACGGATGTCCAGAGGAGGCAGAGTGCGTACATATGAGCTGATGACCATCCATCGGCCCGAGATCCCCGAGGACGAGGTCCGCAGCCGGGTGGCTGCCCTCGAGGAGTTCCTCGCCGGTCACGGGGCGAAGGTCAAGAACACCGACCTGTGGGGGAAGCGCCGCTTCGCCTACGAGATCGACCACCTCTCCGAGGGGTACTACTCGGTGATCACCTTCGAGGGTGAGCCGGAGGTGGTGGACGACCTCAACCGGATGCTGTTCCTGTCCGACGACGTGGTTCGCCACAAGGTGGTCCGGCCCGACGCCTGACCAAACGTGTCACACCCTGTGCGCAGAGTGAGGGGCACACGCAGAAGGAGATCGAGATGGCAACCAACACCGTGACCTTGGTCGGCAACCTGGTCGAGGATCCCGAGCTTCGCTTCACCCCCTCCGGGGTGCCGATGGCCAAGATCCGCCTGGCGGTGAACCGCCGGTGGCGGGACCAGAACGGCGAGTGGCAGGAGGACACGAGTTTCTTCACCGGGACGATCTGGCGGGAGCAGGCCGAGAGCGTCGCCGAGTCCCTCCAGAAGGGGACTCGGGTGATCGTGACCGGGCGGCTGGAGCAGCGTTCCTGGGAGACCCAGGAGGGCGACAAACGCTCGGTGGTGGAGCTCCAGGTCGACGAGATCGGACCCAGCCTGCGCTGGGCGACGGCGCAGGTGACCCGGACCACCCGATCCGGCGGCGACTTCAACGCCGGCGCCCCGGCGGCGCCGCCCCCGGGCCCGGTCGCCCGGACCGACTACGGCCCCGACGAGGCCCCGTTCTGATTTCGAGGAGTGATCGATGGCACGCAGCAGCAACAACCAGCGTCGACGCCGCCGCCGACCCGACAGCGGCACACGGCGGGTGAAGAAAAAGGTCTGCTACTTCTGCACCGAGAAGGTGGAAGTGGACTGGAAGGACATCGCCGTCCTCCGCAAGTACATGTCCGACCGCGCCAAGATCCGGGCCCGGCGGGTGACGGGTAACTGCCCGCGCCACCAGCGGCAGGTCGCCGTCGCCATCAAGAACGCCCGGGAGATGGCCCTGCTCCCCTACGTCGCACAACGATGAAGCTCATCCTGCTCTCCGACATCCCCGACCTCGGCCACCGCGGCGACGTCGTCGAGGTCGCCGACGGGTACGCCCGGAACTATCTGCTCCCCCGGAAGCACGCCATCAAGGCGACCGAAGGGGCGATCGCCCAGGCCGAAGCCCTGCGCCGAGCCCGCCTGGAGGCGGAGCGCCGCAGAAAGGACGAGGCCGAGCGGGTCGCCACCCAGCTCGTGGGGACCCGGGTGGTGATCGCCGCCCAGGCCGGCGACGAGGGCAAGCTCTACGGCTCGATCGGTGCCGGCGACGTCATCGAGGGGATCAAGAAGTTCACCGGGGTGGAGCTCGACCGCAAGGTCGTGGAGATTCCCGAGCCGATCAAGGCGATCGGCCTCCATGAGGTGACGATCCGCCTCCATCCGGAGGTCGAGTTCCCGATCACCATCGACGTCATCCCCGCAGGCTGAGAACGCGAAATCCAGGATGGACCGGGGTTTTCGCGCTCCGGCGTCGGACGTCTACCGTCCGAGGGCTTCCCCACGAGGACGCCGTCGTTCGCCGCGACGTGTCACAGGCAGACGGCAGAGTGGACAGGTGCAGAGCGTGACCGAACCCGCGCCCAGCCTCGGAGGGAGGATCAGCGGATGACGATGACCGAGCACGGGACCGAGCGATCCGCCGCCCGGGTGCCGCCCCACAGCATCGAAGCCGAGGAGTCGGTGATCGGTGCGATCCTCTTGTCGGCGGACGTCGCCAACGAGGTGATGGACAAGCTCGGTCCGGAGGACTTCTACGTTCCGGCCCATCAGGCCATCTTCCGGGCCATCCGGGAGCTGTACGATTCGGGTCAGGCGATCGACGCCATCACCGTCACCGAAGCCCTCCGCCGGGCGGGGGAGCTCGAGGCGGTGGGAGGTGTGGGTCGCCTCACCCGGCTCCTCGATGTGGTTCCGGCCACCTCCAACGTCGACTACTACGCGTCGATCGTGGAGGAGCATTCGCTTCGTCGCGGCCTGATGCGGGCGGGGTCGTCGATCACCGATTTCGCCTTCCGTCTCGAAGACGACATCGCCCAGGTCATCGACCGGGCCGAGCAGATGGTGCTGGGAGTGGCGTCGCGACGGGTCGGCGACGGGATGCAGCCGGTGGGTCCGATGTTCCAGTCGGCGCTCGAGCACATCGAGATGCTGGAGACGCAGGGCGAGGAGGTCACCGGTCTCTCTACCGGCTTCCGAGACCTCGACCGGAAACTGGCCGGCCTCCAGCGGGCCAACCTCATCGTGATCGCGGCTCGCCCGGCGATGGGCAAGTCCAGCCTCGCCACCAACATCGCCACCAACGTGGCCCAACAAGGACACACCGTCGCGGTGTTCTCGCTGGAGATGGCACGAGAAGAGGTCGTGCAGCGGATCCTCTGCTCGGTGGGCCGGGTCGACTCGATGAAACTCCGGACCGGGAAACTCGGACCTCTGTGGCCGAAGGTGGTCGACGCCGCGTCTCGGATGTACAAGGCACCGATCTACATCGACGATTCTCCGAACCTGACGGTCACCGACATCCGGGCGAAGACCCGACGGCTGAAACGCCAACACGGCCTCGGGCTCGTCGTGATCGACTATCTCCAGCTCATGCAGGGCTCCTCGAAGGAGAACCGCCAGCAGGAGATCGCCGAGATCAGCCGCTCCCTCAAGAACCTGGCCCGGGAGCTGGACGTACCGATCATCGCCGTCTCCCAGCTCAACCGCTCCGTGGAGATGCGGGAGGACAAGCGCCCCCGCCTCGCCGACCTGCGGGAGAGCGGCTCCATCGAACAGGACAGCGACGTCGTCATCTTCATCTACCGGGACGAGTACTACCGGCCCGACTCGGAGAAGAAGGGCATCGCCGAGGTGATCATCGCCAAGCACCGGGCAGGTGCCACCGGGTCGGTGGAGATGACGTTCATGGCCGAATACACCCGCTTCTCCGATCTGGGGCGGGACGTGGTGTGAGCCCCGGAAGCACGAGACGAGCGGCCCGCAGGCCGCTCGTCTGGTGCGATTCCGCCCGCTGGTGGCGGGGAGAGATCGGAGGAAGGGGGACTCCGAGGAGAGGGCGGGCGGATCCACAGGTTGTGCGTTCCCTCTCCTTATCGGCAGGAACACGGAATCCTTGAGGGGTGCAACGGAGAATGGGCCGGGCGACCTAGTCGCGATCGAAGTCGACGTGGGCTCGGCTCGGGGTGGGACCCCGCTGCCCCTGGTACTTCGACCCGGCTTCACGGGTGCCGTAGGGGTGTTCGGCCTCGGTGGAGAGCTGATAGAAGCTGATCTGGCCGATCCGCATCCCCGGATAGATGGCGATCGGCAGGTTGGCGACGTTGGAGAGCTCCAGGGTCAGGTAGCCGTCGAACCCCGGGTCGACGAATCCGGCGGTGGAGTGGATGAGGAGACCCAGCCGTCCCAGGCTCGACTTTCCTTCCAGACGGGCGACGATGTCGTTGCCCAGGCGCACCCGCTCGAAGGTGGCTCCGAGGACGAACTCCCCGGGATGGAGGACGAACGCTTCCCCATCGGGGACCTCCACCAGGCTGGTGAGGTCCTCCTGGGGGGTACGGGGGTCGATGTGCGGATAACGGTGGTTCTCGAACACCCGGAAGGACGAGTCCACTCGGAGATCGACGGAGGAGGGCTGCACCATCGACTCGTCGTAGGGGTCGATCTCGATCCGCCCGGCGGCGATCGCCTCTTTGATGGTGCGGTCGGAGAAGATCACGGCCGGTGATGCTACCCCACCACCCGTTTTGGCACCTGGATCGCGCGTCATACGCGACATCTGGGTGCCAGAACGATGCACTCGCCCCGGACCACCCGTTTTGGCACCTGGATCGCGCGTCATACGCGACATCTGGGTGCCAGAACGATGCACTCCCCCGGGCCGTCGGGGGTGCGGAGAGCGGGTGAGGGGAATCGAACCCCCACTCCGAGCTTGGGAAGCTCGTGTTCTACCATTGAACTACACCCGCGGGGTGACCTTCAGCGTACCAAACCAGGAACGGTCGCGGGTCAGGTGAACAGGGACGCCACACCCCAGGCGGTCATCACCACTCCCACCACCATGAGGAAGGCGACGCGTCCGGTGCGGAACGGTCCTTCGGCATCTTCGGGATCCCGACCCTGAGCATGCCGATACCAGGCGTACCCGTTGCCGACGATCAACGCCAGGCCGAGCCCGGCGATCATCTGCGCGAAGAGGCTGTCGAGGCCGAGGATGTCTGCCACGACCCGGAACGGTAGCGGCCTCTGTCAGCTTCCCGACCGGGCTCGGCGGCTGCGATTCCAGAGGTGTCGAGCCCGAGCGCACCGACTTCGACGGCGACCGCCATCGATGACCTCATCCGGCGAAACCGTATCAGGCTCTCGCCCCCTCCCCCCGTCAACCCCTCTTGTATCGTCGAGCCGATGCCGAGACACTGCTACGTGCTGCGGGTGTTCACCCGGGGAGACGAGGGAGGCAACCATCTCGGAGTGGT
>JALSJV010000009.1 GCA_026989215.1 Acidimicrobiia bacterium | reverse complement strand
CGCCGACGAAGGCCCGGCCGTCGGTCCACGGCTCGAACAGCGGGCCGACACCGACCACGACCAGCTCATGAACGAATACATGGGCGCCGACCACGACCAAACCATGAACGAATACATGGGCGCCGACCACGACCAAACCATGAACGAACTCATGGGCGCCGACCACGACCAAACCATGAACGAACTCATGGGCGCCGACCACGACGAGCTCATGGACGAGCACATGGGGACCGATGGACTCGGCGGGGGACGTCGCGGCACCGGACGCGGCATGATGGGTGCCGGTGCGCCCATCCAGGGCTCATCCGATCCGATGACGTGACCATGGAGGCGTCACCGACCCCTACGGGCACCGCGCAGCCGCGCGGTGCCCGTAGCATCCTGGAGATGCCGAACACCAAGGTGCTCGTCGTCGACGACGAAGCCGAGCTCACCGACATGCTCACCTCCTATCTGGAGGCCTCGGGGTTCACCGTCGGCCGTGCCGCGACGGGTGAGGGGGCCCTCACGAAACTGGAGACCTTCCAACCCGATCTGGTCGTCCTCGACATCGGGCTCCCCGACATCGACGGGTTCGAGGTGCTCCGGCGCCTGCGGGCCACCTCGTCGACACCCGTGATCATGCTCACCGCCCGCGCCGAGGAGGTCGACCGGGTGGTAGGACTCACGATGGGCGCCGACGACTACGTCACCAAGCCCTTCAGCCCCCGCGAGCTGGTCGCCCGCATCGGAGCGGTCCTGCGGCGGGCGAGCATCCCCGAAGAGCCCGCCGAGCGGTGGGAGTTCGCCGACTTCACGATCGACCTGGCACAGCGCACCGTCACCGTCGGCGACCGCGAGGTGGAGCTCTCCCAACTCGAGTTCGACCTCCTCGCCGCCCTCGCCTCCGCCCCCAAGCGGGTCTTCACCCGCGAGCAGCTTCTCGAACAGGTCTGGGGCTGGGACCACTTCGGGGTCGACCGAGTGGTCGACGTCCACATCTCCAACATCCGCAAAGCGCTCGGAGACTCCCCCTCCGACCCGCGGATCATCGCGACGGTCCGCGGCGTCGGTTACAAGCTCATCAGCGAGCCACGATGAACCTCCCCCGGAGCCTCCGTGGTCGCCTGATCCTCTCCCATCTCACGGTCGTCGTCGTCGCCACGGTCGTGCTCGTCGTCGCCTCCCGCATGCTCGCCGAATCGTTCTTCCGGAGCCACCTCCACGACATGGCGGGGATGATGGATGCGGTCGGAGGGATGGACGAGGCGATGATGCGAGGCCAGATGGGCCTCAGTCTCGAGTCGATCGAGGAGAGCTTCCGCAGCAGCCTGACCTCTGCCTTCGCCCTGGCCGTCCTGGCGGGCATCGTCACCGCCGTCGGCGCCGCCGTCATCGCCTCGGAGCGGATCGTGCGTCCCATCCACGCCGTCCGAAACGCCGCCCGTCGCCTGGCCGCCGGTCACTACCGCGAGCGGGTGCCGACCCCCGGGACCGAGGAGCTGGCGGGCCTGGCCCACGACGTGAACCGCCTGGCGGCGAAGCTCGAGGCGACCGAGCAGCGACGGATCGAGCTCATCTCCGAGGTCGCCCACGAACTCCGGACCCCGGTGGCGACGATCCGCGGGTACATGGAGGGGCTCCTCGACGGCGTGTTCGAGCCGACCCCCGAGGTGTTCGCCGCCGCCTCCCGGGAGGCCTCCCGTCTCGAACGCCTCACCGCCGACCTGAGCGAGCTCTCCAGGGCAGAGGAGGGGGCGATCCGACTCCGGCGCCGCCCCGTGGATCTCGATGACCTCGTCACCGAGGTGGTCGAGCGATGGCGGCCCCGTTTCGACGCCAAGGCGATTCGGCTGACGATCGAGGCCACGGGCGGGATCTCGGTGGTGGGTGACCCCGATCGCCTCACCCAGGTGATCACCAACCTCATGTCCAACGCCCTCCGTTACACGGACGAGGGGGGCGAGGTGGCGGTATCGGTGACAGCCGACGGCGCCGAGGCCGTCGTGACGGTCTCCGACGACGGGAAGGGTCTCAGCTCCGAGGAGCTGGACCAGGTCTTCGAGCGCTTCTACCGAGCCGACCCCGCGGTGTCGGGCGGGACGGGGATCGGGCTGACCATCGCCCGGGACCTCGCCCGTCTCCACGGTGGCGACCTCACGGCCTCGTCGCCCGGACCTGGCCTGGGCGCGACCTTCACCCTCAGGCTCCCCCTCGCCCGCCCCTGACGCCCGTCCCTTCGGAGATATACATGAACATCACCTCAGATGTTCATGTATGATGCCCCTCCATGGATCACGCTCACGACCCCCAGCGTCTCGTCGCGCTCGTCGAACGCATCCTGGATCCCGACGACGCCGAGCTCCTCGCCGAACGGTTCAAGCTCCTCGCCGACCCCGGCCGCGTCCGCATGGTCTCCGCCCTGGTCGAGGCGGGTGAGCTCTGCGTCTGCGACCTCGCCGAGGTCGTCGGCTCCTCGGAGTCGGCGACCAGCCATCAGCTTCGCCAGATGCGCCTCGCGGGCCTCGTCCGGGCCCGCAAGCAGGGCCGGTCCGTGTACTACCGGGTCGCCGACTCCCACATCCGCCTCCTCCTCGACGTCGCCGTCGAGCACTACCTCCACGGGGATCCCCGATGAGCGGACTCCACAATCACAGCGCCGCCGCCCGACACCGGCGGCCCCTCACCATCGCCTTCGTCCTCGTCGTCGTGTTCATGGTGGTGGAGGTGGTGGCCGGGTTCCTCACCCGCTCCCTGGCCCTGCTCTCCGACGCAGGCCACATGGCCACCGACGCCATCGGCCTCGGCATGGCCCTCGCCGCCATCAGTCTCGGCGCCAGCCGGGGCCGACATGGACGACACACCTACGGCATGTACCGCCTCGAGATCCTCGCCGCCCTCGCCAACTCGATCCTCCTGCTCGGAGTGGGGTTCTACGTCCTGTATGAAGCGATCCGCCGCCTGCAGGACCCTCCGGAGGTCCTGTCCGGCCCCATGCTGGTGGTGGCCGTCTTGGGTCTCATCGTCAACATCATCGGGTGGTGGCTGCTCCGTGAAGGCTCGAAGGAGTCCATCAACGTGGAGGGGGCATTCCTCGAAGTGCTGGCCGATCTCATCGGTTCCGTCGGCGTGATCGCTGCCGCCCTCATCCTGCGCTTCACCGGCTGGGCCTACGCCGATCCGCTCTTCGGGGCGGCGATCGGGCTCTTCATCGTGCCCCGGGCGTTCCGACTCGGACGCCGGGCGGTCCACATCCTCGTCCAGGGAGCTCCCCACGACGTCGACCTGGAGGAGCTCGAAGCCCGCCTGGCCGAGATCCCCGGCGTCGTCGAGGTCCACGATCTCCACGTCTGGACCCTCACCTCGGACATGGACGTCGCCTCCGTACACCTGGTGACCCGGGAGGGAACCGACCCCCATCCCGTCCTCGACGTCGCCCGTCATCTCCTGGAGACCGAGTACGGGATCGACCACGCCACCCTCCAGGTGGAGCCCGACACCCATCGGGGCTGCGCCGAGGTGAGCTGGTGAGGTTTTGACAGGGAGATCGGGACCGGTGATACTCGTTCGCCACTTGACTGCGCTCATCCAGAGCGGTGGAGGGACAGGCCCTGTGAAGCCGCGGCAACCGGCCGGGAGACCGGACATCGGTGCCAATGCCTGATCGATGAGTCGCCTTCGGCGGGACTCCCGCCCGAGGCGCTCGGAGAGCGCGTCGGGAGACAACGAAGGAGCCGCCGCATGAAGGGTCATCTCAACCTCGTCTTCTCGGCGATGTGTCGCGCCATGCTCGGCTCCCCGGTGTCCCGCCGCGCACGGTGACCGCCACCGCCGGGGAGCATCCTCCCCGGCGGTCACCCAAGGACGACACGACCCATCACGAGAGGAATCCATGACCCATACGACAACCCTCAACCACGTCGACCTCGACGCGGTCGCCCGCCTCACCGAGGCCATCCGAGAGGACCCCGACAAGGGCGCCACCACCTGGCGAGCCGACGTCGAGTGGCGGGGCGGGTTCCGGTCCGAGGCCCGGATCCGAGACTTCGCCCCCCTCCCCTCCGACGAGCCCGGCGGCCTGGGAGGCACCGATTCGGCCCCCAACCCGGTCGAGCAGCTCCTCGCCGCCCTGGGCAACTGCCTGGCCGTCGGCTACGCGGCCAACGCCACGGCTCGGGGCATCACCCTGCGAGGCTTGCGGATCGAGCTGGAGGGGGATCTCGACCTCCACACCTTCCTCGGCCTCCGGCCCGGGAACGCCGGCTACGAGGCGATCCGCGTTCGGGTCCATCTCGACGCCGAGGCGTCGCCCGAGGAGCTCCAGGATCTCCACGACCAGGTCGTCTCCACCTCCCCGGTGGGCCACACGCTCTCGAGGCCGGTCCCCGTCGACGTGGAGCTGGCGTAGCGTCGACGAGGGGGGAGCCGCGGTGGCGGCTCCCCCCTCGGATCGGCCTGCCTCGATATCATCTGCCCATGCCCCGCACCGCCATCATCGAGCCGATCCCCATCCCTCTCCCCGACGAGGAGCTCCTGGCGAAGCTCTTCCGGGGCCTCGGAGATCCCAACCGGATCCGCATCCTCGAGCTGTTGCTGGAGCGCCCTCGGATCCAGAAGGAGATCGTGGAGGCGGTGGGCCTCTCCCAGGGCCAGGTCTCGGAGCATCTGTCCTGTCTCCACTGGTGCGGCTTCGTGGAGGCCGATCGCCAGGGCCGAACGGTCGAGTACCGGATCGCCAATCCTCGCGTCGTGGCGATCCTCGACATGGCCCGGGCCCTCCTCGACACCAACCAGGGCGAGATCGCCGCCTGCCGCGTCATCGATCGGGAATAGGACTCTCATATATCTGCTTGAACCGATATATTGGTCTGAGCAGATACGAAAGGGAGCTCCATGCCCGATCCCATCACCGTCGACGTCCGGGGAATGACCTGTGACCACTGCGAGCAGACCGTCGCCGCCGCCCTGGAGAAGGCCGGCCTCGACGTCGCCGAGGTCGACTGGCATAGAGGGCAGGCCATGGGCACCCCCAGGGGTTCCTTTTCGGAGGAGGCCGCCGCGGCCGCCCGCGCCGAGCACGGCTACACCCTCGCCGGGGTCCACACCGAGACGAGCACCCCGCCCGCCACCGTCACGGACGACGTCGACTTCGACCTCGTCGTCATCGGTTCCGGCTCCGCCGCCTTCGCCGCCGCCATCAAGGCCCGCGACCTGGGGGCGAGCGTCGCCCTCGTCGAGAAGGGCACCGTCGGCGGGACCTGCGTGAACATCGGCTGTGTCCCCTCCAAAACGCTGCTCCGCCCGGCCGAGCTGTACTGGCACGCCGGACATCACCCCTTCCCCGGCCTCGACATCGCGACCAAGGGGGCCGACTTCGCCTCCCTCGTCGCCCAGAAGGACGAGCTGGTCGAAGCGCTTCGCCGGTCGAAGTACGAGGACCTCCTCGAGGCCTACGACGTCGAGCTGATCCGGGGAGAAGGCCGGTTCACCGGACCCGACACCGTCGAGGTCGACGGCCGCCGTGTCCGGGCCCACCGCTACCTGATCGCCACCGGCGCCTCCCCCTGGATCCCTCCGATCCCCGGCCTGGAGGAGACCGGGTACCTCACCTCCACCAGCGCCCTCGAACTCACCGAGGTCCCCGAATCCCTCATCGTGGTGGGCGCCAACGCCATCGGACTGGAGCTGGGTCAGCTCTTCCTCCATCTCGGATCGAAGGTGACCTGGGTCGAGGCCCTCCCACGGATCGCCCCCTTCGAGGAGCCGGAGATCTCCGGGGTGCTGGCCGGATACCTTCACGACCAGGGCGCCGGCGTCCTCACCGACGCCACGGTCACCGCGGCGGGTCGGGACGGCGACGACGTCTGGCTCGACGTCGAGATCGACGGTGAGACCCTCCGGGTCACGGCCGACAAACTCCTGATGGCGACCGGACGCCGCGCCAACACCCAGGGTCTCGGCCTCGACGTCGCCGGGGTGGAGATCGACCGACGGGGCCACGTCGTCACCGATGCGGGCCTGCGCACCTCCAACCCCCGAATCTACGCCGCCGGGGACGTCACCACCCATCCCCAGTTCGTCTACGTCGCCGCCTTGGGCGGCAACATCGCCGCCGAGAACGCCCTCAGAGACGCCGGACGGGAGATCGACTTCGAGACGATGCCCCGGGTGACGTTCACCTCACCCCAGATCGCCTCGGTGGGCCTCACCGAGAACCAGGCCGTCGAGGCGGGCCATGCGGCGATGACGTCGACCCTCCCCCTGGAGGCCGTCCCCCGCGCCCTCGCCAACCGGGAGGCGACCGGCGTCATCAAGCTGGTCGCCGACGAGGCGACGGGCAGGCTCCTCGGCGCCCACATCCTGGCCGAAGGTGCCGGAGAGGTGATCCAGGCGGCGGTGATGGCGATCAAATACCGGGCGACGACCGACGAGATCGCCGACACCTACCACCCCTACCTGACGATGGCCGAAGGCCTCAAGCTGGCCGCCCAAGGGTTCCGCAAGGACATCGAGAAGCTCTCCTGCTGCGCAGCGTGACCGGTTCCGGAGGCGAAGCGGCCCGCGTGCGGCGAGACCCCCCTCCCCCTCGCTGACGCTCGGGTACTCCCCCCGCCAAAGGCGGGGGGAGAATCCTTCCGACGCGGGTAGGTGAAGTGGCCCGCCGCCCCCAGCAGCCGGTAGACGTCTCGGAGGAGCTGCCGTGTCTGCCGTCTCGACATCCCCAACGTCTCGCAGATCACGTCGTTGGCGACCCCCTCGGCGAGCATCCTGACCACCCGCGCCTCGTCCTCTTCCAGCACCCCCATCCGGACCAGACACCCCAGGTCGGGGATCACCTGCAGCCCCGCCGCCGCCCACTCGGCCAGTCTCGGCAGCTCCTCGATCATCTCAGGACGCACCGCCACCTGCGCCCGCACCACCATCGGCA
>JALSJV010000008.1 GCA_026989215.1 Acidimicrobiia bacterium | reverse complement strand
CCTTGAGGATGCCGACCAGCAGCGGCACCGAACCCCCATGGTCGGCCGAGATCTCGGCGCCGATCCTCCGAACCGCCTCGTCGATCTCCTCCCGCGTGAACCGAAGCTCCAGCTCCTCCATCTCGTGCCCTCCTCGTCGACCGCACCGTAGCGCCCCCACGTCACGGCCCGGCAGTCGAGGAACAGGCCCGATTCGGACCGAAGGACCGGACCGTTCCTCTACCGTGGGCCCACACGACGGAAGGGGAATCGATGGACGAGTTCGTGCGGGGCCTTCCCAAGGCCGAGCTGCATCTGCACATCGAAGGGACCCTCGAACCGGAGATGGCCTTCGCCCTGGCCGAACGCAACGACGTCACCCTCCCCTATCGGTCCGTGGAGGAGCTTCGAGCCGCCTACGACTTCACCGACCTCCAGTCGTTCCTCGACGTGTACTACGCCACCGCGGTGGTGCTGCAGACCGAGGCCGACTTCTACGACCTGACCTTCGCCTACCTGCAGCGTGCGGCGGCGGACGGAGTCCGCCGCGCCGAGATCTTCTTCGACCCCCAGACCCACACCGCACGGGGCGTCCCCTTCGAGGTGGTGCTCACCGGGATCACCGAGGCGATGGCGGACGGTCGGGAGCGCCTCGGCGTCTCGTCGGGCCTCATCCTGTGCTTCCTCCGCCACCTGCCGCCGGAGGAGGCGATGGCGACCTTCGAGGAGGCCCTCCCGTACCGAGATCGGCTCCTCGGCGTCGGCCTCGACTCCTCCGAGGTCGGCAACCCTCCCGAGCTCTTCGTCGACGTGTACGACCGAGCCCGAGCCGAGGGGCTCCACCTCGTCGCCCACGCCGGCGAAGAGGGCCCGGCGGATTACGTGCGTCAGGCCCTCGACCTCCTGGGGGTGGAGCGGATCGACCACGGGGTACGGGCCGAGGACGACCCGCCGCTCGTCTCCCGGCTCGCCCGGGAAGGGATCCCCCTCACGATGTGCCCCCTGTCGAACCTCCGGCTCCGGGTGTTCGACCGCCTCGAAGATCACAACCTGGCCCGGCTCATGGAGGCCGGGGTCAAGGTGACGATCAACTCCGACGACCCCGCCTTCTTCGGCGGCTACGTCGGCACGAACTACGTGGAGACGGCTGCGGCGCTCGGTTTGACACGGGCCGACCTCACCCGGCTCGCCCGCAACTCCCTCGAAGCGACCTTCCTCCCCGCCGACGAGAAGGAGGCGCTGGTGGCGGAGCTCGACGCCTACGCGGGAGCCGACGCCCCGTGACCGCCGTCACCCCGGGGCTCGTCTGCGCCCACCACCACCTGTACTCCGCCCTCGCCCGAGGGATGCCACGCCCGCCGCGCACACCCCGAGACTTCCCCGAGATCCTGGAGCTGGTCTGGTGGCGCCTCGACGTCGCCCTCGACCTGGAGATGATCCGCTGGTCGGCGATGCTCGGGGCGCTGGAGGCGCTGGAGCAGGGCACGACGGCCATCGTCGACCATCACGAGTCACCGCAGGCGATCGAAGGGAGCCTGACGGTGATCGCCGAAGCCTGTGCCGAGGTCGGGATCAGGGTCGTCTGCGCCTACGGGGTGACGGACCGACACGGTCCCGACGGGGCTCGGCGGGGCCTGGAGGAGAACCGCCGTTTCCTCGCCGAAGGCGGACGGGGCATGGTGGGGCTGCACGCCGCCTTCACGTGCGAAGATTCCACCCTGGAGCAGGCCGCCGGACTGGCCGCGGAGTTCGGCGTCGGCGTCCACATCCACGTCTGCGAGGACCGGGTCGACGCCGACGCCCCCCGGCGGCTCGCCCCCTTCACCGACGAGCGGTGGGTGCTCGCCCACGGCGTCCACCTCCCCGACGACCACGCCCTCGCCGGGACGATCGTCCACAACCCCCGCTCCAACCTCAACAACGGGGTCGGCTACGCCCGTCCGGCCCGATTCAGCAACCCGGTGGCGCTCGGCTCCGACGGGATCGGTGCCGCCATGCTCGACGAATTCGCCTTCGCCTACTTCTGTCACCGCGCCGACGACGTCACCGCCGACCCGCAGACGGCGTGGAGCTGGTTGGAGAACGGCCGCAACCTCGTCCCCGAGGTCCTCGACGACCGGGTCACCTGGTCCTACGAGCCGGTGGACCCCTGGTACGTCGCCTACACCCCCGGAATCCGACCCCTGCGGGTCGAGGTCGGCGGCGAGATCGTCTGGGACGAGGGCCGACCGACCCGGGTGGATCCCGACGAGATCCGGGCGAAGGCGGCCGAGCAGGCCCGACGCCTCCACGCCCGGCTCTGAACATCGGCCTCCCCACCGCCGGTCCGGCGCGGTAGGCTTTCGGTTGGGGTGGAGGGCAAGGAGGCGACATGGCCGTCTACGAAGGGACATTGGCTCCCCATCTGGGAAGCGGCGAGCCCGCCCGGGTCCGCTTCGTCGTCGACGACGGCTGGGTACGCGTCGTCGTCGGCTATCGGCCCCTCGGCACCTGGCGGGTGAGCGACATCGACTGTGAGCGGGTCTCCCTCACCCGATTCACGGTGAAGCTCGACACCGACGTCTACACGTTCATCCCCGACGATCCGACCGGCTTCAGCGACGCGATCGGCGCCGTGGTGGATCTTCGTCCCACCGCCAGGTTCGGCCTCGGACCCCGAGTGCGGGCAGCCCTCGCCGCCGAACGCGAAGAACGCGCCTGAGGCGCCGTCAGCCCAGCGCCTGATCGCCGAGGCTCGCCTCACCGACGAGGATCTTGCCGAGGAGCCGGGTCAGGGTCGCGGCCTCGTCGTCCGACAGGTACCGCGCGAAGTGGGTCTCGACCCCCTGGTGGTGGATCGGCGCCGCCCGACCCAGGACGTCCCAGCCGTCGGCGGTGAGCATGATCCTCGTCCCCCGGCGGTCCCGGTCGCATTCCCGTCGACGAACCAGGCCCGCCCGTTCCAGACGGTCGGCGAACCGGGTCGCGGCGCTCCTGCTCAACAGCATCCGTTCGGCCAGCTCGTGCATCCGCAGGGATCCACCGGCCTCGGCGAGCCGTTCGAGCGCGTCGAACCAGGTGAGGTGAAGCTCCGTCTCCGTCCGTAGCTCGGCGTCCAACGCCTTGGTGAGCCTGGTGTGGACCTCCCGGAAGGTCCTCCACGCCGCGGTGTTCCGATCCGTCATGGCGCCCTACGGTAGCCCGATCTGACGCCCTGTCGACTCGTCGTTCCGCATGCCGGTCGGCCTCTCGGGCCCTCGGACCGTCTCGGAAGGGGAGCCGCCGTCGGTCACAGCACGGCCTCGGCCACCACCCGCAGCGCCGCCGGATCCATCGTCGCCAACGCCAGGGTGGTGACGCCGGACTGCTTCCACGCCTCGAGCCGTTCCCGAATCGCGGCCCGGGGACCGACCAGCGCCACGTCGTCGACGAGGGCGTCGGGGACGGCGGCGATCGCCTCCTCCTTCCGTCCCTCCAGGTAGAGGTCCTGGATCCGATTCGCCGCCTCCTCATATCCGTACCGACAGGCGAGGTCGTGGTAGAAGTTCCGACCCCGCGCCCCCATGCCTCCGATGTAGAGGGCGAGGAACGGTTTCACCTGGGCTCGAGCCGCGTCGATGTCCTCGTCGAGGGCGACCGAGACGGTGGCGACCACGTCGAAGCGTTCGGCCTTCCCCGGCTCGCCACTCCGACCGAACCCCTCGGCCAGGTGTCGTCCGAACACGGCCGGGCCGTGCTCCGGCGAGTAGAAGACCGGCAGCCACCCGTCGGCGATCTCGGCGGTGAGCGCCACGTTCTTCGGCCCGATCGCCGCCAGGTAGACGGGGATGTCGGGATGGGCGCCACCGATGAGCTTGAGGGGCTTGCCGAGGCCGGTGGCATCCTCACCCCGATAGGGCAACGTGTAGTCGTCGCCTTCGAAGGTCACCGGTGCCTCCCGGGCGAGGATGCGCCGGACCACCTCGACGTACTCGCGGGTCCGCCGCAGCGGTCGCCCGAAGGCCACCCCGTGCCAGCCTTCCACCACCTGCGGGCCGCTCACGCCCAGGCCCAGTCGGAACCGGCCGCCTCCGGTGAGATCGTCGAGCGTGGCGGCGGTCATCGCCGTCATCGCCGGGGTCCGGGCCGGGATCTGGAAGATGGCGGAGCCGATGCCGATCCGTTCGGTGCGCACGCCGATGGCGGCCAGCACCGTGGCGGCGTCGGCGCCGTACGCCTCGGCCGCCCACACGGTCCGGAACCCGAGCCGTTCGGCTTCTTGGACGAGGGCCGGATCGCGGGCGACCGCGACACCCCAGTATCCGACGTTGAGGTCCAGATGCATGATCGGCTCCGTTCTCGGGACGGACCAGAGCGTAGACTCGGCGGGGCGTGGTCCACGGTCTCGAACACCTCGATGCCGAACCCGTCGCCACCCTGGCGACGGTCCGCCCCGACGGGCTCCCCCACCTCGTGCCGATCACCTTCGCCGTCGTGGGCGACGTCGTCGTCTGGGCCGTGGACCACAAGCCGAAGACGACCCGCCGGCTCCGGCGCATCGCCCACCTGGAACGAGACCCGCGGGTGACCCTCCTCGTCTCCCACTACGACGACGACTGGCGGGCGCTCTGGTGGGTCAGGATCGAGGGAACCTGTCGGCAGATCGTCGACGACGAACTGCAGACCCGGGCCAGGCGTGCGCTCCAGGAGAAGTACGCGCAGTACCGGGCTCGAGCGCCCGAAGGCCCCTACTTCGCCGTGAACGTCCAGCGGACCGTCCACTGGCGGGCGACCGACCGGGATTAGGTCGGTACCGAACCCGCCACCTCGATCACCCGCCGCTCCGTGACGATCCAGTCCATCGGGACGTCGTGTTCGTCCATCGGCACCTCGGGAACGAGGCGACGCTCCACGGTGAGCCCAACCTTCACCGCGTCGGGTCGGAGGCTCGCCAACAGCGCGTCGTAGTACCCGGCTCCACGGCCGAGCCTCCCTCCGTGGGGGTCGAAGGCCAGGCCCGGGCAGATCACCACGTCGACCTCGTCGGGCGGCACTTCGCGGCTGTCGGCGACCGGCTGCTCGTAGCCGTAGGGGTGCCGTTCCCGGGGTGCGTCGTAGCGATGGATGGTCAGCCCGCCCCGCGGCGGGGTGCGGGTGACGAACCAGCGAAGGTCGGGACGAGCCTGCACGGCCGGGGCCGGATCGATCTCAGACGGCATCGCCAGGTAGGTGAGCACCGCAGCCCGCGCCGGAGCGTGGCGGTCGAGCCAGCGGATCAGGTTGGCCACCGCCCCCTCCGACTCCCAAGGGGTGATGGGTGCGAGGTTCCGGGCTCCGGTCCGCAACCGATCTTTCGACTCCACCCGGAGGAGGCTACCGGGGCGGGGCCCGTCCCGGTCGCTACGCTCCCGTCGATGCGCCATCTCCTCGCCGTGCCCCGGACGATCCTGACCCTGCTCGTCGGAGTGCTGGCGACCGTGATCCTCGGCCCGATCGCGATCGTGGTCGGCCGCCGTCGTCCCACCAGCTCCCTCATCGAGGGGATGATCCGGCTCTGGAGCCGGCTGTGGTTGATCCCCGCCGGATGTCGGCTGGAGGTCCGAGGGCGCGAGCACGTCGACCCGTCCCGGTCCTACATCGTCGTCGCCAACCATCTCTCCAACCTCGACATCATGGCCTGTTTCCTGGCCATCCCCGTCCCCATCCGCTACCTGGCCAAGAAGGAGCTGTTCCAGGTACCGATCCTCGCCCCGGCGATGAGGGCCGTCGGGATCATCGAGGTCGATCGTCAGGCGCGGGGAGCGGCCGTCCACGACCAGGTCAACCGGCAGGCTCAGGAGCTCATCCGCCTCGGACGATCGGTGATCATCTACCCGGAGGGAACCCGGAGCCGAACCGGCGAGCTTCGCTCCTTCAAGAAGGGGGCGTTCACGATGGCCGTGTCCACGGGTTTGCCGATCCTGCCGGTGACGATCTGTGGAACATGGGAGGCGTGGCGGCCCGACCGTCCCCTGATCTATGGAGGGAGGGTCACGGTGGTGATCGACCCTCCGATCTCGACGGAGGGGCTCGGCCAAGCCGACACCAACGAGCTCCGGGACCGGGTCCACGACCTCATCGAGCGACGGTACGCGGAGCTTCGGGCGGAAACGTCCGGTCAGTCGTAGATCCCGGCCAGGTAGGTTCGCCCGTCGCGCACCACACAGAGGAACGCCCCGACCGAGGTCACGATCTGGTATCGATCGGCAGCGCCTTCCCCTCGCCACCATCGCCCCAGCAGCCGCCAGGGCCCGGACCAGCCCAACACCGGCTCCCATCTCGTCCCCAACCTGATACGCACCGGAGCTCCCTCATCCCATTCCACCTCCAGCAGGGGAGGTTCGGGAGGGACCAGGGCGGGCGCCGGAGCAGGGGTGGCGCCGGGCCAAGGTGCCGCCGGGTCCCGAGCAGGGGGGCTGGGCTGGTCGCCCCAACGTCGCCACGCCACCTGCTCGGCGGGCATCCGCCCACCCTGGGGCTCCGCCACCAACACCCGGTCGGGCCCCACCAGGGACTGGGCTCGGACCAGCGCCCGCTCCGTCTCGACCCGTGCCGCCGCGTCCTCCCAAAGGGCGAGCTGTCGCCCCGTCCCGGAGAGGTCGCCGGGATCGAGCCGGATCCGGATGACCCCTCCTTCTCCTCCGACCCATGCCCGAAGCTGCCACCAGACCCGCTCGGCCACTGCCCGCTCGTCCATCGGATCCGCACTGCGCCACACCCGGCGACGGCACACGCCGTCGGTCCTCTCCATCTCGATGACGATCCGATGGGGAGCGATCCCTGCCCTCCGCAGGCCGTCCATGAGTCGGGCGGCGAGGGCCCGTGCCGCGAACGCCACCTGATCGATCAGCTCCAGCGGTTCGTCGAAGCGCTCCTCCACCGCCAACTCGGCTGGGATGGTTCGGGGCTGGACCATCTGCGCCTCTCCCGACGCGAGACGGTGGGCCTC
>JALSJV010000007.1 GCA_026989215.1 Acidimicrobiia bacterium | reverse complement strand
CCTCACGGTCGGCTGGACGACCGGAGCGAACCTGGGGAGTCGGCTCACCGACCGGCTGCCCGAGTCCACGTTGACGGTCGCGGGCTTCTTCGTGACCGTCCCCGCCCTCGTCGCCGCCTGGGCCCTCGCCGAAGGGTCGATCGCCCTCCAGTTCGGTGCCTGGTTCGCCACCGGCCTCGGGGTGGGCGTCTCCACCAACGCCGCCCTCACGCTGCTGCGGGCGGTCTCGGATCCGGCGGAGATCGGACGCACCTCGGCGGCCCACCAGTTCCTGCGGAACCAGGGCGTCGCCTACGGCGCGGCGTTGGCGGGAACGGTGATCCTGTTCGTCGTCGCCCGCGAGGTCGGGGACGTGGAGCAGGTCCGCCGTCTGTTGGCGGGTGAGACCATCGGGGTTCCGCCGGGAGCGGAGGCCGCCATCGTCGACGGATTCCGGGCGGCGGTGGTCACCGCGATCCTTCTGGCGGCCGGCGGGTTGGTGCCGATATGGCGCCTCCGTCGCCATCTCGCGGCGGCGCGGCGGATCCGTCGGGGCGATCCGCGAGAATGACCCCATGGATCAGAGCCGATACGGAACCCTGCGCTTCGAGTATCCCGCCGAAGGTGTCCTCGAGGTGGTGATCGACAACCCGGAGACCCTCAACTCGGTGGGCATCGACGGCCACCGTGAACTCACCTACGTCTGGCGGGAGATCGACGACGACCCGGAGGTTCGGGCGGTGCTGCTGCGCGGTGAAGGCCGTGCCTTCTCCGCCGGCGGCGATTTCACCCTCATCGAACGGGTCATCGACGATTCCGGCTTCGCCAACCGGGTCTTCCGGGAGGCGAAGGACCTCGTCTACAACGTCATCGACTGTTCGAAGCCGATCGTGTCGGCCATCAACGGTCCGGCGGTGGGTGCGGGGCTCGCCGCCGCACTCCTCGCCGACATCCCCATCGCCGCCCGGTCGGCGCGCATCCTCGACGGGCACGTCAAGCTGGGGGTGGCGGCGGGGGACCACGCGGTGATCATCTGGCCGCTGCTCGTCGGGATGGCGAAGGCCAAGTACCACCTGCTGACGAACGAGCCGCTCGACGGTGAAGAGGCCGAACGGATCGGGCTGGTCGCCAAGGTCGTCGACGACGACGAGCTGTATCCCACCGCCCTCGGTGTCGCCACCGACCTGGCGGCCGGGAGCGCCACCGCCATCCGCTGGACCAAACAGGCGTTGAACCTCTGGCTGCGGACCGCGGCTCCCGCCTTCGAGGCCTCGGCCGCGCTCGAATTCCTCGGGTTCCGGGGCCGGGACGCCCGGGAGGGTCTGGCGGCGTTGAAAGAGCGCCGGGAGCCCCGGTTCGTCGACGAGTGACGGGACGCCGCGGATCGGCTCCCCGGGCGACGGCGAAGCTCAGTTCTGCAGGGAGAACCCCGCCCGCATGAGGGAGAAGGCGACGGCGGCCACCACCAACGCCACCACCGGCCACACCCAGCGTGGGACGGTGCGGGCCCTTCTCCGGCGCCGACGGCCGTCGTCAGCCCGATCCTCCACCCACGTGGGGGGCCGGCCGCAGGTCCCACACACGTCGCCGTCCACCGGGGCGTCGCAGACGAAGCAGTAGGCGGCCACCCGGCGATGCTACGTCGCCGCGAGCCGGACGGGCGGGCCTACAATCCCGCCAGGTGACGGCTCCACGTCCCGACTCGATGCCCGTCGACGATCGCCCTGGTGAGGCCTGCGGCGTCTTCGGGGTGTACGCCCCCGGACGGCAGGCGGCGTCGCTCGTCTACTTCGGGCTGTTCGCCCTGCAGCATCGCGGGCAGGAGTCGGCGGGGATCGCCGCCTCCGACGGGCAGACCCTCACCGTGTTCAAGGACCTCGGTCTGGTCGCCCAGGTCTTCGACGAGTCGTCGCTGGCGGGTCTGGAGGGCCACCTCGCCATCGGGCACACCAGATACTCCACGACCGGGACCACCCGGTGGGAGAACGCCCAGCCCACCCACCGCCAGGTCGGTGCCACCTCGGTGGCGCTCGCCCACAACGGGAACCTCACCAACACCGCCGCCCTCGCCCGGGAGCTCGGGGTGGGGTCGGCGACCACCGACTCGGACCTGATGGCCGAAGCGATCTCCCGGGGGATCGCCGACGGGCGGTCCGACGGTCGAGGTCTGGAGCGCGCCCTCCTCGACGTCCTCCCCACGTTCCAGGGGGCGTTCTCCCTCGTGGTGATGGATCAGGGACATCTCATCGGGATCCGGGACCCCCACGGGTTCCGTCCCCTCACGCTGGGACGACTCGAGACGGGCGCCTGGGTGCTGTCGTCGGAGACCTCGGCGCTCGACCTGGTGGGCGCGGCGGTGGTCCGTGACGTCGAACCGGGGGAGATGGTGGTGATCGACGCCGGGGGCCTTCGTAGTCTCCGCCCCTTCCCACCGGCGCCGCCCGCCCTCTGCATCTTCGAGTTCGTCTACTTCGCCCGGCCCGACTCGATCCTCGACGGCGTCTCCGTCCATGCCGCCCGTCAGGAGATGGGACGCATCCTCGCCGTCGAGCATCCCGTGGAAGCCGACGTGGTCGTGCCGGTCCCCGAATCGGGGATCCCCGCCGCCGAAGGCTACGCCCAGGTGAGCGGACTGCCCTACGTCGACGGGCTCGTCAAGAACCGCTACGTCGGGAGAACCTTCATCCAACCCAGCCAGATGC
Organism: Acidimicrobiia bacterium; assembly: GCA_026989215.1. Classification (GTDB taxonomy): domain Bacteria; phylum Actinomycetota; class Acidimicrobiia; order Spongiisociales; family ZC4RG35; genus S012-128. The sequence continues at coordinate 4,282 of JALSJV010000007.1, read as the reverse complement.
TCCGTGACCGGGGGATCCGGCTCAAACTCAACCCCATCCCCTCCACCGTGGAAGGTCGTCGGGTCGTCCTGGTGGACGATTCCATCGTCCGGGGATCGACCACTCGGCAGCTCGTCCAGATGATGCGTGATGCGGGCGCCGCCGAAGTCCACCTGCGGATCTCCTCACCGCCGTACCGCTGGCCCTGCTTCTACGGCATGGACACCTCCGACCGTTCGGCGCTGCTCGCCGCCCGGATCCCGGTCCCCGAGATCGCCGAGGTGCTCGGCGCCGACTCCGTCGGGTATCTGTCGCTCCCCGGCCTGCTCAGGGCGGTGGGTGGCGGCGACCGGTCCTGCACGGCCTGCCTCTCCGGGGAGTACCCGACCGACGTGAGCGAGGCGTCGGGGAAGTTCGAGTTGGAGCAGGTGGCCCGGCGGTGACCTCGTACCGCGAGGCCGGGGTCGATCTCGAAGGGGCGGACCGGCACGTCGCCAGGATCTCACCCGTCGTCACCTCCACCTGGGGACCGAACGTGGTCGGCGGCTTCGGCGGCTTCGCCGCCGGAGTGACCGTCCCCTCCGACCTCCCCGACCCGGTGCTGATGATGACCACGGACGGGGTCGGGACGAAGCTGGAGCTGGCCCGTCGGACCGGTCGCTGGGAGGGTGTCGGATTCGATCTGGTCGCCATGTGCGTCGACGACCTGGCGGCGGTGGGCGCCCGCCCGTTGGGGTTCGTCGACTACCTGGCCGTCGGCGCCTTGGAGGCCGACCGGGACGCCGCCATCGTCGCCTCGATCGCCGCCGCCTGCACGGAGGCCCACTGTCCCCTCCTCGGTGGGGAGACGGCGGAGCATCCCGGGGTGATGGATCCCGACCAGGTGGACCTGGCCGGCACCGCGCTCGGGGTGGTCGCCCGGGACCGTGTCCTCGGTCCGGACCGGGTCCGGGTCGGGATGGCGGTCGTCGGCCTCGCGTCCCCCAACCTGCGGTCGAACGGTTTCTCGTTGGTGAGGAGGCTGTTCGACGATCTCGAGTCGGCGTTCCCCGGGACGGACCGCAGCGTCGCCGACGTGCTGCTGGAGCCGTCCGTGATCTACTCCCCGACCGTGGTCGCCCTGGTCGAGGACGACCTGGTGGCGGCGGCCGCCCACGTCACCGGAGGTGGGATCCCGGGCAATCTCGTCCGGGTCCTGCCTCCTGGATGTCGGGCGGTCGTCCACCCGGATGCCTGGGACGTGCCGGAGGTGTTCGCCGAGATCGCCCGGCGGGGAGTCGATCCCGAGTCGATGCGCCGAACCTTCAACCTGGGGATCGGGTTCGTGCTCGTCGTCGACCCCGCCAAGGTGTCGGCGGTGGAGGAACGCGCCGGTCGTGATGGGCATGGGGCGACGGTGATCGGTGAGATCGTCGCCGGGGATCCCGCCGTCGTCTTCGACTGATTCGTCGGCCCGGCAGGCGGTCCCGTCTGGCAGAATGGGCCCATGGAGCGACCGACACCCCGTGAGGCACGGAGGTCTCTCTTCGCTGCGCCCTAGGGAACGGCCCGGCCCGAGTACCCGACCGTTCCTTCGATTCGAGGAGGCGCATCATGAACGACCTCATCCGTCGCCACGACGACGTCATCGCTCCCGTCATCGCCTTCGACACCACCCTGGAGATCGTCCGTGCCGAAGGCCTCTGGCTGTACGACCGAACCGGCAACCGCTGGGCCGACTTCGCCTGCGGCACCGCCGTCACCAACCTGGGACACAACCACCCGGCGGTGGTGGAGGCGGCCCACGCCCAGCTCGACCGGGTCATGCATTCGGGCTGTGTGTTCCGCTACGAGTCGATCGTCGAAGAGGCGGAACGCCTGGCGGAGATCACCCCCGAGGGGATCGAGAAGTTCGGGTTCGCCAACTCGGGGGCGGAGGCCGTCGAAGCGGCGGTGAAGCTCGCCAGGTACACGACGGGACGTCAAGGGGTGATCGTCTTCCGGGGTGCCTTCCACGGACGCACCATGGGTTCGGTCACCTACACCACGTCGAACGCCCGCTATCGGGACGGGTACCACCCGGTGCTGGGGTCGGTGTGGGTGGTGCCGTTCCCCCATCCCTACCGCTGGGGGATGACCGAGGAGCAGGCGGTGGAGCACTCCCTCATGGAGCTCGACCTGCTGTTCCGTCACGAGGTCACGCCCGGGAACATCGCCGCGATGCTGGTGGAGCCGGTGCAGGGCGAAGGGGGCTACTACCCGGCTCCCGCCCCGTTCCTGCGGGCGCTACGTGAGATCTGTGATCGGCACGGCATCCTCCTCGTCTTCGACGAGATCCAGACCGGTTTCGGCAGGACCGCCGAGTGGTTCGCCGCCGACCACTACGACGTCGCCCCCGACGTCGTCGCCCTGGGGAAGGGGATCGCCAACGGTCTGCCCCTCTCCGCCTACGGAGCCTCGGCGGAGCGGATCGACGCCTGGCCGGTGGGCGCCCACGGCACGACCTTCGGCGGCAACCCGGTGGCGTGCGCCGCGGCCCGGGCGGTGATCGACGTGATGGGCGACCTCCTGCCCCACGCCCGCGAGCTCTCGAAACGGGCCTTCGCGGGCTTCCGGGAGCTGGCGGAGGAGCATCCGACGATCGGGGACGTCCGCGGCCTGGGGCTCATGATCGGTGTCGAGCTGGTGACCGATCGTGAGTCCCGGACACCGAACCCGGCGGCGTTCGATCACATCCAGACCTACGTCCTGGACCGGGAGCTGGTCATCATCCCCTGCGGTCCGGACGGAAACGTCATCCGGTTCATCCCGCCGCTCGTCACCACCGACGAGGAGCTCGACTGGGCGATCGGGCTGATCGGTGAGGCGCTCGCCGACTACGAGGGCTGACCGGGCCGTCGCCACATCAGACTCACGCCGTCGGCCATCGTGAGGAGGGCGACGTCGAGCCACGGGGAGGCCGCTGCCTCGTCGTTGAACCGGCGGATCCCCCGGGTCTCCTCGGAGTCGTCGGAGTCGTCGACGACCCGGCCGTACCAGAGGGTGTTGTCGACGACGATGACGCCACCCGGGCGGACCAGGCGGATCAACTCGGGGAGATAGCGCGGGTAGTTCTCCTTGTCGGCGTCGAGGAACGCCAGGTCGAAGGGCCCCTGCAGCGTGGCGAGGGTGTCGAGGGCGGGGGCGATCCGCAGCTCGATGCGGTCGGCCACCCCGGCTCGGGCCCACGCCTCCCGGGCGACCGACGTGTACTCCTCGGAGACGTCGCAGCAGACGATCCGGCCGCCGACGGGGAGCGCCTCGGCCATCCAGAGGGACGACAGCCCGGTGAAGGTCCCGATCTCCAGCACGTGGCGGGCGTCGAGGAGCTTCACCAGCACCGCCAACAGCGGACCCTGGTCGGCCTCGATCTGCATCTGGGTCACGTCGGGGAAGCGTCGGGCGGTCTCGTCGACGATCCAACGGTGGACGGGACCGGGAGGCATCGAGTGGGCGGCGACGTAGTCGATGATCGCCGCGTTGTCGGGATCGTGTTTCATGGGACCCAAGATAGGCGGTGGCACACGCCTCCCCGCCGGAAGGTGCCCCCCTCGGCCCGGCGGCGCTCCCGCAGTTCGGTGTCGGGCTCGGGGCCGGTGACGGGAACCGACCCATCCCGTTCGGCGTCTCAACGGTATGCGAACCCGGACCGTGATCCTCCTCGCCGCCTCCCTGGCGCTCGCCGCCTGTGGCGGTCGGGGAACAGTCGAGCCCCCTCCCGATCCCGAAGCGGTCGTGCTGCAGGTCACCAGCGAAGGGGGGTTCGTCCCCGTCGAGCTGCTGGTGAACCGTCCACCCCGGTTCACCCTCACCGCCGGCGGTGAGCTCATCTTCGAAGGTCCGAGCCCCGCCATCTACCCGGGTCCGCTCCTCACCGAGCTCCGGGTGGCGGCCGTCGACTCCGCCACGATGGATCGGATCCTCGGCCTCGTCGAGGCGATCGGCCTCCCCGACTTCGAGGCCGAGGCGAACCTGGAGGCAGCCGACCGGGTCGCCGACGCAACCACCGAGGTGGTGACGTTCTTCGACGCCTCGGGAGGCGAGCATCGGTTCGCCGTGTATGCCCTGGGGATCGTCGAGACCTCGGACCGGCGGGTGCGCCGGTTCCAGGAGCTGGTGGACCTGCTGGACGAGGTCACCTCCACCGCCGAGACCCGTCCCTACGAGGGGGAGGCCCTGGTCGTGTTCGTCGGTCCGGGTGACGGAGCAGGCGAGCTGGGAGCGGTACGTCCCTGGCCGCTGCCCGACGACGTCGGATCCATGGCGGAGCGGCCCGGAGGGTGGC
>JALSJV010000006.1 GCA_026989215.1 Acidimicrobiia bacterium | reverse complement strand
GGCGGGTGGTGTGGACGGGGCATGAGGGCAGGGTTCTCCCCGTGAGGCCGTGCCGGTCCCCTGGCTCTGGGCGCCGGCTCCTCTTGGGTCCGGCGCCGCCCGTTCTTCCTGTTCGACTGTTTCTGCCTGTCGCACTGTGCCGCCCCAGCTTCAAGAGCTGGGGCGGCATCTGTGTCTGTGTCTGTTCCGGTGGGCGGCCGCCTCGAGCGGCCGCCCCTTGTCAACACCGCCTGAAAGTTGACCCCCTGGCACCGGGTGAAAATTGACCCCCCGGGCCGGGTTGCGGTCACGGTGTGTTGTTGGTTGGCATCCTCCTGAGGTCGCGGTCTTTGAGCCGGTAGGAGTCTCCTTTGAGGGAGACGATTTCGGCGTGGTGGACGAGGCGGTCGATCATGGCGGCGACGACGACGACGGGGTCGCCGAAGACTTCACCCCACCGGCTGAAGGGTTTGTTGGAGGTGACGATGACCGAGGCTTGTTCGTAGCGGGCGGAGACGAGTTGGAAGAACAGCTTGGCGGCTTCGGCTTCGAAGGGGATGTAGCCGACCTCGTCGATGATGAGGAGGGGGATGCGGCCGAGGCGGGTGAGCTCTTGCTGGAGACGGCCGGCGCCGTGGGCTTCGGCGAGTCGGGCGACCCAGTCGGTGGCGGTGGCGAACGCCAACCGGTGACCGGCGTGGCAGGCGCGGATCTCCAGGCCGATCGCCAGGTGCGTCTTGCCGGTGCCCGGGGGGCCGAGGAACACGACGTTGTCTCGGGCGGCGACGAAGTCGAGGGTGCCCAGGTGCAGGAGGGTGTCGCGTTTGAGGGACCGTTGGAAGGAGAAGTCGAAGTCCTCGATGGTCTTGCGGGCGGGGAACCGGGCGGCTTTGATGCGCAGCTCCCCGCCGTTGGCCTGTCGGGCGGCGACTTCGCGTTCGATGCAGGCGGCGAGGAACTCCTTGTAGCTCCAGTCTTTTTGACGGGCCCGCTCGGCGAGCCGGTCGATGGCGCGGGCCATCGAGGGGGCTTTCAACGCCCGACACAGATACGCCAGATCCGACGACGGCCGCGTCGGGGTCATGACACCACCTCACAGAGCTGGTCATAGACCCCCAGATCCCGTTCGGCGACGGTCACCTCGGCGGCAGGCACGTCGACGGGTTCGGTTCTGATCTGCTGCAGAATCCGGGCATGGTCGGCTGCGAGGAGGGTGCGGTGTTTGGCGAGGCACCGGCGATGCCGGGCCACCTCGACGCCGTTGCAGGTGGCGACGACTTCGTCGAGGGTCACCTGCACCTCGAGGAGGCGGCCCACATAGCGGGGATCCACCGAATAGTCGTTCGTGTCCACCCTGACGTAGTGATCCCGAGGCAGGCGGAGACTGAACCGCCGGGACGGGTCGGGGAGGGTCGGCGGGAGGGGCGTCATCGCTGCGCGGTCCTCGAAGATCGCCTCGGCGGGCCGCACCTTGGTGATGCCGTGGATCCGCTGGTTGGCCCGGCGAAGCCAGGCGGCGAGCTGCCGGTTGAAATCAGCGACGTCTTCGAAGCTGCGGCCGGGCAGGAAGCTGGTTTCCAGATACCCGTTGGCTCGTTCCACCAGCCCCTTGGCCTCCGGATCGTTCGGACCCACCAACACCGCTCCCCTTTGTGCGGCACCGCCCCGAAGGTGGCGATCACATGAAGCATCCCGCCCAGGACGTCATGAGCCGCCCGAGAAGGCACCATCCGAGCGCCGATCAGCCTCGAGAACCCCGACACGCCCACCACCGTCCACAACCTGGCCGACTGGCCGTACCCCACCGGAATCGCCACCTCGGGCTGCCACAGATCCCACTGCGCCAGCTCACCGGGCCGATACCTTGCGCCAGAACGTCAGCCAGCCGGCGCCGTCCTCCGACGTTGCAATGTCGACGCCGAGGATCTCCCGATGCCCGTCGCCGTTCACCCCGGTAGCGAGCAGGCAGGCGACGTTGACCACCCGTCCGCCTTCCCGCACCTTGATGGTGAGAGCGTCGGCCCACACATACGTGTACGGGCCAGCGTCCAGGGGCCGGTGGCGGAAGTCGTCCACCACCTCGTCGAGGTCCTTGGCCAGCTCAGAGACCTGCGACTTGGACAGCGAGGCGATCCCCAGGGTCTCGACCAGCCGGGCCGCCTGCCGGGTGGAGACCCCCTTGACGTAGGCCTCGGCCACCACCTGGAAGGTACGCCCGCTCTGCCCGGGTGCGGGCATCCAGCAGCCAGTCGGGGAAATACGAGCCCTCCCTGAGCTTCGGGATGCGCAGATCGATCGACCCCACCCGAGTGTCCCACCGGCGTACCCGATACCCGTTGCGCCGGTTCGTCCGCTCGTCGCTGCGCTGCCCATACGGGGCGCCGCACAGCGCGTCGACTTCGGCCCCCATCAAGGTCTCCGCGAAGGTTTGCACCATCTCCCGGAGCAGATCGGCGTCTGCGTCCTCGAGCTGCTTGCGCAGCCACGCCAACACGTCCATCCTGTCCGTGACCGGCGCGTTCCTCCTCACGGTCGCTCTCAACACGTGCTCGTGAGGCTGACGCGGTGATCACCTTTCCGGAAGGACCCCCGGTCCTTCGTACACCACCACCGTGGACGCAACTGGTCGCGTAGATCCGGGTTCACGCTCCTCCAGTGAGTAGGTCTCTCATGTGAGGAGCGAACTCACGTAAGGTCTCGAACTGGACTACGTGTGCGCCGTTTCGGAGGGCGCCGGAGCAGACCGACCGAATGCGTCGCCGGTGATCCGGTGATGGGTTGGCGACTACCAGACGCTTCAGATTCTTGTTGGCTGCGAGGGCAAGCCTGAACAACGCTTCCACATGGAGATCAGTCGGAGTGAATGAGAAGCCGACGAAACAGAGTACGGACGCTCTTCGGAGCGCGAGTTCAGCTTTCGACCACAACTGCGGAAAGATCGGCCGGTTGGCTATTGACTTCACGAATTCGGGAGGGATGATCTCATATAGTTTCTGCCCGCGCTGCTTGTACGGGCGCTCTCGCAGTCTGATGATGCCGTCGTCCGTGTTCGGGAAGGGATACCAGTTGATGGACCCGTGTAGCTTGAGGAGGTTGATCGACGAATTCTGCCGGTCTACCCAATCTGGTGAGTTCCACGCTTCGTGCCCGGCGACCCTACCGGGCTTGGGGAACCCGTAACCGTGTTTTGCCGACCACTTGCCGTCCGAAGCAGTGCGGAGCGCGTGATCGACGATGCAGTCGTAGTTGAAGCTGATGATCGTGTCGCGCTGCGCAAGCGCATCCACCAACGCGGCGTGATATGAACAGGGATGGCGCCTCGCCAAGGACCGAGACTTCGCTACATCAGCTGACTCCTCAAGTACAGCCGATAGCGCTTCCAGCAGATTCGTTCTTCGCTTCATGAGGTCGCGAGTGGAGAACCCTTCGGCGGCTTTCTGGGAAAGGCGCGCCGTTAGGAGCATCGCTTCGATCTGTGTGAAGTACTCCTCAAGAGTGAGACTGAAGTTCGTCCCATGGAGTTCCAGGACGTCCTTCAGTACGGCATCCACAGTGGCTTGGTGTCGCCCAGTGGTGATGCGTTGGAGTTGAGTGAAGAAGTCCGCGTTGAGAGGTGGAAGGCACAGCGGCGGCGTGCCGTCATCGGGAGGCTCCTCGATGAACTCAGCGCCGCGGGACGCGCCTGCACCGAGGACCACGGCAACCTCACCTGGCGACCACCGTGCCATGCCCGGATGATTGCAGGCTCGCTGCAAAGGTCAATGATTCGCGATGGGTATCGGCAGGCGGAAGCGAACTCGGAGCCTGCCGTTGCCGCCGGTCGAGTCCAAGGACATGACCCGAGGTCGACCCGGGGATCACTCCTTGGAGAGGACCGTCAGCCCCTTGTCCGCCACCACGCGACCATCTCGGGGTCGGCTCACTCGCGCCTTCGCGGTCCGCAGCTACCGGGGCACCCGGCAGGAGATCAAGAACGCCTGACTGGCTGTCGATTCGCTCTGGAAACCGGAGTAGACCTCGTGTCGCGCGGGCTCGAGACGAAGAGTTGGGTGTGGGCAAGCTGGTTGGACGGTGGCGTAGCGCTGAACCTTCGACCTGTCCGGAGAATCACGACATGAGGCCGCTCATCGACGAACGCATTGGTACCCGAAGCGCTCGTTCGGCGAAGGTTTCACGATCAACGCTGGGTCGGAGGTTGAGGGACGGGCCGCACAGGTAAGTCGATGGTGGTGTCGCCGGTTGGGCTGGCGAGGGCCCTCTCCAGGGAGGTGAACAGTTCGAGGACGGCGGGTGCTTCGAAGATGCGGTAGCGCTGCTTGCCGACGTTGCGCTGGATGAGGATCCCGGCATCGAGGAGTCGGTTGATGGCGGCGCCGGCGGCGACGTCGGAGCGGTGGATGAGGCGGGCGGCTGATTGCACGGTCAGCAGCGGCACCCCGGGGAGGACGTCGAGGAGCAGGTCCAGGGCGGATCCCCTCCGAACGGTCCCGAGGTGGGCCCGCCACTCCTCGACGAGTTGGTCGACCTTCTCGGCGTAGGTTTCGGCGTCGTTGCATGCTCGGATCGTGGCGGCGGCGAAGGTTCGCAACCACCGTTGCGCTGCCGTCGACCGTTCGGGGCTGTCGGCCGAAGCCACGTGTCGGAAGGCGGTCAGCCCGGAGATGTAGTCGTCGGACCAGGTGGCGAGGACGAGGCTGACGGGTGGCACGAAGCTGGGGGCCAGGCCTCGTCGGCGGAGGATCACGTGGATGAGCGCCCGTCCGGTCCGTCCGTTGCCGTCGGCGAAGGGGTGGATGGTCTCGAACTGGGCATGAGCGATGGCGGCTTGAACGAGGGGCGAGTGCTCGTCGCCGTTCACGTATTCGACGAGGTCCCAGAGAAGATCCTCGACGTACTCGGGCGGCGGTGGGACGAACGCCGCGCTGCACGGGTTGTAGGAGCTGCCGCCGATCCAGTTCTGCGCGCGGCGGATGACTCCGCCGAGTTCTGGTCTCGGTGAGCGTTCCATCAGTACACGGTGGATCTCCAGGAGGTCGGCCAGTGAGAAGTCCTCTTCGTGGGTGGCGAGGTCGATGGCAGACTCCATCGCGGCGATGTTGCCGAGCACCTCGACGGCGACGCGATCGGCGACCTCCCCGCCACGGGCGATTGCGGCCTCGGCTTCGACCAGCCTGCGTGGGCCGACCTCGAGGCCTTCGATCTTGGAGGAAGCAACCGATTCTGCTCGCAGCAGGAACCGTGCCAGGCCTTCGAGGCTGACGTGGCTCGTCTCGGCCTGGTTCAGCTCTCTGACGGCGGCTTCGGCGTCGGCGATGTCGGCGGCGAGGTCGCCGGGGAGGAGCAGGTTCCAGCCGACGAGGGGATCGGGCAGATATGCCTGGTAGCTGCAACCCTGCCGGTCGCGTCGGGTCGCCCCCTCGAATCGGGGCGCCCATCGTCGCTGCAGGTACTCGGCCATCCTTTGGCTCCCGTCAGCATAAGCTAAGGTTGCGAATAAAGCTTAGACTAGAGGTACGGCAACGAAAGGGAACTGGAATAGTGCGCTCGAGGCACTGCCTCCGCGCACTCCGATTGTCAGTCCCAGTTGACGGAGGCCGGTCCCCATCCGAACCGGTCCCATTCCGGTTCGGCGGGAAAGCCCCGCGGCGGGCAAGGTCCGTCGTGCATCCATTCGTCAGGTGGTGGCCCGGCCGCGCCGATTGCGAACCACCAATCCGGTTACGGTTCGGCGGGTCGCGTACCACTGCTGACCACCCGAGCTGACGTGCAACTCGACGCCGTGCTTCTCGGGCAAGCCGTCGCGGGTGAACTGGGATTCGACGGTGGGGAGCAGGTCGGAGCGGTAACGTCCTCCCCCGTTACGGTAGTGCCCCATCTGGCACGTCGAGAGCCATCGCAGGGCCTTGCGTGTCTCCGCGAACTCCCGTTGGTCGAGCTGGCGGCCTGAATCGTCGGTGCCGACGACTCCCGTGTTCTCGACGAGTCGGCGCATGGCTGCAGCTTCTTCCTCGACCTGCTGGCGGGCCTCCTCTTGGAGGGCCCCCACTTCGCGCCAGGCTTGGCGGAACGTCTCGGTTCGAGCGAGGCGTCGAGCACCCATCCCGTTGGCGAGGCGGACCACGCCGAGCCTCACGTTCGCTCGAAGCATGACAGCCAACCGTTGCCTCAGGAGCGATCCGTCCTTCTGCGATACTCGCATCACCCTGAAGCAGGGCTGATACCCAGCGACGACAGCGAAGCCATAGACGAACAGCAAGGCGGCGGGGGTCAGCCAGATCCGCAGTAGGAACTCGCGACCGATCCTGCTCGTGGGTCACGTCCAGGGGTGTGGTGTATGAGTGATGCCGCGTCGGCCTCGTGGTCATGGTTTTGGCCGGTTGCTTGGAGTGCTGCCACCTCCTCGGGTTCGGGGTCGGGGTTCTTGAGGGCTCGGATGCGGGCTTGGGCGAGGGAGTCGAGGCTCATGTAGCGCCGGGCGATGGCCCACTCGTCGTCCTGTTCGGCCAACACGGCGCCGACGAGGCGGATGATCGCTGCCCGGGTGGGGAAGATCCCGACGACGTTGGTGCGGCGGCGGATCTCCTTGTTCAACCGTTCTTGGGGGTTGTTGGTACCGGATCTGGGACCAGTGGTTCTTGGGGAACCCGGTGAAGGCCAGCAGGTCCGCAGCGGCCTGGTCGAGGTGGTCGGCGGCCTCACCCAACGTGCCGTCCCTCGGTTCCGGCCGGAGGCGACACCGGGAGCGGGAGCCGATGGGGTGCCGCCTCCGGCCAGAAGTTGGAGCATCGGATGCCCCCGCGGCCTGCTCGGGAACGACGATGCCCGGGGCGGTCCCGAAGGTTGCTTGGTTGGGAGGGCGGGTCTGGCCATGGTGCTCCGAGGGTCAGCCACCGAAGGGGTTCCCCAGTTCGTCGAACCGGTCTGCGGCCTCGGCGACGGTGGCCGGGGCGAGGGGGCAGGTTTCACGCCAGACGAGCCGAGCGCGGGTGATCGTTCCGCCTGGTCCCC
>JALSJV010000005.1 GCA_026989215.1 Acidimicrobiia bacterium | reverse complement strand
GTACCCGGTCGAGGAACTCGGGAGGGAACGAGACGCCCACGGCCACCTCGTCCCCCCTCTCCACGGCCGCCCGCAGGGCATCGGCCGATCCGAAGGAGGTGACGGTCAGACCCTGGCCGTCGCCGAGCTGGTCGATGAAGCGGTCGAGGCCGGTCTGGTGGACGCCGATCTCGATCGTCTCGTCGACGGTGGAGGGGAGCACCCAGAAGATGGCGACGTACGCCACGAGGCCGAGCACCGTGATGATCAGGTAGAAGCGGTCCCGGGTGAGAGCGCGGAGGTCCTTGGCGACGATGGCGGCGACGATCCTCGCCCGCCCGCTCACTCCAACCTCCTGCCGGCGAGCTCGACGAAGATGTCTTCGAGCGTGGCCTCCTCGGTGTGGATGGTGAGGATCGTCCCCGACTCCAGGAGCCGTTCGAGCCGTTCGGTGGCACCGTCCCCGTCGAGGGGCACGGTCTCGGTCACCTCGTTCCCGTCCCGCAGGAGCTTCACCTTCACCGAACGCCTACCGTGGGTCAGCTTGAGATGCTCGGGGGTGTCGATCGTCAGGATCCTGCCTTCGTCGATGAAAGCCACCCGGTTCGAGAGCTGGTCGGCCTCGTACATGTCGTGGGTGGTGAGGACCACCGCCACCCCCCGTTCGGCCTCCGCTTCGATGATCGCCCGCACCGACCGGGCCGAGACCGGGTCGAGGCCGTCGGTGGGCTCGTCGAGGAAGAGGACCTCGGGATCGTTGACGAGGGCCCGAGCCACCATGAGGCGCTGCCGCATCCCCTTCGAGTAGTCGGCGACTCGGTCGTTACGGCGATCGAAGAGACCGACACGTTCGAGGAGCGGATCGGGATCGAAGTGCCGGATCCCGTAGAGGCGGGCGAAGAAGGCGAGGTTCTCCCTTCCCGTCATCTGCGGGTACAGGTTCTTCTCCTCGAAACACACGCCGATCCGCGCCTGGATCTCCTCCTTCCTCTCTGGCATCGGGAGGTCGAGAACGGTGATGCTGCCCGAACCGGGGTCGAGCATGCCGGTGAGCATCTTGATCGTGGTGGACTTCCCGGCTCCGTTGGGACCCAACACTCCGAGGATCTCCCCGGGTGCGACATCGAAGGAGATCCCGTCGACGGCCTTCACCCCTCCGCCGTAGGAGAAGGTGAGGTCCCGGACCTGGATCGCCATGTCCACCCTCCGACGCTACACCACGCCGGACGGAGCCCGAGCCCCCAGCCCAGGGCTCGTGACCACCGCCACGGTGGCCCACAGCGCACAGTGGCCCCCAGCCCAGGGCTCGGGGCCTTCGCGCTCAGAAGAAGTGGGAGAAATGGATCAAGGACCAGACGGTCACCTGGAACGTCAACCAGCCGGCAGCCACCGCCGCCAGCCATCCGAGGATCCCCCGACCCATCCACCACCACGCCAGAAACACCGCAACCCAACTCGCCACCAGTGCGACCGCTCCGGAGATGATCGCCCCAACCAGGGTATCGGCGAGGGAGAGAGCGGCGTAAAAGGCCAACATCCACGCGGCTACCACCGCCACCACGGCCCTCGAAGGACGGCGCCGTCGAGGCACACCCTGTCGGCAGCGGATCCGAGCGGTGTCGCCCTGATCCTCATCGGAGATCCTCATCACTTCACCACCGAGAACGTCGTCTGTGGGCAGATGGTGAGGCACCGGAAGGGTCCGCGATTCCAGGCCCGGAAGCGACGCCAGCCGATGGTGTTGTCCCGGTAGTAGAACTCGTAGTTGGGCGCCCGGTCGTGCACTCCCCAGGCCCGGAACCCGTTGTACCCGGCGATCCGGTCGACCACCACGCTCACCCGATCATCGATCACCCCGATCCCTCTGGGACAGAAGGGATTCCCGACACGGTGGTAGACGATGAAGTTCTTGCGGTTCCCCTGGTAGGTGTTGGGACCATAGAAGGTGATTCCCCGCTGGGACGCCGACTTCCGAGCCAACAGGGTATGGGTCCCGTTTGGGTTTCTTCGGTACAGCTTCGACAGGCCTACGTACCGGCGGGTGGTGTCGCGGCTCTCCCAGTAGAGACTCACATCGGCCAGGGTCCGATATCTGGTCGAGGTGGCGCTCCACGATCGATCGTCGCCACGGAAGTATCGGTCGGTGCTGAACCCTCCCTCACCGTTGCAGATGATCGGAGCCCACACCCAACGTTCGGGGATGAACGTCTTGAAGCGGAAGTGGGTGTCGTTGGGTCGGGCCGACATCGGGCCGGCCGACATGAGGTCCCGACGAGGCGGCACCGGTAGTCGGCCGATCGGACCACCGGGCGGGTCGGTGATGCGGCCCAGCAGGAACTCCGAGACCACGAGGCTCATCGTGCCGATGATGCGCTCCTCCTCCGGGACGTCCCAGTCGATGGCGGTGACGTCGACCAGGTCGTCGACGGCGACCTCGTCCAGGGGGATCCGCACGCTCGTCGCCGACGTCGACGTCAGCCGACGCTCGTCGATGGAGACCTCGTAGAGGTCGGCACCGGGAACCGGCCGCTAACTCAGCACGAGCTGTCCGCCTTCTCGGTCGACGATCACCGACAGGGGCTGCACGCCTTCGTAGGGCTCGCCGGTACCGTCGAGGCCGAACGACCTCACCGGTCCACTCAGAATCCCCAACGGGCGGCCCTCCGGGTCGGTCAGGTACCGGCGCCCTCCGGGCTCGACTTCGATCATGGCGCTGCCGACGGCGGACCGGTCGAGCCGGTCGACGTCCCCCTGTGACGACTCGACCGCGAATCCGGCCACCCTCCAACCGTCGGCGGTGGGTTCGAGCCGGGGCGTCGGATCCGTCCCCACCGCCACCGACGCGCCCGCCATGACAAGAGCGATGGCGAGCGTTCCCACCCAACGTGCCGCCGTCCCCATCTGACACCTCCATCATGCAAGCGATTACTCGCATACTAATCACTCGCATGTTAGGAGTTGCAAGAACCGACCGACGCCGGTTCCATGAGGTCCGTGGGAACCGACGAGAGCTACACGATCGAAGAGCTCGCTCGGCTTTTCGACCTGCCATCGTCGACGATCCGCCTCTACCAGACCCGAGGCCTCCTGCCGCCACCGTCACGCCAAGGACGCCGCACCGTCTACGGACCCGAGCACGTGAGGCGCCTCCGCCAGATCCACCAACTCAAGGACCACGGCTACTCCCTGGCCGCCATCGGCCACCTGTTCCGAGCCCTCGAGTCGGGGCTCGACCTCGCCGACGTCCTCTCCCATCCCGAGCTGGTGGAGACGATTCGACTCGAGCCGATCGACCCGACGGCCCTCACCGCCGAGATCTTCGGACCCGAGACCACCTTCGACCCCGAGCTGTTTCGAAAGGCCGAGGAGCTCGGCCTCGTCGAGATCGGCGACGACGGCACCGTTCAGGTCAACCGTCGGGCTCTGGAGCTGGGCGCGGCCGTGATCAAGATGGGCATCCCACCCGACGCCGTCCTCGACGAGCTCGACGCACTCCTCCAGCTCACCGACCAGATCGCCCTCCGATTCCGCAGACTCTTCGAAGCCCACCTCGCCACGTCGGAAGACGAAGACTCGGAGAAACGGCTGGTCGCCCTCGCCCGGCAGGTCGTCGACTACGCCCTTCGACGCTCCCTCGCCCGCGTCAGGCTCCTCGACAACCCCACGGAGCCCCCAGCCCAGGGCTCGTGACCACCGCCACGGTGGCCCACAGCCCTGGGCTCGGGGCCGAGGATCAGGTGAAGACCAGGTCGCCGTCGGTGGCGTCGACGTGGATGGTGTCGCCCTCGCCGTACTTGCCGGCCAGCAGCATCTCCGCCAGCGGATCCTCCAAGCGCTTCTGGATCACCCGCTTCAGCGGCCGGGCACCGTACACCGGGTCGTAGCCCCACTCGGCGAGGAGATCCATCGCCGCCGTGCTCACCTCCAGGGTGAGGCGACGCTCCTCCAACCGTCGCCGCAGGCGTGCGAGCTGGATCTCGACGATCCTGCGCAGCTCCTCGCGGGTGAGGCGGCGGAAGACGATGATGTCGTCCACCCGGTTCAGGAACTCGGGACGGAAATGGGCCCGCACCGCCCCCATCACCCGCTCCTCCACCACCTCGTCGGGGAGGTCGGGCTGGATGAACTCCGAACCCAGGTTCGAGGTCATGATCAGCACCGTGTTGGTGAAGTCCACGGTCCGGCCCTGGCCGTCGGTGAGCCGGCCGTCGTCGAGGACCTGCAGCAGCACGTTGAACACGTCGTGGTGGGCCTTCTCGATCTCGTCCAGCAGTACCACCGAGTAGGGACGTCGACGTACCGCTTCGGTGAGCTGACCTCCCTCCTCGTATCCCACGTAGCCGGGGGGTGCTCCGATGAGACGGGAGACGGTGTGCTTCTCCATGTACTCGGACATGTCGATGCGCACCATCGCCCGTTCGTCGTCGAAGAGGAACTCGGCCAGCGCCCGAGCCAGCTCGGTCTTCCCCACTCCCGTCGGCCCGAGGAAGATGAACGACCCGATCGGGCGGTTCGGATCCGACAGGCCCGCCCGGCTGCGGCGCACCGCACTCGCCACCGCGGCCACCGCCCGGTCCTGGCCGACCACCCGCTGGTGCAGGTGCTCTTCCAGGTGCAGCAGCTTCTCCACCTCACCCTGCATGAGCTTGGCGACGGGAATCCCCGTCCAGCGGGACACGACCTCGGCCACGTCCTGGTCGGTCACCTCCTCGGAGAGCATCCTCCCTTCGGCGTGGAGCTCGTCCAACTCCTCCTGGCGTGCCACCAGCTCCTGCTCGAGATGCACCAGGGTGCCGTAGCGGAGCTCGGCGGCCCGCTGCAGATCCCCCTCTCGCTCCGCCTTCTCGGCCTCGGCTCGTACCTCTTCGATCCGCTGCTTGGTCTCCCGGATCGCGGTGATGGCCTGTTTCTCCAGCTCCCAACGGGCGGTGAGGGCCGAGATCTGCTCCTCCAGGTCGGCCAACTCCCGCTCCAACGCCTCGAGGCGCTCCTTGGAGATCTCATCGGTCTCCTTCTTCAACGCCTCACGCTCGATCTCCAGTTGGATCTTGCGCCGGGTCAGCTCGTCGATCTCCTCGGGCATCGAGTCGATCTCGATGCGGAGACGGCTCGCCGCCTCGTCGATGAGGTCGATCGCCTTGTCGGGGAGGAAGCGGCCGGTGATGTAGCGGTCCGACAGCACGGCGGCAGCGACGATCGCCGAGTCCGCGATCCGCACCCCGTGGTGGACCTCATACCGCTCCTTGAGACCCCGCAGGATCCCGATGGTGTCCTCCACCGAGGGGGGTTCCACGAAGACCGGGGCGAACCGACGCTCGAGGGCCGGATCCTTCTCGACGTACTTGCGGTACTCGTCGAGGGTGGTGGCGCCGATCATCCGCAGCTCGCCCCGGGCGAGCCTGGGCTTCAGCATGTTGGAGGCGTCCATCGCCCCCTCGGCCGCCCCGGCTCCGACGATGGTGTGCATCTCGTCGACGAAGGTGATGATCTGACCTTCCGAGGCCTTGATCTCGTTGAGCACCGCTTTGAGGCGCTCTTCGAACTCCCCGCGGTACTTGGCACCGGCGATCATCGCCCCGATGTCGAGGGCGACGATCCGCTTGTCCTTCAGGCCTTCCGGCACGTCGCCGTTGGCGATCCGCTGGGCGAGCCCTTCGACGATGGCGGTCTTCCCGACGCCGGGCTCCCCGATCAGGACCGGGTTGTTCTTGGTGCGGCGGGACAGCACCTGGATGACCCGCCGGATCTCGTCGTCGCGTCCGATGACCGGGTCGAGCTTGCCCTGGCGAGCCGCCTCGGTGAGGTCCCGACCGTACTGCTCCAGGGCCTGGAACGTGGCCTCGGGGTCGGGGGAGGTGACCCGCTGGTTGCCCCGGAGACGCATCAGCGCCTCGAGGGCTGCTCCCTTGGTGACGCCGAGGGAACGCAGGGCCTCCCCGGTGGGGTCGTCGGATTCGGTGAGGGCCAGCACGAGATGCTCGACCGACAGGTAGTCGTCCTTGAAATCCTCCCGGAAACGGTCGGCGGTCTCGAGGACCCGGGAGAGCTCCCGGCTCATGCCCGGCTCCTCCCCTCCGTACACCTTGGGGAGCCCGTCGAGGATCTCCTCGAGCCTCTTCCGGACCTGGGCAGGCTGGACGCCGAGGGCGTCGAGCAGCGGATAGGTGAGCCCTTCGGTCTGTCCGAGGATCGCCGCCAGCAGGTGCGCGGGCAGGATCTGGGCGTGGTTGCGCGCCTGGGCCTGGGTCTTCGCCTCCAGGAGTGCCTGCTGGCTCTTGGTCGTCAGCTTGTTGAAATCCATCAGGAGATACCCCCTCCGGTATTGATATGAAATCTGAGTCCGATCATATCAAGTCTTGGTAGCGTGCGGGTATTCCCGCAGAGTGGGATACCGAATCTACGCGCGGAGGCCCGCCGACGGCGGTCAGTTCGCCGAGGGATTGCGCGCCTGAGTGATGCGCCGATTGAGGGCGTCGAGCACCGCCTTCGCCGTGGCCGTGGACGGATCCGCTTCGCGCACCAACGCCGAACCCACCAGGTAGTCGCTCCAGCCGCCGTCGCGGACCTGGGCGAGGGCGACCTTCACCGGCCCCAGGTCCGTGGTGGCGACGGCGGTCAGGTCGAACGTGGTGACATGACCCACCGCCTCCTCCACCGCCCGCAGCGTCGCCTCTCCCACCAACCGCGCCCGGTGCTGCGAATCCTCGGGACCGTCGGCGATGCCCACATAGATCTCGTCGTCCATGCCCAGGGTGACCTTCACCGACACGTGGCCGGCGGCGATGTGCTGATCGATCGTCGCGAGAAAGGGTCGCCCCGCCATGGGACCAGCGTACCCGGCACGCGGTCACGGGCCATGGATCGTTGGGCCCATTTCCGCCGAGGCCTCGACCCCATCGGCCTTCCCGAGAGGAGCGCGCGCCCCGGGGATCGCCGAGAAGAACGCGGCGATCCAGTCGGCGAGGAGGTCCCGGTCGAGGTGGGCGCCCAACGTGGAGAGGGCCTCGTCGACGACCTCGGCGGG
>JALSJV010000004.1 GCA_026989215.1 Acidimicrobiia bacterium | reverse complement strand
GGGCGATCCCCACTTCGTCCCGCCGATCGTCGAGGAGTTGAAACAGGAGGCCCGCTCGCGGGGTCTGTGGAACCTGTTCCTGCCCGACGAGGAGCACGGGGCCGGCCTCTCGGTACTCGAGTACGCGCCCCTGGCGGAGATCACCGGCCGCGTGCCGTGGCTGGCACCCGAGGCCATCAACTGCTCGGCTCCCGACACGGGCAACATGGAGATCCTCCACATGTTCGGGACTCCGGAGCAGAAGGAGCGGTGGCTGATGCCACTCCTGGAGGGCGAGATCCGGTCGTGTTTCTCGATGACCGAGCCCGACGTCGCCTCCTCGGATGCTCGCAACATCCGCACCAGGATCGAGCGGGACGGGGACGAGTACGTGATCACGGGTCGGAAGTGGTTCTCGTCGGGGGCGGCCGACCCCCGCTGCAAGGTGGCCATCGTGATGGGCGTGACCGACCCCGACGCCGACCCCTACCACCGCCAGAGCATGGTGATCGTCCCCCTCGACAGCCCCGGAGTGACGATCGAGCGCGATCCGACGGTCTTCGGGTACCACGACCGGGGAGGGCACCCGGTGATCCACTACGACCATGTCCGAGTGCCGGTCACGAACCTCCTCGGCGAGCCGGGGTCGGGGTTCGCCATCGCCCAGGCACGGCTGGGACCGGGCCGGATCCACCATTGCATGCGGTCGATCGGGGCCGCGGAACGGTGCTTCGACCTGATGGCCTCCCGAGCCAAGGCCCGGGTGGCGTTCGGGAAGACCCTCGCCGAGCAGGGCGTCGTCCAGGACTGGCTCGCCGAGGCGCGGATGATGATCGAGCAGGCCAGGCTCCTGGTGCTGAAGACCGCCTGGATGATCGACCGGGTCGGGGCCAAAGGGGCACGGGTCGAGGTGGCGGCCATCAAGGTGGTGGCGCCACGGGTGCTGGCCTGGGTCGCCGACCGGGCGATGCAGGTCTTCGGCGGAGCGGGCTTCACCGACGATTTCCCGCTGGCCGCCTTCTACTCGATGGGGCGCTGGCTGCAGATCGCCGACGGTCCCAACGAGGTCCACAAACGGTCGGTGGCCCGGGCGGAGCTGAAACGGTACGAGCCGGGGTACGTGCCCGAGCCCTATCCGTACGACTGAGCAGGCGTCGGGCGCGCGGCGGCTCGGGAACGAATTCGGGTCGGCGGACGTTGTACAAAGTCCGATGATCCAGATGACCGAGGGCCTGGTGCCCGAACCCGACATGGACCACCCGAGCTGGCGAGAGCTGGCTGCGTGTCTGCGTCTCGAAGAAGGCGAGGTGGACTTCTTCCCCGACCCGGAGGACGTGGGTGCCATCGCCGTGGCGAAGGCGGTCTGCGCGACGTGTCCCGTCGCCGAGGAGTGCCTGGCCTACGCCATCGAGACGAACCAGTCGGAGGGGATCTGGGGTGGGCTCACGCCCAAGGAGCGAGCCCGGCTGCGTCGCCGCTGGCTGGAGCAGATCCGCCGGGCGAGCTGAGCGCCGACGGAGGCGGGCTAGCCTCCGAGGCCCGACGTGATGGAGGAAGGCCGTGGAGTTCGCCGTCACCTTCGACTACCTGTGTCCCTTCGCTCGTAACGCCAACGAGGCGGTGTTGACGGGACTCGAACAGGGGAGAGATTGGCGCGTCGCCTTTCGACCCTTCTCGCTGGCCCAGGTCCACGTCGACGACGGCGAGGTCCCGGTGTGGGACCGGCAGGAGGCGGCTTCCGGGGTGCTCGCCCTCCAGTGGGGCCTGGCGGTGCGGGACGAGTTCCCCGACCTGTTCCCCGGGGTGCACCGGGCGCTGTTCGCCGCCCGACACGACCGAGGGCTCGACATCAAGGACGAGGCGGTGCTCCGCGACGCGGTGGCGTCGGTGGGGGCGGATCCCGACGCCGTCGCCGAGGTCGTCGCCGGGGGCCGGCCTGCGAAGACGCTGGCGACGGAGCATTCCGAGGCGGTGGAGCGTTGGGAGGTGTTCGGAGTCCCCACCTTCATCGTCGGCGACGAGGCCGTGTTCATCCGGTTCATGGAACGCGACCGGGTCGAGGACCTCGTCCGTGCCCTGGAGCTCGTCGCCTGGACCAATCTGAACGAGTTCAAGCGGACGCGGGTGCCCCGCTGAACGCGGACGGTTACCCTCGCACGGGTGTCCTTCCCGGTCGACGATCTCCGCGCCCGCTTCCCGGCGTATCGCCGGACCGTCGACGGTGAGCCGGTCGCCTATCTCGACGGTCCCGGGGGGACGCAGGTGCCGCAGGCGGTGATCGAGGCGATCGACGACTACCTCCGGGGCGGCGGCTCGAACGTCGGGGGAGGGTTCGCCACGAGCCACGTCTCGGAGGCGGTGGTGGCCGATGCCCGGTCGGCCATGGCAGATCTGGTCGGGGGTCGCCCCGACGAGATCGTGTTCGGCCCCAACATGACCACGCTCACCTTCGCCATGAGCCGGGCCATCGCCCGGGGTTGGGGTCCCGGTGACCGGGTGGTGGTGACCGGCCTCGACCACGACGCCAACATCACGCCGTGGGTGATGGCGGCCGCCGACCGAGGTGCCGAGGTGCGCTTCGCCGAGCTGGACCCGAGCGTCCCCACCGTCGACCTCGACCATCTCGAATCGCTGCTCGACGATCGGGTACGGCTCGTCGCCGTGACCCATGCCTCGAATGCCTTCGGGACGGTCGTCGACGTCGCCCGAGTCGTGCGGTCCGCCCACCGGGTCGGGGCGCTCGTCTACGTCGACGGCGTCCACCACACCCCCCACCGTCTGGTGGACGTGGGCGAGCTCGGCTGTGATTTCTACGTCTGCTCCGGCTACAAGTTCTTCGGTCCCCACGTCGGGGTTCTCTGGGGTCGTCGCGACCTGCTCGACGAGATCGATCCCTATCGGGTCCGGCCTGCGCCCGCCGATCCGCCGGGGGCGTTCGAGACCGGAACCCTGGCCTTCGAGGCGCTCGCCGGGTTGTCGGCGGCGGTGGACCATCTCGCCGGGATCGCAGGCGCCGCCGTCGGTGACCGCCGCAAGGCCGTGGTCGCCTCGATGGAGGCGGTGGCCTCCTACGAGCGCGAGTTGAGCCGCCGGTTCCTCGCCGGGATCGCCTCGATCGAGGGCGTCGATCTGTACGGGATCGACGACCCCGGAGGCCCCAGGACCCCGACCTTCGCGATCGGCGTCGCCGGATGGACTCCGTCGGCGCTCGCCGGCGAGCTGGGTCGGAGGGGGCTCTTCGTGTGGGCGGGCCACTACTACGCGGTAGAGCCCATGCGGCGTCTGGGGCTGTTGGAGGACGGCGGACTGGTACGGATCGGGTTCGTCCACACGACCACCTCCACCGAGGTCGACCGGCTCTTGGAGGCCTTGGGGGAGCTGGCGGCGAGCCGAGGGGCACGGTAGCCGATCAGCGTGCCGTCGGGAGGTCGGGAGGTTCCGGGACGCCTCGTCGAGTGACCGTCACGTGGAAGAGGGGACTGACCACCAGGAGCACTCGGTTCAGCACCGGGGCGCGGATCGCCAGGTGGTAGAGGCGGATGAGGAGACGGGCCCATCGCGAATAGGTGGAGACGACGGCGTCGGGGATCCGGGGGGCCTGGATCGAGGTGGTCGTCTCGGGTCGCTTCGTGAGGCGCCGCAGCCCGAGGTACGACAGGGTTCGGATGTCCTCATAGGGCACGCCACGGACCAGACGGACGTAGGTGGGGGCCAATCGGCGAGGGAGCAACCCCACTCCCCAGACCCGCACGTGGGGCTCCGGGGTGAGGGAGAAGCGGTTCGGGGTGGACAGCCACAGGGTCGCCTCGGGGCGGAGGAGGCGGACGCCTTCGTCGATCATCGCCTCCGGGTCGGGGACGTGCTCGATCACGTCGGCGGCGACGATCAGGTCGAAGGCGTCGTCCCGGAATGGCAGAGCGTCGGCGGTGGCGGCCAGCAAGGACCAGTTCGTCCGGCCGGTCTCTTGGAGGCGGCGGCGAGCCAGGACGAGCCAGGCGAGGGAGACGTCGGTCACGACCACCCAGGAGACGTGGGGGGAGAGCGCTGCGCCGAGGGCGGCGGTGCCCGCACCGACCTCCAGCACGATCGACCCCAGGTCCCCCCCGGTCATCTCCCGGATCTGGTGGACGACCTGGCGCGCCCGCTCCCCTCCGATCAGGTCACCTCGGACGTACCGCTCGGTGAGCTTCGGGGGGAGCCCGGTTCGGGCCCAGTAGCTCTGGAGCAGCTCCGGGAAGGGCTCCTCGGATCGGGTGGCCAGCTCCTCGGCGTGTCGTCGGTCGGCCTCGGCGTCGAAGCCGGTGAGCTCGGTTCGGCAGTCGAGGATCCCGGCGACGACCGGCCAGGTGTGGCCGCGACTGCAGGTCGCCTCGGCGTCCGAGGGGGCGGACAGGGGAGCGGCGCAGCGGGGGCACCGGAGGGAGGTTCGGGTGGGGTCGGTCACGGGGTGAGGGGCCTTGGGGCCGGGGACTCGTGGTGGTGCGTTGGGCGGCCAGCCTACTCGGAAGCCGTGGACGCCGAGGGATCATCTCATGCCTCATATCTGAGTCTTGACGTATCAGATTTACTGCGTCATAATGGTCACAAACGAGAACACGGAGGTGACGGAGGATGCTGCTTCGATTCGACCCCTTCGCCGATTTCGATCGTCTCGCCCGGCGCGCCTTGGGTGAAGGCACCGCCAGCTACATGCCCGTCGACGCCTATCGGAAGGGCGACTGGTTCGTCCTCCACTTCGACATGCCCGGCGTGGATCCCGAATCGATCGACCTCACGGTGGAGAAGAACACGCTGACGGTGACGGCCGAACGGTCCTGGAAGCCCGAGGAGGACGTCCAGCTCGTCATGAGCGAGCGACCCCAGGGCACCTTCACCCGCCAGTTCTTCATCGGGGAGGGCCTCGACACCGATCGCATCGAGGCCTCGTACGACCACGGGGTGCTCACGGTGCGGATCCCGGTGGCCGAGCAGGCCAAGCCTCGCAAGATCGTCGTCGGGACCAGCGAGAAACAGCTCACCGAGTGAGCGGCCACACCTCTCTCTCCCTCCCGGGGCCCCGGACCTCCGGGGCCCCGTCGCGTCGCCGCCTCCGAGCGACGGGGCGCGGATACACTGCGCGGATGGAGCGACACGAGTACGGATTCGCCACCCGGGCGATCCACGCCGGACAGCGGCCCGACCCCGAGACCGGGGCCCGGGCGATGCCCATCTACGCCACGACCTCCTTCGTCTTCGAAGACGCCCAGAACGCCGCCGACCTGTTCGCCCTCCAGACCTACGGCAACATCTACACCCGGATCGGCAACCCCACGAACGCCGCCTTCGAGGAACGGATGGCCTCCCTCGAGGGAGGGCTGGGAGCGGTGGCGACGGCCTCGGGTCAGGCCGCCCAGCTCATCGCCATCCTCACGCTCTGCTCGGAGGGCGACGAGATCGTCGCCGCCAACAACCTCTACGGCGGCACCTACACCCAGTTCGACGTGACGCTCCGCAAGATGGGGATCCACACCACCTTCGTGGACCCGTCGGACCCGGAGAAGTTCGCGGCGGCGATCACCCCCCGGACCAAGCTGCTCTATGGGGAGACCATCGGGAACCCGCGGGCGGACGTCCTGGATCTCGAGGCGGTGGCGGCGGTGGCCCACGCCCACGACATCCCCTTCGTCGTGGACAACACCTTCGCCACCCCCTACCTCTGCCGCCCGATGGAGTGGGGTGCCGACATCGTCGTCCACTCGGCCACCAAGTTCATCGGTGGGCACGGCACGGTGATCGCCGGCGTGATCGTCGAGTCCGGGAGGTTCCCCTTCGACAACGGCAAGTTCCCCGTGATGACCGAGCCGTCGCCCGCCTACCACGGGTTGCGCTTCTGGGAGAACTTCCGGGAGTTCGCCTACCTGACCAAGGCCCGTACCGAACTGCTGCGGGACATCGGGGCGGCCCTCTCGCCCTTCAACGCCTTCATGCTCCTCATCGGACTCGAGACCCTGCCGCTCCGCATGCAGCGGCACGTGGAGAACGCCCGCGTCGTGGCGGAGTTCCTCCGGGACCACCCGGCGGTGGCGTGGGTGAGCTACCCGATCTTCGACGATCACCCCAACCGTCCCCTGGTCGAGAAGTACACGCCGGAGGGACCCGGGGCGGTGTTCACCTTCGGCCTCCGAGGCGGCTACGAAGCCGGTGTCCGCTTCATCGAAGGGGTCGAGCTGGCGAGCCACCTCGCCAACGTCGGCGACGCCAAGACGTTGGTGATCCATCCGGCCTCGACGACCCACCAGCAGGTGCCACCCGAGGAGCGAGCGGCGGCCGGGGTGGGCGACGACATGATCCGGATCTCGGTGGGCATCGAAGACCCCGAGGACATCCTCTGGGACCTCGGTCGAGCCCTGGAAGGAGTGGAGACATGACCGACCTCCTCGCCGAACCCGATGCTCGTGAGCGACTGCGGATCCTGGCCGAGGCGCGCTCGGTCGCTCTCGTCGGGGTCTCGGCCAACCCGTTGCGCTCCTCGAATTTCGTGGCCACCTACCTCATCCGCACGCCCTACCGGATCTACCCGGTCAACCCGAACTACGACGAGGTTCTGGGGCTGCGGTGCTACCCGAGCCTGACCGATCTCCCCGAAGTCCCCGACATCGTCGACTGCTTCCGGAGGGTCGAGGATCTCCCGCAGGTGGTGGAGGAGGCGATCGCCGTGGGAACCAAGGTGGTGTGGTTCCAGCTCGGGCTCCGTCACGAGGAGGCCGCTCGACGGGCCCGCGAGGCGGGTCTGGTCGTCGTCCAGGATCGCTGTCTCAAGATCGAGCATGCTCGGTTCGCCGGCGGGCTTCACCTGGCGGGCTTCGACACCGGGGTGATCTCGTCGCGCCGCCGCCGACCGGTCTGAACGCCCCCAGGGACCCACGGGGCATCGTCGGAGTCGATGCTCGAGGAGCCGTACCCGCGTCGGGTCACCGTGTTCGTCGACCACGACGTCCGCGGAGAGCTCGCGGGTCGATGCGTCCTCACCGGGGTTCCGACCGATCGGACGGTCCGCCAGCGGACCA
>JALSJV010000003.1 GCA_026989215.1 Acidimicrobiia bacterium | reverse complement strand
GGCGAGCTCGGTCGCCAGGTTGGCACGGTCGAGGGCGACGGCGGCGAGGCGGGCCAGGGCGGGGGCGATCCCGTCGGTCAGTCGGGACGGCATCCGCCCCGTGTCCCAGCCCAGGACCAGATACGCCGGGGACGAGGCCTCGGTCGAGACCGGTTCGACGATCGCCTCGGCGATCCCGCATCGGGTCAGCCACTCCCACCCTTCGGTCTGCGAGGTCGTTCGGCGGCGGTGCCCGGTGAGGCCGAGGCCTTTGGTGTCGAGACCCGTCGGGGCGGCGGTGGCGCCGGCGACCCGGACGGCGTCGTCGTCGGTGATCAGGAGGCAGGAGGCGCTGGTGCCGAGGAGGTCGTGGGCGAGGCTGTCGAGGCCGACGAGGCTGCGTTCGAGGGAGCGGTGGGTGAGGGCCTCGGTGAGGTCGGCGAGGAGCCGGGCCCGGGGGGTGATCCCCGACGGATCCGGGATCGTCGGAGCCTCGACCTGGTCGGGTGCGTCGATGGGATCGCAGGCGGGGAGGGAGAGGACGAGGGTCGTGCCCGCCCGTCTCGGGGCCGCCAGCTCGAGGCCTCCCCCCATCAGGTCGGCGAGGCGTCGCGACAGGGTGAGCCCCAACCCCAGACCCGCTCCGGCGTTCTCTCGGGGAAACTCGGTCATCCCCGGCCCGTCGTCGGAGACGACGATCCGGCCGACGTCGCCCTCCGTGTGCACCGAGACCTCGACCTCGCCGTCCGGGGCATAGCGGCTGACGTTCTGGAACAGGTTGACGAGGATCTGGCGGACCAGGGCCGGGTCGGCGTGGACCCAGACGTCGCCGGGGGTGGCGAGGATCGTCCGCTTCTTCACGTCGGGGAAGAGGGAGAGGGCGTCGTGGACGACGTCGGCGACCCGGAACGGCTCGGGGTGACTCTGCATCGTTCCCCCGGCGAGCCGGGCGGCGGTGAAGAGGTTCTCGACCAGCCCGGCCATGAGGTGGGCTTCGCGGTGGGCCAGCCCCAGCATCTCGGAGACCTCGTCGGCGTCGAACCGTTGCCACGACTCGACGAGCAGGTCCAAGAGACCCAGGAGTCCCGTCAGCGGGGTCCGCAGCTCGTGGGCGAGAGTCGGCGCCAGCGGGTCGCTGGGGAGCCGCGCGGGGGGATCGTCGGCGATCGTCATGACGTCGGGTTCTACTTCGGTTCCCGTCGGCAGGGCCTTGAGCGACCCAAGGACCGGGACGGTCCGCTATACATGCGGTCGAGATCGGCCAGGAGGAGCCATGTCGAGCATCGTCGTTGGGTTCATCGACACGCCCCAGGGCAGGGCCGCCATCGACGCGGCGGTGAGCGAGTCGCGTCTGCGGGGGGCCCCGCTGGTCATCGTCCACTCGATGATGGGCGGCAGTCACGAGAGCGAGGAGGAGTATCTGGCGGCCCGGGAGGCCCTGGAACGCCTGGAGCAGCGCCTCACCGACGAAGGGGTGGACTTCTCCGTCCACGAGTACGTTCGGGGCCAGAAACCCGCCGAGGACCTGGTGCAGGCCGCCACCGAGTTCGACGCCGAGCTCATCGTCATCGGGATCCGGCGGCGAAGCGCGACCGGGAAGGTGCTGCTGGGCTCGAACGCGTTGGACATCCTTCACGACTCGCCCGTGCCGGTGCTGTGCGTGAAGGCGAACGAGTCGTGACCCGGAGTCTTCCCTGGACCGAGAACGAGGAAGCCAACGAGCTGTTGGCCTCCGACCCCCTGGCCCTGCTCATCGGGATGCTCCTCGACCAGCAGTACCCGATGGAGCGCGCCTTCCTCGGCCCCTTCCTGCTGGCGGACCGGATCGGAGGAGAACTCGACGCCGAGACGATCGCCGAGTGGGACCCGGAGGCGTTCGTCGAGATCTTCAAGGGTCCTCCCGCCATCCACCGGTTTCCGGGATCGATGGCGAAGCGAACCCAGGATCTCTGTCGGGCGGTCGCCGAGGACTACGGGGGTGACGCCGCCCGCATCTGGACGACGGCCGGAGACGGGCGGGAGCTCCGACGACGCCTCGAGGCGCTCCCCGGGTTCGGGACGGCCAAGGCGAGGATCTTCGTGGGTGTCGTGGGCAAGCGTCTCGGGCAGGGTCCTCCGGGTTGGGAGGAGGAGGCCGCCGACTGGCCGTCGATCGCCGACGTCGCCCGCTGGGAGGACGTCTTCGAGCTTCGGCAGCGCAAGAAGGAGATGAAGAAGGCGAAAGGCCGGGCCTGAGAACGCGAAAAACGTCCTCGACCGGTCCCGAATCCGCCCTTCAGTTCCCGCCGCGGGGGGCCGATAGAACCCTGACCGAACGGATCGAGGGTGAACGCGGATGATTCTCGCGGGTCGTCTTGCGGACTGGAGCGTGCCCGACCTGCTCCAGATCATGCGAATCACGAACAAGACCGGGTCGCTCGAGATCGAGGGCCCGATGCGCAAAGGGGTCATCTACTTCCGAGATGGCAAGATCGTCGGCGCCCGCCTCGACCCGGCGGGACCGGGCCAGGCCGATCGGGATCTCCGGGAGACCGTCATCGAGGCCGTCTACGTACTGCAGCTCCTCTCCGACGGCACCTTCACCATCGGCGACCTCGAGATCGACGACGTCGAGGTGGACTGGGATCCCTCGGAGGTCCTCGACGCCGCCCAGACCCAGCTCGAGGTGGAAGGCGAGATCCGACGCGAGGGGATCGACGACGACACGCCCCTGCGTCTCGTCGGCCGGGTGTCGGAGCCGGTGACGCTCAGTCCCGACGAGTGGTCGGTGCTGGCGGCGCTGACGTCGTCCTTCAGCCTCGCCGAGCTCGAGTGGCGTCTCGGACGCAGCCGAGCGGTCTCGGCGATCCGAGCCTTTCGGGAGGCCGGGGTGATCGAGACCGGCGACGTCGCCATGCCGCCTCCGCCCGAGAAGCCGACGCCTCCCCCGACCACGGTGGCGGACGAGGAGCCGGAGACCGCCGACGCCCCGCTCGTGACGTCGGCCGAGGTGGCCCCCACCGTCGAGCCCGCCGTCTCGGTCGACGAAGATCTGGTCGGCGTCGAGGCGGCGTCGCCCGCCTCCACCGTCGCCGAGCCCCCAGAGGCAGAGGTCCCGGTGGCAGAGGTCCCGGTGGCAGAGGTCCCGGTGCCCGAGGTGGAGGAGCCGGTGGGGGACCTCGACGACGAGGCCCGGCTCCTCGCCGAGGCATCCGGCCGAGTCGAGGTCCATCTGGTCGACGGTGACGACGTCGTCGCCGAGGAGACCCGGCCCGAGCGGAAAGGCCCACGGGCGGTCGTCTCCGAGGAGACGGTGCTCGTGCCCGGAGTCCTCTCCGAGCTCAACCGCCGTTTCCGGTTGCCCGAGGACGAGGACTGAGCACGGCCTCAGACGACGATCACGTCGTCGCCGGTGCCCTCGTAGAGACGAACGATCAGATCGGCCCGGCGTTCCAGCACCGCCCGCTGGTTGACGTATCCCTTGTCGGTGATCTCCCCGGCATCGATCGACGGGGGCTCTGCCATGAGCAGCGCCCGGGCGATACGGCGGCTGGACCCCGGCTGGGTCGCGTTGTGACGGCGCAGGCCCGTCGTCACCACCTCGTGAACGGGGGCGGCGGCGGGGAGCCCGTCGTCGGGGACGGTCCCGCCGGTGAGCTCCCGACAGGCCGGGAGATCGAGGAAGGCGAGCATGCCGACCTCGTCCCGGTCGTGGCCGGTGAGGACCACATCCTGGATCACCGGTGAGCAGGCGGAGATCGCCGCCACCCGGAGCTCACCCGCATGTACCCACGTGCCCGAGGAGAGCTTGAAGTTCTCGGCGAGGCGCCCGTCGAAGACGAGGCCTCGGGCGGGGTCGTCCGGATCGGCGAGGCGGCCGGCGTCGCCCATCCGGAAGAACCCGTCTTCGTCGAACGCGGCGGCGGTCAGATCCTCGCGGCGCCAGTACCCGGGTGTGACGTTGGGTCCGCGGACCCGGAGCTCCAGTTTGTCTCCCACCGGGGCGAGCTTGATCTCCGTACCGGGTGCGGGCAGGCCGATCACTCCGGGTTCCTGGATGGGGAAATGGACGCTCGTGGCGAGGGGAGCCGTCTCGGTCGAGCCCCATGCCGACAACATCGGGACGCGGCGCCCTCGCACCGACACGGACAACTCCTCGAGCTCATCCCAGAGATGCCGGGGGAGGGCGGCGGCGGCGTAGAAGAGGGCGTCGAGGTCACCGAAGAAGTGTTCCCGCAGGTCCCGATCGGCACGGAGGTGGGGGACGAGCATGGCGAACCCCTTGGGCACGTTGAAATACATCGTCGCCTGCACCTCTCGGAGGTTGCGGAGGGAGGCGTCGAACAGGCCGGGCGCGGGCTTCCCCTCGTCGATGTAGAGGGTCCCCCCGCAGAACAGCACCATGTTGAAGTTGTGGTTCCCGCCGAAGGTGTGGCTCCAGGGCAGCCAATCGCAGATCACCGGAGGTCGGCGGAGGAGGAAGGGCCAGAGCCGGCGGATCGCCTGTTGATTCGCGCAGAGCATCCGGTGGGTGTTGATCACGCCCTTCGGGATTCCGGTGGATCCGGACGTGAAGAGGATCTTGGCGACCACATCCGGCCCGACCGCGGATGCCGCCTCGTCCACCGCCGGTGTCGGGGTCGTGGCGGCGAGATCCTCCACGGTCTCGTCTCCGGGCCGGGGGCGGCTCGAGGTGACGACGCGGTCCGCCCCGATCGCCCCCAGTGCGGGACCGTACGTCTCCCCGTCGGCGGCGTACACCAGGCGGGGCGTGAGCAGATCGAAGATCGTTCGCAGCTTGTCGTGGTCCCGCGAGAGCAGCGAGTACGCGGGCGAGATGGGAGCGGCGGGAGCTCCGACCGTCATCGCCGCGAGCTGGATGAGGGCATGGTCGATGGAGTTGTGGGAGAGGAGCATCACCGGATGCGCCTCGTCCACTCCTCGGTCGAGGAGCGCCTGGGCGAGGCGTTCGACGGTGCGCGCCGCCTCGCCGTAGGTGACGGTCCTCCAGTGGTCGCCGTTCCGTTCGGCGAGGAACACCCGGTCCGGGATGGTCTCCGCCTTCTCACAGAGGACGGACCCGACGGAGGGGGGCGGCGGATCCAGCGGCAGGGGAGACGACAGGATGAGGTGACCGTGCGCGTCGGTCGTGGTCTCGACCGCCGCCGGCGCGAACTCGAGATCCACGAAGGGTGTCTCGTCCATCGGTGACTCCTCTCCCCCGGATCGTATCGCCCTCGGAGGACGACGGCCGGGTCCGCTAGCCTCCCGCGCCGCATGGCCCCTCCCCCGAGCTTCGATCCCACCTGGGCGTCCTCCACCCCGTTCGTGATCGGCATCGCCGGAGGATCCGGGTCGGGCAAGACGACGGTGGCGGAGGCCCTGGTCGACGCGATCGACGGGGTGGCCTTCATCCAACACGATTCCTACTACCGGCACTTCCCCGAGCTGGATTTCGCGGCGCGGTCCAAGGTCAACTACGACCATCCCGACTCGTTGGAGACCGAGCTCCTGGTGGAGCACCTCGAGCAGTTGCGGGAGGGACGGGCGATCCACAAGCCGGTCTACGACTTCACCCGGCATCTCCGGTCCTCGGAGGTCGTGGTCGTCGAACCCGCCCCCGTCGTGATCGTCGAGGGGATCCTCGTGCTCGCCGATGCGGCGCTGCGGAGGATGCTGGATCTCAAGATCTTCGTCGACACCGACGCGGATCTGCGTCTGGCGAGACGGATCGAGCGGGACATCCGGGAGCGGGCCCGGACGGTCGAGTCGGTCCTCGACCAGTACCTCGCCACCGTCCGCCCGATGCACCTGGAGTTCGTGGAGCCGTCCAAACGCCACGCCGACATCATCATCCCGGGAGGGTTCAACGTCGGGGCGGTGGCGACGGTGATCGAGCTGATCCGTGCCCGCATGTAGGGGCGGGGCGACCCCATATACTCGGCGCATGCGTCCCACCGTGGCCGTCCTGGGAATCGGCGCGATGGGCGAGGCGCTCGTGGCGGGGCTGCTCGGCGCCGGCTGGCAGCCCCACGAGGTGTCCGGGGCGACCCGGAGGGCCGAGCGGGCCCGCGTCCTGGCCGAGGAATACCGCTGCGCCATCACCACCGACCCCCGCGGTGCCGTGGACGGCCGCGACGTCGTCGTGGTGGCGGTGAAGCCCCGGGACGTGGCGACCCTGCTCGAGCAGATCACCGGCGCGATCCACCCCGGCCAGGTCCTCGTCTCCCTGGCCGCCGGGGTTCCCACCGCGACCTTCGAGTCGGCGCTGGGCACCGTCCCCGTGGTTCGGGCGATGCCGAACACCCCGGCTCTCGTCGGCGAAGGCGTGACGGGCATCGCCGCCGGAAGGTACGTCGACGACGTCCATCTCGAACGGGCGGCGACGGTGCTGGAGGCGGTCGGCCTCGTCCGTCGTC
Source organism: Acidimicrobiia bacterium (assembly GCA_026989215.1). Taxonomy (GTDB): domain Bacteria; phylum Actinomycetota; class Acidimicrobiia; order Spongiisociales; family ZC4RG35; genus S012-128. Next base: position 706 of record JALSJV010000003.1, on the reverse strand, counting down.
TCGACGAGTCCCTCCTCGACGCCGTCACCGCGGTCTCGGGGACCGGCCCCGCCTACGTCTTCGTCCTGGCGGAGGCCCTCATCGAGGCGGCCATCCGTGAAGGTCTGCCCCGGGACATCGCCGAGATCTTCGTCCATCAGACCGTGCGGGGCGCGGGGCATCTCCTCACCGACACCGACCTCTCGGCGGCGGAGCTCCGGGCGCAGGTCACCTCCCCGGGCGGGACGACCGCGGCGGCCATGCACGTGCTGGAAGAGCACGGGTTCCGGGCGCTGGTCGAAGACGCCGTCCGGGCGGCGGCAGCCCGGTCACGGGAGCTGGGATCGACCGAATGAGCTGGTTCACCCGGGGGGTGCTGCTGGCCACCCACAATCCGGTCAGTCGGCGCCTGTTCACCGGTACCCGGGCCGGCCGCGCCCTGGCCCATCGTTTCGTCGCCGGCGACACCCTCGACGACGGGATCGCGGCGGCCCGGCGGCTGGCCGAGGCGGGCATGCTGACCTCCCTCGACCTGCTCGGCGAGGAGGTGACGGACCGACCCTCGGCACTCGACGCCCGGGACGAATACCGGGAGGTCCTCGACCGGCTGGCGGAGACGTCGCTTCCCGCCAACATCTCGATCAAGCTCACCCAGCTCGGTCTCGCCATCGACGAGGAGATGGCTCGGCAGGCCGTGGACGAACTCGCCGTGCGGGCCGCCGAGGTG
>JALSJV010000002.1 GCA_026989215.1 Acidimicrobiia bacterium | reverse complement strand
CGCGGGGTGCCCCCCTTCCTCCTCGCGTCGCTGGGGTGCTCCCCCCGCTGACGCGGGGTGCCCCCCTTCCTCCTCGCGTCGCTGGGGTGCTCCCCCCGCTGACGCGGGGTGCCCCCCTCCCCCTCGCGTCGCTCGGGTACTCCCCCCGCTGACGCGGGGGAGAAGATCTATAGGGGTGAGATGCTGCCATCATGGCGCCGAGGCCGGTCAGAGAAGGTTCATGGAAGACGCCACCTTCGCCCTTCAACTGCTCTTCGCCTTCGGCGGGGGGATCATCTCCTTCCTGTCGCCGTGCGTGCTCCCCCTGCTGCCCGGCTACCTCGGGCTCATGTCGGGTTACTCCGTGACGGAGCTCCGCTCCGGACAGGCGTCCACCGTCCGGATGCTGCGGGTGACCGTCCTGTTCGTCGTCGGTTTCACCGTGGTGTTCGTGGCGTCGGGAGCCTTCGCCACCCAGCTCGGGCAGTTCCTCAACCAGAACCAGTCGGTCACGACGCGGATCGCCGGGGCGCTGATCATCGGCTTCGGGATCCTCGTCATCGGCATGGCCTTCACCAACCGGGGGATCTTCGGAGTCCTCGCCCGGGAGCGGCGCCTGGAGGTCCGCCCGTCACGGCTCGGCGCCTGGGCGCCGCCGGTGATGGGCGCCGCCTTCGGCTTCGGGTGGACGCCGTGCATCGGGGCGGTGCTCGGGGTGATCCTCACCACGGCCGCGACCCGAGAGACCGTCCTCCAGGGGATGGCGCTGCTGTTCGTGTTCTCGATGGGTCTGGGCATCCCGTTCATCCTGTCGGGTCTCGGAGTGAACAGGGCGTTGAAGGCGGTCGGTGCCTTCCGTCGGTACCTCCGCCCGATCAACGTCGGGTCGGGTCTGGTGCTCATCGCCTTCGGCGTCGTCATGGTGTCCGGCCAGATCGGTCGGATCTCGAGCTTCTTCACCAACCTGCTCCTCAACATCCCCTTCCTCGCCGACCTGGCCACCGTTTGATCCTCCTACTCTGACGACGTGGAGTTCGTTCCCGACCGCCGCGCCTTCGCAGATCTCGCTCGACGTTTCGACGTCGTCCCGGTCACCGTGACGATCGAGGCCGACCGCGAGACCCCGATCAGCGCCTACCAGAAACTCGTGGGCGACCGCACCGGGTTCCTCCTCGAATCGGTCGAAGGTGGGGACCGCTGGGCCCGATGGTCGTTCCTCGGTTGGGATCCGGCCTTCAACCTCGTCTCCCGGCAGGGCGTGGTGGAGGTGGACCGCCCGGGGATCGAGATCGGCGACGGTGATCCGCTCGAGGTGCTCGGCGACCTGATCGGACGGTTCGCCACCCCGGAGCGGGACGATCTTCCGCCGCTTCACTCCGGTGCGGTCGGGTACCTCGGCTACGACATGGTGCGGTATGTCGAGCGGCTGGAACATCCGCCGGTCGACGACCGGGAGCTTCCCGAGATGGCCTGGCAGTTCGTCGGGTCGCTCGCCGCGTTCGATCATTTCGCCCAGACGATCACGTTGGTGCGGAACGTGTTCGTCGAGGGGGACCCGGACGCCGCCTACGCCGATGCGACGGAGCGCCTCACCGAGGCGGTGGGGCGGCTCGGGGAGGGTCTCGACTACCGGCCCCGGGTCGCGGGTGTGCCGACGGGTACCCCACCGACGACGTCGACCTTCACCCGGGAGGAGTTCGTGGAGGCGGTGAGGGTCGCCAAGCGGCACATCCTCGACGGAGACGCCTTTCAGATCGTGCTCTCGCAGCGTCTCGCCACCTCGTTCACCGGTGACCCCTTCGACGTCTATCGGGCGCTGAGGGCGATCAACCCGTCACCGTTCCTCTTCTATCTCCGACGTCCCGACGTCACGATCGCCGGTTCTTCGCCGGAGTTGATGACGAGGGTTCGGGACGGGGTCGTGTTCTCACGCCCGATCGCCGGGACGCGGCCACGGGGTCGGACCGAGGATGAGGATCGCCGACTGGAGGTCGAGCTCCTCGCCGATCCGAAGGAACGTGCCGAGCACGTCATGCTGGTGGACCTGGCGCGCAACGACCTCGGGCGGGTCTGCGAGTACGGCACGGTGAGCGTCGACGATCTCATGGTGGTCGAGCGATACTCGCACGTGATGCACATCGTCTCCGGTGTGTCGGGGAAGCTGCGCGACGGTGTCGGGCCGGTCGACGTGCTCCGGGCCACCTTTCCCCACGGGACGGTGTCGGGTGCCCCCAAGGTGAGGGCGATGGAGATCATCGACGATCTCGAGCCGGTGGCCCGGGGGCCCTACGCGGGGGCCGTCGGGTACCTCGACTTCTCGGGCAACATCGACACGGCGATCTGTCTCCGAACGGTGGTCTTGGCCGGTGAGGACGCCTGGGTGCAGGCGGGGGCGGGGATCGTCGCCGACTCCGACCCGGACGCCGAGTACGAGGAGACGATGAACAAGGCGGCGGCGGCGTTGGCAGCGATCGCGAGGGCGCAGAGGCCGTGACCGGCGCACTCGATCGCGGTGACGCCTACCGTCTCCTCCGGGAGGGGACGGCGGTGGCGGACGTCGCCGCCCACGAGGTGCTGTGGGTGGAGGGCCCGGACGCGGTCTCCTTCCTCCAGGGTCTGGTCAGCCAGGACGTCGAGGCGATGACGCCGGGGACCGTGGCACGGTCGTTCCTCCTCGGCCCCCAGGGCAAGCTGGTGGCGCTCCTGTGGCTGCTCCGGGGCGAGGATCGGATCGGGATCGTGACCGATCCTGGTCTGGGATCGACCGTGGCGGAGACCCTCGACCGGTATCGGATCCGGGTCCGGGTGAGGATCGCCGAGGATCCCCGTCCCCGCTTCGAGGTGTGGGGGCGGGACGTCGCGGCGGAGGGATGGTCCGACGTCGAGGGTCTGGTGGCCGCACTCCCGCTCCGCGGACTCGGCCGAGTGCTGCACACGGGCGAACCCCCGGCGGATCTCCCGGTCGTCCCCGGCGAGGTGGCGGAGGCAGTCAGGGTCGAGGAGGGGGAACCCATCATGGGCCGGGACGTGGACGAGCGGACGATCCCCCAGGAGACGGGCCTCGTCACCGCGGCGGTCTCGTTCACGAAGGGCTGCTATCTCGGGCAGGAACTCGTGGCGCGGATCGACTCGAGGGGCCACGTCAACCGGCACCTGCGGGGCATCGTGGTCGACGGCGACGAGGTACCGCCGGCGGGGGTCGAGCTCGTCGCGGGGGAACGAACCGTCGGCAGGCTCACCTCCCCCGTCTTCTCGCCCGGTCTCGGTGCCCCCGTCGGTCTCGCCCTGGTTCGTCGTGAGGTGGAGCCGGGAGCCCGGGTGACGCTCCGCCACCGGGGGTCGGAGATCGGGGCGAGCGTGCGGGCGCTCCCGATCCGCTGAGGAGTCGGATTCGGCGTCTACGCTGCCCGCCCATGGCGCCTCCTTCCCAACCGGCCTGGTGGCACACCGGGGTCATCTATCAGATCTATCCACGTTCGTGGGCGGACGCCGACGGCGACGGCATCGGCGACCTGGAGGGGATCATCTCCCGTCTGGACCACCTCAGCGACACCCTCGGCGTCGACAGTCTGTGGCTCTCGCCCTTCTACCGGTCCCCACAGGCGGACTTCGGATACGACGTCTCGGATCACTGCGACGTCGATCCCATGTTCGGGACCCTGGAGGATTTCGACCGGCTCGTCGCCGAAGCCCACCGCCGGGGACTGAGGGTGATCGTGGACTTCGTCCCCAACCACACCTCCGATCGACATCCGTGGTTTCTCGAGTCGAGATCGGGGCGTGATTCGGTCCGCCGCGACTGGTATGTGTGGCGGGATCCGGGTCCCGACGGTGGGCCGCCCAACAACTGGGTCTCCCACTTCGGAGGGTCGGCCTGGACCTTCGACGAGGCGTCCGGGCAGTACTACCTCCACCTCTTCCTCGCCGAACAGCCCGACTTGAACTGGCGGAATCCGGAGGTGGAGCGGGCGATGCACGACGTCCTCCGCTTCTGGATGGACCGGGGCGTGGACGGGTTCCGGATCGACGTGGCGCACGCCATCGCCAAGGATCCGCTGCTGCGGGACAATCCACCTGCCGAGATCCCCGACGACGGGTACAAGATCAGCGCCGAATTCTCGTCACAGCGGCATGTGCACGACATGGCCGATCCGGACATCCATCCGATGTTCCGGAAGATTCGGCGGGTCGTCGACGGCCACCCCGATGGGGTGGACCGCTACACGGTGGGGGAGATCCACGAGTTCGACTGGAGCCGGTGGGCCTCCTACTACGGGGAGGACCTCGACGAGCTGCACCAGCCGTACAACTTCGGGCTCCTGCTCACCGGCCTCGACCCGGCGAAGATCCGGGAGGCGATCGTGGGGATCGAGGAGGCGTTGCCGCCGGGTGCCTGGCCGAACTGGGTGCTGGGCAACCACGACGAGCCCAGGATCGTCACCCGGTTCGGCTGGGAGGCGTCGAAGGCGGCGGCGGTGCTGCTGCTCACCCTCCGGGGCACACCGACCATCTACCAGGGGGACGAGATCGGGATGGAAGACCTCGACATCCCGCCCGAGCGGCAGCAGGACCCCTGGGGGCGGCGAATGCCGGGGTTCGGCCGCGACGGGTGTCGCACCCCGATGCAGTGGACGGGAGCGGAGCACGCGGGCTTCTCCCCTCCGGGCACCCGATCGACCTGGCTCCCCGTCCACCCCGACTATCGGCGCCGGAACGTGGCCGTCCAGCTCGGCGATCCCGACTCCCACCTCTCCCTCTATCGGCGCCTGCTGAGGCTGCGGCGGTCGCGTCCCGTCCTCCAGCTCGGGGACATCGAGCTCGTCGGCGATGCGCCCAACCCGCTCGTCTATCGGCGGACGCTGGCGGGAGCCGAGCCGGTGTGGGTGGTCCTGAATCTCTCCGACGGGGAGGCCCCCGTGCCGAGCCAGGTCGAGGGGGGCGTCCTCGTGGGCACCCGTCGCGATCGGGAGGGAGCGCCATCTCCGAGGCGTCTCCGTCCCTGGGAGGCGGTCGTCGTCGGGTAGCCGGTTTACGGTTTCCTTACCGTTCTCTCTCAGGATCGTGTCCTCGGCGGTCGATGGTTGGTGGAGATGAGCAAAGGCACCGTGCTGCTGGTCGAAGACGAAGACGCCATCGCCGACATGCTGCGGGGCTTCTTCGAACGTGACGGGTTCCGATTCCTCCACGCCGTCACGGGGGAGGAGGCGATCGCCCGTCTCCGGACCCGCCCGGTCAACGTGGTGCTCCTCGACCTCAACCTGCCGGGGATCGACGGGATCGACGTCTGCAGGCAGATCCGGGGCTTCTCCGCGGTGCCGGTGATCATGCTCACGGCCCGGGACGAAGAGGTGGACAAGATCGTCGGGCTCGAGGTGGGGGCGGACGACTACGTCACCAAGCCCTTCTCGCCCCGGGAGCTGTTGGCGCGGGTCCGGGCGGTGCTCCGGCGCATCGACGAGCCCCGGGAGGCCCCCAAGGTCATCGAGATCGACGGGGTCGAGATCGACGGGGGCCGTCGGGAGGTCCGTACTCCCGACGGTGAGGTGATCCGGCCGACCGCCCGGGAGTTCGATCTCCTCTGGTATCTGGCAGAGAACCGTGGCCTGGCCCTCTCCCGAGCCCAGATCCTCTCCGCGGTGTGGGGGTATGACTACTTCGGGGAGACGAGAACCGTCGACGTGCACGTGCGTCAGCTCCGGAAGAAGATCCCGGCGCTTCCCCTGGAGACCGTCTGGGGTGTCGGGTATCGGCTGGACGGCTGATGCGTCGGCGATTCTTCTGGGCCATCTTCGGGGTGGCGGCCGCGGTGCTGGTGGCGCTCACCGTCACCCTCGTCGTCGTGGCGAACCTCAGCCGTGCCCAGGCGACTCGGCGGGAGATGGCACGGGTCGCCGCCGTCGCCGCCGAGCAGATTCGGACTCGGCTCACCGATCGTGAGGTGCTCGCCCAGATTCGCGCCGGAGACACCACGTTGGCCACGGAGCTCGACTCGCTCAGGCGGGCTGCCGGCTCCACCGAGCTGCAGATCTTCCTCGTGGCCCCGGACGGTGGGATCATCGGACGTCCGGCTCTCGGCGACCTCGGTCTCGACACCGGCCGGCTGTTGAGCGGCGAGAACGTGTTCCTGCAGATCCCCCGGGAAGGGCGCACCCATCAGGTCCTCGTCGTGCCGGTGGGGGAGATCGGCCGGCGGGGTGCGGTCGTCGCCCTCGCCCTCACCCGGGCGTACCAGACCGAAGCGATCCCGACCCGGCTGCTGGCGGTGGTGCTGGGGGTCGTCGCCGTCCTGGCGGCGTTCGCCGCCCGGATCCTCTCCCGGTCCCTGGAGCGGCGCCTGCAACCCCTGGCCGAGGCCGCCCGAGCGGTCTCGGCCGGCGACCTCACGGCCCGAGCCGAACCGGAGGGCGACGACGAGTTGGCGGCCCTGGCCGACGCGTTCAACGAGATGGCCGAACGCCTCGGCGAGGCGCGTGCACGCGAGCGGGAGTTCCTGCTCAGTGTCGGCCACGACCTGCGAACCCCGCTCACCACCATCGGGGGGTACGCCGAGGCCCTCGCCGAGGGGATCGACGATCCCGACGAGGTCCGTCGGATCGCCTCGGTGCTCGACACCCAGAGTCGGCGCCTCCGGCGCCTCATCGAAGACGTGATGCTCCTCGCCCGGCTGGAATCGGCCGAGTTCACCCTGCGGCCCGAGCCGGTCGACCTCTCGGCCCACCTCGCGGAGGTGGTGGCAGGCTTCGAACCGCGGGCTCGGGCTGCGCGGGTCGAGCTGGTCGCCAGATTCGAGGCCGTGGGTCTGCGTCTCATCGACCCCGACCGGGTGGCTCAGCTCGTCGGGAATCTCGTCGAGAACGCCCTGCGGTACACCCCCGAAGCCGGGACCGTCACCGTCGAGCTCGTCGGTCTGCCGTCGGAGGTCACGATCCGTGTCGGCGACACCGGTGCCGGCATCGATCCCGAGGACCTCCCCCACGTCTTCGAACGCTTCTACGTGGCACGGAGGTATCGGGAGGCACGTCCCGAAGGTTCGGGTCTGGGGCTCTCGATCGTGGCCCGCCTGGTGGAGGCGATGGGAGGACGGGTCGCGGTCGATTCCCGTCC
>JALSJV010000001.1 GCA_026989215.1 Acidimicrobiia bacterium | reverse complement strand
TCGTGGTGAGACGGTGGCGGATCTGGCCGTGCTGATCCACAAGGACATCGCCCGGAATCTCCGCTTCGCCCGCCTGTGGAACGACGAGATGGAGGGCCGCCAGGTCGGACGGGATCACGTCCTGGAGGACGGCGACGTCGTGGAGCTCCATTCTTAGACCCCAATCTTCTCCCCCCGCTTGCGGGGGGAGTCCCCGAGCGGGGCGAGGGGGGCGAGAACCGTGCACTGCTGCACCCCCATCCCCCGCCTCCTGCGTCGGCGGGTACTTCCCCCTCGGGGTGGGGGAAGAACTCCGACGCGTCGGGCGCCGCGGTGTGATGCGGCAGGGAGGCCTATGGTTTCCCCATGGCCTGGTTCACGTCGAAGCGGTCCGGAACGTTCCCGGGCTCGGTGCTGATCGTCGCCCTCGACGGCTGGGTGAACGCCGGGAAGGCCGGGACGGTCGCCGCCGAGACGTTGGTCGGCGGCGGGGAGGTGGTGGCAGAGTTCGATCCCGACCTGCTGTTCGACTTCCGCCAGAACCGACCGATCGTCCAGTTCGACGAGGGCGTGATGACCGGGGTCGAATGGCCGTCGATGACGCTGCGGCATCGACGGGTCGGTGAGCTCGATCTGCTGGCGCTCATCGGCACCGAACCGAACTGGAACTGGCATCGATTCGCCGCCCAGGTCGTACGGCTGAGTCGGGATCTCGGGGTGGTCCGTCACATCTCCCTCGGCGGCATCCCCTGGGCGACACCCCACACCCGCCCGGTCACGATCGTCGCCACGGCTTCGAGCCGTGAGGCGCTCCCGGAGGGACATTCGCATCCGGAGGGGACGCTCCGGGTGCCGGCGTCGGCGGTCTCGGTGGTGGAGAAGGCGGTCGCCGATGCCGGCATCACGACGATCGGGCTGTGGGCACGGGTTCCCCAGTACGTGGGGGCGGAGTATGCGGCGGCGGCACTGGCGTTGGTGGAGGCGGTCTCCGGCGTCGTCGGTGTCGACTTCGACGTGACCGAGCTCGTCGAGGCGGCGGCGTCGCAGCGGACCCATCTGGACGCCATCGTGGCGGCTCGACCGGATATCCGGTCGGTGGTGGAGAAGCTGGAGGCGATGGTGGACGAGATCGGTCTCACCACCGGCGAGGAGCTGGCGGCGGAGATCGAACGCTTCCTCCGAAACCAGGATGGCGACGAACCCGGGCCGGCACGGTAGCCTGGGCGTCACCTCGACGTCGGCGGCGTGAAGGACACGGCGCGCAGGAGCTCCAGCTCGACGGGCGTCTTGGTGAACACGATCCGAAGGAGCGCGCAATGCCCATCGACGGCGACCACGTCGAGGTCCACTACCGAGGAACCCTCGACGACGGCACCCAGTTCGACACGTCCCATGGCCGTGAGCCTCTCGCCTTCGAGGTGGGTGCAGGCCAGCTCATCCCCGGTTTCGAGGCGGCGGTTCGTGGTCTCGAAGTCGGCGAGACGACGACGTTCCGTCTCGAACCTGCAGACGCCTACGGGGAGCCCGACCCTTCGTTGGTCATCCAGGTGCCTGCCAGCGCCGCTCCCGACGGGTTGGCGGTCGGCGACCACGTGATGCTCGGCGACGGGGTGCCGGCGACCGTGGTCGAGGTGACCGACGACACGATCACCGTGGATGCCAATCACCCGCTGGCCGGTCAGGCCTTGACCTTCGAGGTCGAGCTGGTGTCGGTGCGGCCCGGCTCGTAGGCGCCGGGGGGCTTCGACGGGGCGATCCCGGAGACGCCCGGTCGGTACGATCGGCGTCGCCGATGCCTGCACGACCGATGTGGTTTCCCCCATGAGGGCGGTGGGCCTGGTCCTCGCCGGGATCGTGACCGTGTCGGTGTTGCTCTGGGTGTTCCAGCGGCGGCTCGTCTACTTCCCCACCCGAGCGCTTCCCGAGGTCGCGGGGGTGGAGGAGGTGGCGTACACGACCGAGGACGGCCTCGAGGCCGTCGGCTGGTTCGTTCCGCCGGTCGGGCCCGAGGCCCGGGGGACGGTGGTCGTGTTCAACGGCAACGCCGGGAACCGCGCCCATCGCCTGCCTCTGGCGGAGGGGCTGGCAGCGCGTGGGTTCGGGGTGTTCCTGGTCGACTATCGAGGCTTCGGGGGGAACGGGGGGAGCCCTTCGGAGGAGGGCCTGGCTGCGGACGCCCGGGCGGCGGTGGGGGCGCTCGTCGCCCGCCCGGACGTGGATCCCGGCCGTGTCGTCTATTTCGGGGAGTCCCTCGGCGCCGCGGTCGCGCTCGGGCTCGCCCTGGAGCGGGAACCGGCCGTCCTCGTCCTCCGCTCGCCGTTCACGTCGCTGCCGGAGGTCGCCAGGGTCCACTACCCCTTCCTGGTCGTGCCGGGGCTCGTGCGGGATCGGTACCCGAATCTGGAACGGATCCGACGGGTCGACATCCCGGTGCTGGTGGTGGCCGGCTCCGGTGACCGGATCGTGCCGGTCGAGCAGAGCAGAGCCGTGTACGAGGCGGCGTCGGGGCCGAGACGGATGGTCGTGATCGAGGGGGCCGACCACAACGATCCGGCGTTGGCCTGGGGGCCTGCGGTGCTGGACGCGGTGGCTTCGTTCGTCGACGAGGTCGTGTCTGGGCGGTGACCGTGTCGCGACAGGGCCCGGCCTTCGTGCCGGGCCCGGCCCGGAGCCCCTTAGCGGGTCTCCGTATCGCTGCTCGGCCCCCCTGGCGGGGCCAGGTCTCCTGTCGGCCGCCGATGGGGGTCTCTTGAGGGTCGAAGGTCCCGATCCCCGACGGGTTCGACGGTCGGGACGTTCGGCGGGGACGGTGGCCGAAGGGCCCTGGTACGGGAGGGCGCAGGGAGGGAAGATACTTGTGAAAGGTTTCACAAGCTCCGACCGAAAGGAGGGTCTCATGGCCACCACGTTGGAGCGAGGCCACGAGAAGACCACCCGCCTGCCTCCGACCGCCGTGTCGAGGCGCAACCGCATCCTGGCGATCGCAGCGATCCTCTCGCTGATCGTCGGCCTCGGTTCGGTGGCGGGCGGCGTCTTCGGCGTCGTCTACACCTGGAATCAGGCGGTCGCGGAGAACATCGTCACTCCGCCCGACGCCCCGATCCCCGAGACCCCGGTGCGGGGGCCGCTGACGATGAAGGCCCAGGCGGACATCATCGTCGAGCACACCCTCGAGAACACCGACGGTCTCCGGTACGCCGAGATGCCGCGCTTCGTGCCCCAGGTCGACGACGCCGGAAATCCGGTGCTGGACGAGAACGGTGAGCCGGTGATGGTGCCCAACCAGGCCCGCAACATCTGGATCACCGCCACCACCCTCACCACGGCCCTGCACCTGGGCATCATGGCCTACGCGCTGTCGGCGCTGGCGCTCTTCTCCGGCCTCGTCATGATCATGATCGGGCTCGCCCTCTGGACCCTGCGGTCCCCGCAGGACAGGGTCTCGATCGCTTGACGCCGAATCGGTACCCGGGTCCCGACCCGGGTGCCGACGCGTCCGATCGGCGACGATCGCCACCCGTGCGATCGGATGGGGATCAGGGAGCGGACGGTGACGTGATCGCCGGGCCGTTCGGGTCGGGCGTGAAGGTCGTCGTCGCCTCGACCTGCGCCCCGTCCGCCTCGAAGGTGTAGGAGAGCTCGGTCAAGACCCCGTCGACGACCATCAGCGTCACGTCGATGGGATCCCCGCTCCGGCCGAGGCGTTCGGCCGGGTATCGGGCGAGGATGCGGGCCGTCGTCCCGTCCCAGGCGAGCAGCTCGGCGGAGAGGGGTTCGGCGATGGGGGTCACCGGGTCTCCGACCGGGCTCGCCTCTTCCACCTGGGACCACTCGCCCCCCGTGGTGCGCGCCCACTGCCCTTCGGGGGTGATCAGGTAGTCGACGGTGGCGGCCCCCGACTCGACGGTGAGCAGCGACGATCCCCGCTGCCAGCGCCCGTCGGTGGAGGCCGCGACCTGACCATCGACGACGACCGTGGCGGTGAACCGATACCCGTCCTGCAGGGCGGCGACCGCTCGACGGAGGAGGTTCGGCGCGTCGGGAGGTGCCTCCGGCGACGTCTCCGAGGGCACCGGAGGCCGGGTGGTGACCGAGAGCGCCGTCGTGGTGGTCGCCGCCGGCGCCGAGGAACAGGCGGCGACCACCACGAGCAAGAGGGCGGCGCCGAGGTCCCGGCGCCGCCCTCCGCGAGGCGAACGATCAGTCGTCGCCGTCGTCGTCATCGTCCTTCTTCTTGCGGTATTCGTCGTCGTCGTCCTTCTTGTTGCGGTATTCGTCGTCGTCGTCCTTCTTGTTGCGGTATTCGTCGTCGTCGTCGTCCTTCTTCTTGCGGTACTCGTCGTCGTCATCGTCGTCGTCACGGCACTTCTCGGTCGTCTTCGAATCGACCTTCAGATCCCAGGTGCCGTCCCCGTTCTGGCGGGTCGAGACCTCGAGGCGGGCCTTGCTGTCGGGGAAGCGGACCTCGAAGCGGTGGTCGTGGATCTCGATGCCGGTGACCGGGATGCCGTCCACGGTGGCCGAGTCGACGGTCAGGGATCCGTCGACCGAGCTGATCGTGTAGGTGACCTCGTAGGCCTCACCGTTGCAGCCTCGACCCTGCCAGGTCCGCTGACCGGCGATGTCCGCCAGGAGCTGGTTCCGGAGGCGTTGGCGGTCCTTGCCCTTCAGCTCGACCTTCAGCTTCGCCATGAGGCCGTGGTCGTCGTCGTTCTCGACCTCGACCTCGATCTTGAGCTTCATGTCGTAGCCGTTCCAGCGGAAGAGGATCGCCGCTTCGGCCTCGGCCTCGTCGTGTTCGACCTTCGTCGATGGCCCACGAACCTCATAGGTGGCGTCGGCCGGGGAGACCGCACCGACGACGATGTTGGCGATCCCGGGCACGCCTCCGTCGTTGGTGACGTCGAACGTCACCGTGGTCGGCACGTCCGATCCGAACAGCTTGCCGCTCCAGCTCTGCGGTCCGACGAGGCCGTCGAGGGTCGTCGCCCGAACCTGGGTCCGGAGTTTGTCCTTTTTCGCCTTCACCTCGACGACGGCGGTGGCGGCGGGGTCATCGCCGAGCACGACTCGGACCTTCGAGGTGCCCTCCGAGGTCACGGTCTCCCCGCCGACGGTCACCTCGGTGATCTGGCCGAGCTCGTCGAGGACGACTCCGATCTGGACCGGCGTGCCGAGCACCGTGAGCTGCAAGGAGGCGCCGCCGGTGTCGGCGACGATCTCGGTCGTCTGGGCGGCGGCGGTGCCGGGGACGACGAGCAGACTCGTCACCACCAACCCGGACACCAGCGTGCGCAGTCTGCGGATCATGAACGTCCCTCCCTGTGGGGATCTCGACACCGGTCTCCCCCCAGGGTACGAGGACGCCCTTCGGCCTCAACCCAAGAAAAAGTCAAGAAAGCCTCAAGGTCGGCTCAGAATTGGAGGGCGGCGGCCGCCCAGTGGAATCCGGCACCGAAGGCGGTCAGCACGACCAGGTCGCCCTCGGCGATCTTTCCCTGCTCCTTCGCCTCCCAGAGGGCGAGGGGCACCGAGGCGGATCCGGTGTTGCCGTATTCCTCGATGTTGACGTAGACGCGGTCCTCCTCCACCTCCAGACGCCGCCGAACCGCGTCGATGATCCGCTTGTTGGCCTGGTGGGGGATGACGAGCGCCACGTCCGCCGCGGTGCGACCCACCCGCTCGAGCACGTCCCGCACCGCCTGGGTCATCCTCCGAACGGCCTCTTTGAACACGTCCTGGCCGTGCATGATCAGGTGCTGATGCTCCCCGGTCTTCGCGGCTTCGGGGCCGAAGGGGTAGCGGGTCCCGCCGACCATCAGCGTGAGGATGTCGGTCTTCGACCCGTCGGTGCCGGCCACCACGTCGAGCACCGTGGCCTTTCCCTCGTCCGGTCCCATCACCACGGCTCCGGCGGCGTCCCCGAAGAGGACCGCGGTGGCGCGATCCTTCCAGGAGACCAGCCTGGTGATCAGCTCGACGCCGACGACGAGGACCCGCCTGGGGTGGAGATGGATGCGCGCCCGTGCCACGTCCAGAGCCTGAACGAACCCGGCACAGCCGGAGCCGCCGAGATCGTAGGCGGGGACTTCGGGTGCACCGAGGCGGTCCTGGAGGAAGGACGCGGTGTCGGGGGTGTACACCTCGGGGGTGTCGGTGGCGACGATGATCTCGTCGATGTCGGCGGGTGAGAGTCCGGCGTCCGCCAACGCCCGCTCGGAGGCGCTGGCCGCCAGGTCGAGGGTCGTCTCGTCGGGCGCGGCGAGGTGGCGACGCTTGATCCCGGTTCGGGTCGTGATCCATTCGTCGGTGGTGTCCACCAACTCGGCCCAGTCGTCGTTCGTCATCACCTGGGCCGGGGCGTAGCCACCGAAGCCGAGGATGCTTGCCACGTCGTCACCTCTTCGTCGTCGGCGGCGCCAGGGTAACGGCTTCGATGGGTACCGGCCGACTCAGAGGGCGATGGGTGCGGCCAGGACCTCGTCGGGGATCGAGAAGGCGTCGACGACGTGCCGGGCGTCGATCCGCAGCTCCGCGGAGAGCCGGGTGACGCGACGGCGCACCTCGGCGGCTCCCGCCGGAGTGAGGACTCCGTGCTCCAGGAACCAACCCAGATCCCCTTCGGTCCACCAGAGGGCGGTGAGCCCCCGGACACGGCCGAGGAGGGAGCGGAGATCCTCGGTCGCGGCAGCCCGTTCCCGGCGGAGGACGGACTCGAGGGCGATTCGCTCGACGTGGGCGCGGGCGGCAGCGAGGACGTGGGGCTGGACGTCGAGGAAGGCGAGGGCGGGATCGACGCCGTCGTCGGTTCGTTTGCGGATCCGCCGTGCCAGCGTGTCGAGGATGTGGGCCTCGCGGCGGCGGAGGAGCTCGAGTTGGGCGTCCGGGTCGGCGACCTCGGCCACCGCGCCCAGACGGGGGATCGCCTCGGCCATGGCGCCGCTCAGGCGAGCGGTGAGGTGGCGGAGTAGCCGTGTGGGGGTGAGATCCTCGAACTGGGATCGATGATCGGTGAGGAGGCCCTTGGTGAGGAGCTGGGCGAGGACCGTGTTGTCGCCTTCGTAGGTGGTGAAGACATCGACGTCGGCCCGCATCGGGCCGAGGCGATTCACGGCCAGGTATCCCTGCCCGCCACACGCCTCTCGGCATGCCTGGAGGGTGTCG